>NZ_CAKKTM010000256.1 GCF_920888515.1 Protofrankia sp. CiP1_Cm_nod1 | reverse complement strand
GGCGGCAGGCTGGTCCCGTTCTCCACCCGGTCCCCGCAGCGCGCGGGGGCGGGGGTGCCCGTCACCGGGCTCATCGGCCAGGACACCTCGCTCATCGGGATCGACTACCGGCCCCAGGACGGGCTGCTCTACGGCGTGGGCAACGGTGGCGGCGTCTACACGCTGAACACCACCACCGGAGTGGCCACCGGAGTGTCCCACCTGGGTGGCCCGCCGTCCGGTTTCACCTCCTTCGGCGTCGACTTCGACCCTGTCGACGGCCTGCTGCGCGTCGTCAGTGACTCGGGGCTGAACCTGCACCACGATGTCGTCACCCATGTGACGACCACGGACACCCCGTTGTCCGCCCTCGGTGCCACCGCCGTCGCCTACACCAACAACGACAGCGACCCGGCGACCGGCACCACGCTGTTCACCATCGACACCAACCTCAACCAGCTGGCGATCCAGGCGCCGCCGAACAGTGGCACCCTCACCACGGTCGGCGCACTCGGCGTGGACCCGGCTCTCAACGCCGGTCTCGACATCTACAGCACGGTCTCCGGGGGCACCTCCGTCGACGCCGCCGGGTTCGCGGCGCTGTCGGTCGCCGGTCAGTACGGCCTCTACTCGGTCAACCTGCTCACCGGGCACGTCAGCCTGATCGGGCAGTTCCCGGCCGGGACCGCGGTCTCCGACCTGGCCGTGAAGCCGTAACGACAGTCCTCGTTCACGGCTCTTCCCCGTTCGCGGCCCGTTCGCGGCCCCCGGTCGATCACGGACCGGGGGCCGCGTCGTCTCCCCGCCCAGCGGCCCCGTCCCAGCGCCCGGTCATGAGAACGAGTAGGCATACGGCTGCCGGAGCGGCCGGCTGTCCCTCGTTCCCGTGATCTGATGCGTTGAACTACTGCCGCATCGCTGTGGTCAACGCTGTTGACGGCATTGCCGCAACGATTTGATCTTCAGGGCGGCCTCGCGGCCGGACGGGGATTGACCGCGGGGCCGCGGCTCGGCCGCCGTCAGGGGCGGATGCCCTGGTGGTGCTGCGGCATGCGCAGGCGGGCCGTCTGGTGGGTGACCGCCTCGATGTCGCCGGCCGCGGCGTCGAGCAGCTGATACGCCAGCTCGGACAGTGCGCGGGAGACCGCGACCTCGTCGCCGATTTCGGGAATCTCGGTGTCGGCGGGATGCCGCCGCGCGTGCCCGACACCCCGCAGCCCGCGTCCGGCGTCCGCACGCGGCCCCGTGTGCAGGGCCGCCTCCGCGCGGGTGTGGCCGTCGTCCTCGATCAGGAACACGTCGACCGTCCATCGCTTGGTACGGGTCATGACCGGTCGCCACCTTTCTCAACAGATCTCGCCTCGGCGGATCCTGCGGAGAGCTCGTCAGCGGGCCCCGGGCCACCAGCGGTACACAGCGGACATCACCGTGTCGCCTGGTTGGTCCTTCGGACCGTGTCGCCTGGTTGGTCCGTCCGGCTCGGCTTCTCCCAGCCTGACACGGCTCGACAGCTGCCGCGAACGGCCTTCCACGTCAGATTGTGATCATTTCTTCACGCTGGCGGTGTCTCGGTGGTATCACCGCCTCACGCGGGCGAGGCGGCGTCGCGGCCGGTGGGGCGGAAGCGGCGCAGCCGCAGCGAGCTGGAGACGACGAACACGGAGCTCAGCACCATGGCCGCGCCGGCGATCATGGGGTTGAGCAGGCCGGCGGCGGCCAGTGGAAGGGCGACGACGTTGTAGGCGAAGGCCCAGAACAGGTTGCCCTTGATGGTGGCCAGGGTGCGCCGGGACAGCCGGACGGCGTCCACGGCCGCGCCGAGATCCCCGCGGACGAGGGTGATGTCGGCTGCCTCGATCGCGGCGTCCGTCCCGGTCCCCACGGCCAGGCCCAGATCGGCGCGGGCGAGCGCGGCGGCGTCGTTGACCCCGTCCCCGATCATCGCGACGACCCGGCCCCGCGCCTGCAGCCGGGCGACGACGTCGACCTTGTCCGTGGGCAGTGCCTCGGCGATCACCTCGTCGATGCCGGCCTGCGCGGCAACCGCGTGGGCGGCCCGGGCGTTGTCGCCGGTGAGCAGGACCGGTGCCAGGCCGAGGCCGCGCAGCCGGCGGACCGCGTCCGCGCTGCCGGGCCGGAGCGTGTCGGCGACGACGAGCACCGCGCGGGCGGCACCGTCCCAGCCGGCGAACACCGGCGTGCGGCCGTCCCGTTCGGCGGCCCGGGCCGCCTGTTCGAGATCGTCGGGGATGCGCATCGACCACTCGTCGAGCAGGCGACGACGACCAGTGACGATCTTCTGGCCGTCCACCGTCCCCCGCACGCCGAACCCGTCGATGCTGGTGAAGTCCTCGACGTCCGGCAGCTCGCCGAGCCGTTCCCGCGCGCCGTGGGCGATCGCCCGCGCGATCGGGTGCCCGCTGGCCGCCTCGACCGCGCCAACCAGCCGCAGCACCTCGTCGACGCCGGCGCCCGCGCCGCCGGTACCACCGCCGGTGCCACTGCCGGTGCCACTGCCGGTGCCGGTGCCGGTGGCGTCGGATGTGACGACCGTCAGCAGGCTCATCCGCCCGGTGGTCAGTGTCCCGGTCTTGTCCAGGACGACGGTGTCCACCCGCCGGGTCGATTCCAGCACCTCCGGCCCTTTGATCAGGATGCCGAGCTGGGCGCCACGGCCGCTGCCGACGAGCAGTGCGGTGGGGGTCGCCAGGCCGAGCGCGCACGGGCAGGCGACGATCAGCACGGCCACCGCGGCCGTGAACGCCGCCGTCGGCCCCTCGCCGAGCGCGAGCCACACCGCGAGGGTGACGGCCGCGAGGCCGATCACGACCGGGACGAACACGGCCGACACCCGGTCGGCGAGCCGCTGGACCGCGGCCTTCCCGCTCTGCGCCTCGACGACCAGTTTCGCGATCCGCGCGAGCTGGGTGTCCGCGCCCACCCGCGTCGCCCGGACCACCAGCCGGCCGTCGGTGTTCACGGTGGCGCCGGTGACCGCGTCACCCACGCCGGCCTCGACCGGCACCGACTCACCGGTGAGCATGCTCGCGTCCACCGCGCAACGGCCCTGCTCCACGACCCCGTCGGTGGCGATCTTCTCGCCTGGGCGCACCACGAAGCGGTCGCCCACGGCCAGCTGCTCCACGCCGATCCGCCGCTCCTGACCGTCGCGCAGGACCGTCACGTCCCTGGCGCCGAGCTCGAGCAGTGCCCGCAGCGCGGCGCCGGCCCGCCGCTTGGCGCGTGCCTCGAAGGAGCGGCCGGTGAGGATGAGCGTCGTCACCACGGCGGCGACCTCGAGGTAGACGCTGTCCGCGCCGCCGCCCCGGTCGGCGGCTGACGCGGCGGGCATGACCATGCCAGTCATGCCCTGCGTCCCCACGTGACCGAAGAACAGGGCGTACAGCGACCAGCCGAACGCCGCGAGCGTGCCGATGGAGACCAGTGTGTCCATGGTCGCCGCGCCGTGGCGCAGGTTCGCCCACGCCGCCCGGTGGAACGGCAGGCCGCCCCACAGCACGACCGGGGCCGCCAGCGCCAGCGACAGCCACTGCCAGTTGTCGAACTGCAACGCCGGCACCATGGCGAGCAGCAGCACCGGCAGGCTCAGCACACCGGAGACGATCAGTCGTAGCCGCCGCGGGCCGACGCGCCTCCCCCGCTCCGTCGCGGGGTCCGCCGCCGCGGCGGCCCGGCCCGCTTCCGCGCCTCCTTCTCCTTCCTGTTCCTGGCCCGCGGCCCGCCGCGCCTCGTCCGGCCGGACGGTTCGCGGCGGACGGCCCGGCCCGCCGCCCCCGGCCGGAGGCGCCGGGAGGAGGCGCATCGCCTGTGCCGCCCGTGGTGGCTGGGCGCGGTAGCCGATCCGCTGTACCTCGGTGACCAGGTCGGCCGGGGTGAGCCGGTCCGGGTAGACGACGTGCGCGCGCTCGGTGGCGTAGTTGACGGTGGCGGTCACACCCTCGAGCCGGTTGAGCCGCTTCTCGATGCGCGCCGCGCAGGACGCGCAGGTCATCCCGCTGATCGACAGATCGATCTCGTGGACGCCCGAGGGCGGCACGGCATCCGCGGTCACGCTCATCGCGCTCGTTCCTCCGTTCCCGCTCGGCCGGCGCGCCCTGCCGAGGTGCCTCGGTGCTGTGGCGTGCCCGCCTCGATGCTGCCGGCCGATGCCGCTGGTTCTCGCCGGCTGGTTCTCGCCGGCCGGCTTCTTCCTGGCCGGCCGGCCCTGCCGCCGATCGGCTCTACTGGCGGCTGGCGCTGGCGCTGGCGTTGGGGCTGGCGAGTTCGTAGCCGGCATCGTCCACGGCGGCCCGGACAGTGGTCTCCGCCAGCGGCTGTTCGCTGATCACCGTTACCGCGCCGCTGTCCAGGTCCACCCGGACGTCGCTGACGCCCGGGATCCGGCCGATCTCGGTACTCACCGCGCCGACACAGTGCGAGCAGTTCATGCCGACAACGGTGTAGGTGGTCGTGGTCACAGTTGGTCCTTCCGGAAGGCATGATCGACTGCGGGGTGCGCCTGGCGTCGTCGGTGGTGCACAGCCACGTCCCTTCCGTGGCCCGTGCCGCCTTTCGCCGTCCACGCCCGGGGTTTGCCGGACGCGGGGACGAGCGCCGGGCGCGGTGGAAGCGTGATCATGTCGTTGGGTGTCGTCGTGTTGTTGTGGGCGCTCAGGAGCGGAGCAGGCGGGCGATCGCGTCCGAGGCCTCCCGTACCTTCTGGTCGGCCTCCTCGCCGCCGGCTGCCGCCGCCTGCACGAGGCAGTGCGCCATGTGCGCGTCGAGCAGACCGAGCGCGACCGAGCGTAGCGCTTTCGTCGCCGCCGAGACCTGCGTCAGGATGTCGATGCAGTACTCCTCCTGCTCGACCATCCGTTGCAGGCCGCGGATCTGGCCCTCGATGCGCCGCAGCCGCTTGAGGTAGTCGTCCTTGTCCCCGATGTAGCCGTGGCCCGCGCTCATCCGCACCTCCACCCACTCATACCCTCCAGGGGTATCTACAGCGGTAGCGACTCTATACCCATAGGGGGTATCGGTAAAGGCGTGGCGGCCGTGTCGCGCCGAGGACAAGATAGTCAACGATGTTGACGGCATCCCGCCGGTTTTTTACTCCGTGTATCAGGGACGCCACGCCGCGAGCAGATCCTCGGGGCCGAGAGTGAGAATCCCGTCCATCGTCGTCGCGGCGCGGGTCACCGCGAGCAGCGGGGTCGAGTCGTCGGCGCCGGGCAGCCGGGAGCGATGGGCGACGAGCTGGGCCAGATCGTGCGGGTCGAACGCGCGGTTGTTCAGCCACTTGATGGAGCCGACCAGGGTGACGCGCCTGGCGACCGGTGCCCGGTCCGCGCCGACGATGTCGATCTCGGGGTTGTTGGTCCGGGTCCAGTAGCCGCCGATGACGTTCGTCCCGTCCGGCAGCGGCCCGGGAGGCAGACGCCGCAGCGACTCCCTGATAACCGGCTCGATCGCGCGGCCGCGCCAGGTGCTCCAGGACGACGCGATCCTGGCACGGACCAGGTCGCCACGACCACGTTCGATCTCGGCGAGATTGGGGCCGAGAAAGGTCAGCCAGAATCGCAGATACGGGTCGGCGACCACATACCGGGTTTCTCGGGATGGCTGGGTCGACAGCGGGACCATGGCCTCGACCAGGCGTTTCGTGGTCAGCAACCGAAGCGCCCGGCTCAGCGAGCCGGCCGGGATCCCACCCGCGGCCCGTCCGATCAGTGAATAGGTCCGTTCGCCGGAGCCGATCGCGCCGAGAATGTCGCGGGCCTGCGCCTCGACCGGGAATTCGGCGGCGAGCGCCCGCTCGGCACTCACCAGCAGCGCCGAGGTCGGATCCGCGAGAGCCTCGCTCAGATAGCCGTCGACCGGGACGCCGGCCGGCCACTCGTCCAGGATCAGCGGCAGCCCGCCGGTGATCAGATAGGCGTCGAAGGCGTCGGCGGGCGGGAGACCGAGCATGTCGGCGACATCGGCCGGGTTGAGCGGCGGGATCACCATCTCGGTGGCGCGCTGGTGGAACGGCCGGCCGTAGCTGTTCAGCGCCTCCATCATCGCCAGGTCCGAGCCGATGCACAGCAGCAGCACCGGCCGGTGGGACAGTTCGCGGTCGAACAGCTTCTGCAGCGTGCCTTCAAAACCCGCGTCATTAGTGATCAAATATGGCATTTCGTCAAGAATCACGACGCATACCCGGTCCGTCGGGAGCGCGTCGGCGAGCAGGTGCAGTGCCGCGTCCCAGGACCGGGGCTGTTGATCGTGAAAGGTGTCCGCGCGCGGCAGGGTGGAGCCGCGGACCGCTTCGGTGAACAGCCGCAGATCCGTCGCGGTGTCGGGCTGGGCGGAGGCGGTGAAGAACACGTACGGGACCCCCGCGCGCGCGACGAACTCCTCGGCAAGCCGTGACTTCCCGACGCGGCGTCGTCCCCGCATCAGAACCGCCCGGCCCGGACGACCGGCCCGCCCCCCGGATTCGACCCGTTGCAGTATCCGGCCCAGCGCCGCGAGCTCTCGATCACGCCCGATGAACCCGGTCACACACATCCCCTCGGTAGACGCTCATCCAAGATACGCTCATGAATGAGAGCATCTTGGATGAGCGCGAGGCGTATGGCAGCCCGCCACCCGGCCGCTGCGTCCGCCGCCGCCGCGGTGCCCTCGGCGAACATGCGCAGTCCCCGCGGCTATCGATCCCGGTCGGATGGCCGGGCGCGCCCCTTGATAGTCAACGCCGTTGACGGCACCGGCCCGCGATTTGATCTTCTGGTTCCGATGGTCACAACATTAGGATCATCAATATTCAGATCATGATGCCGGACGGGTGGGGCGCATCAGGACGAGGACGAGGACGCCGGCGAGCAGGCCGGCCGCGGCGGCCACCGCGAACGCCCCCTGGACACCGGTCACCGCCGAGGCGTGCACGGCGGTGTCGAGGGCGTGCCGGGTGCTCGGCGGGGCCGTGTGCAGCAGCGACGCCGTCTGGCCGCCGGCGACCGCGCGGGCCGTGCGGGCCGCGTCCTCGACGCCGCGCCCGGACAGGCTGCGCTGCGCGCGGGCGGCGAACACGCTGCCCAGGACGGCGATACCGAAGGCGAAACCGAGCTGCCGCGCGGTGTTGACCGCGCCGGCGGCCATGCCACCGCGCCGCACGGGCACGAGCGCCATCGAGACCGAGCCGAGCGCGGGCGTCACGATCCCCACCCCGATGCCGATCACCACGAAACCGGGTATGAGCGCCGGCCAGCTCGCCGAGCCGTGGACGAGCCCGGCGGCGAGCGCGTCGCCGAGGCCGACGACCAGCAGGCCGCCGCCGAGGATCCGGTCGGGCCGTACGCCGTGCAGGAGGCGGCCGGTCGACGCCGAGACCATGAACGCCATGACCGACAGCGGCACACCGGTCAGCCCGGCCTCGATGGGGCTGAGACCGACCACGGACTGCAGCCAGATCGAGGTGTAGGCGAACGCGGAGAAGGCGGCGAACGTCAGCAGGACGCCCGTGACGAGCACCCCGACGAACGCGCGGTCACGCAGCAGCGCGAGGTCCAGCATGGCGTGCGGCGACCGCGACTCGATGCCGGCGAAGAGGGCGAGCAGCACCGCCGCCAGCGCGAGCAGCCACCAGGTGAGCGCGTTGGACCAGCCCTCCTCGCTCGCACGGATGATCGCGTACGTCGTGCCCGCCGCCGCCGCGGTGAACGTGACCATGCCGGGGACGTCCACCCTGCTGTGGGCGGGCTCGTGCGCGTCTGTGAGCACGAACACGCACAGCACGATGGCGATGACGCTGACCGGCAGGTTGACGAAGAAGATCCACCGCCAGGACACGCCCTCGGTGAGCAGCCCGCCGATGATCGGGCCGATGGCGGCGGACGCGCCCGACACCGCACCCCACAGGCCGTAGGCGCTGCCGCGGTCGCGTCCGGTGTAGGAGCTGTTGAGCAGCGCGAACGTCGTCGCGAACATGGCCGCGGCGCCGACGCCCTGTACGGCGCGTGCCGCGATGAGCGCCGCGGGGCTCGGCGCGATGCCGCACGCGAACGACGACGCCGCGAACACCGCGAGCCCGACGACGTAGGCCCGGCGGTGGCCGACGAGGTCCGCGATGGAGCCGGTGCCGAGGACGAGCGCGGCCAGCGCGAGCGCGTAGGCGTCGACGACCCACTGCAACGCGGCGAACGACGCGTCGAGGTCGACCACCATGCCCGGCAGGGCGACGTTCACGATCGTCACGTCGACCAGCAGCATGAAGGTGCCGAGACAGACCGTCAGCAGCGGCAGCCACTTACGTACCCGTCCCGTCGCGGGCCCGCTCGCGGCCCCGTCCGTCGACCGGATCGCCGGTCCCGTGGGCGGGGGAGGGAGAGGGAGAGAGGGAGAGGATGGCTCCGTGCCGGTGCCATGACTGCGCTGCGTGTCAGCCTCCTGTGTCAGCGGAACAGCTGTGGGCCACACCCGTGCCCGTCGACAGGAGCCGACAGGCGCACCGGCACCGGCATCGGCTGTTCGGCGATCATGACAACCGTCGAACAGCCGATCAGCGGTCCTCGACCGCGGGCGTGGTCCGTACCAGGGGACTCAACCTAGTGGAAGCCGAGCGCCCTGTCGGAACAGGTACCTTGCCGGAAGCCACGGTGTCCTGGGGAGCCGCGGCGCCCTAGAAGTTGCAGTGCCCGTCGCCGCGGCCGAAACCGGGGCGGGCCACGTCGAAGTCCAGCCGGTTGTCCGGGCCGCTGATGCGCGGCAGATCGTAGACGCACTGGTGGCCGGTTGCCGTGTCGTCGACGGTGACCCGCTGCGCCCCGGCGTACATCGCCCCGCTGGTCCAGTCCGTGCCGTTGCTGTAGGTGACCGCGAAGGAGGAGATCGGGTAGTCGGCGGAGGAGCGGGCGTCACCGCCGAAGATGGTGAACTTGATCTCTTTCGCGGCCGGGGCCGCCCCGTTGCGGGTCACGGTGCCGATGATCCGGGTGGTGCCCGGATCCGCGAGAGTCACGAGTTTGATCGTTCCCACGTGGTAGGAGTAGGTCCAGCCGTTCGCCCGGTAGTTGAAATAGTCCACGTAGAAACGGGAGTGGACGTATTCCTGGTCGAGCGCGACGTCCGGGTAGAACTCCAGCGAGAGCCCGGCGGTTCGGGCGCCCCAGTCGGTGCGCAGCGAACCACCATTGACGTAGTCCGGCTGGACGTCGGGCATGAAGTATCCGTGCGGAAAAAGAATACCCTGGCCGGTTGCGAAGCGCGTGTAGGTGGTGTAACTACCGCGTACCTCACAGGCGTTTATGAAGGTGTCGCCGGTGCCGGTCTGCGGATTGTAGTTCTGGCATGGCAGGTACGGCTGCGCGGTCGAGCCGAGGACCAGGTCGACCCCGACCGCGCCCGAGATGGGGACCGCCTGTCCGTTACGGTCGGTGAAACCGCTGAACGGAACGGCGACGCCGAGGCCGCGGGAGGAGTCACGGCCGTACTGGGTGGAGTCCGCGGCCTGGGCCGGTGTGGCCTGAGCGAGCAGGATCACAGCCACCGAGATGACTGTGAGCGTCGTGACGCGGCCCCGGCCACCCGCCACGCCGGGACGAAAGCGAACGCGAACACCGCGAGCCGCCGGAAAACGAGTCCGGCGGATGGGCGACCGGCACGAGTGTGTCATCATCCTCGCCTTGTCTCCAGAGGGTGGGACACAGTGTGCCAGCCGCCGCCGTGGTACGTGCGGAGATGGACGTCGCGGCAGCCCAACGCCTGCAAAATTTACATTTCGGAGCGATGAACGACAGGCTCCGGCGAGCAGCAACGATCATCATGAAGATGAATTCTTATAATGATCCCGATGCGCTCCCGCGCGGTAATTCCGCAGGTCCCGGGATGAGGCGGTGGGAAGGGAGCGGGGGAGTGGGGGAGCCGGCCGGCGGGCGGCTGAGCCGGGGAGATCGACGCCATGGGCGGCAGGCGCTTGGGCCGGCTCCGCCGGCCTGCCCGGCCTGCCCCGCCTGCCGGGTAACGACGGGCGAGGAGGCCGTCCGAGCGGGGCCCGAGCGGGATCAGGTGCCGTAGGGGCGGGCCGTCCGGGCGTCGCGCAGTGCCCGGGCCCACCACACGAGCTGGTCGAGCATGGTCTTGGCCGCGGTGCCCGGGCCGGTGGCGTCCTTCGGCTGGCCGGCGGCGTCGAACCTCTCCCGCACGTTGTGAAAACTGACCGTTTCGCGAATAGTTACCGCATGTAGTTCTGCGAATACCAAGCGAAGCTGTTCCACCGCGCGCAGCCCGCCGGCCAGGCCCCCGTAGGAGACGAGCCCGACCGGCTTGGCCTGCCACTGTGTGTAGTACCAGTCGATGGCGTTCTTCAGGGCGGCGGGATAGGAGTGGTTGTACTCCGGTGTCACCACGACGAACGCGTCGGCCGCGTCCAGCCGCGGGGCCAGCGCCGCCACCTCGGGCGGCGGCTGCCTGGTGAGCACGGCGGGCAGCCGTGCCTCGGCCAGGTCGACGACGTCGAGCGCCAGGTCGTCGCGCTGTTCGGCCTGACCGGTGAACCAGTTCGCCACCACGGGCGCGAACCGGCCCTCCCGCGTACTGCCCACGATCACGGCCAGCCGCAACTGATCTTCTGGCATGGCAGGTCCTCCTCGGTTCCCGGCGGTTTCCAACGGCACCACGACCGACGATCTTGTTGATCTCGTCCTGGACACCAGCCTGAGAGCTCAATAAAGGTTTAAGTCAAGCTACCGTGGTCCGCATGACACAGCCGGTCCGGAAAGTCCGGGAGATCACGGTCGGCGAGCTGGCCGCGCGCAGCGGTGTATCGACCTCGGCGCTGCGTTTCTACGAGTGGCAGGGCCTCATCCGCGCCCGGCGCACCCCCGGCAACCAGCGTCGCTACGGCAGGGACGTCCTGCGCCGGGTCGCCTTCATCCGCGCCTCGCAACGCGTCGGCATACCGCTCGCGACGATCCGGGACGTCCTCGCCGTGCTGCCGGAGGAGCACAGTCCCACCCGGGAGGACTGGGCACGGGCGTCCACCCGCTGGCGTGCGGAGCTCGACGCCCGCATCCGGCGGCTGGAGCAGCTGCGCGACCATCTCACCGACTGCATCGGCTGCGGCTGCCTGTCGATAGACCGCTGCGCGCTGGTCAACCCGTACGACGTCCTCGGCGCGCAGGGCGCGGGCCCGCGCTGCCACCTCGAGCCGTAGCCAGGGCGGGATCCTCTGCTCGCGGCGGGTAAGTCACGTTGTAGTCAACGGTGTTGACGTGTCCTCATCGATTTTTGATCTCCAAAAAAACCAAAAACCATCTACGACGGACCCGTAATGGCTACGCACTCGCCGCGGTCAGCTCCACAGGGTGCAGATGGGTGCCCGGGCCGGACGGGCTGGCAGACTGGTCTGATGGCGAGCAATCTCCCCGCGTCCGACGACATCCCCCCGGCCCGGCCACAGACCGCGGGCTCGGCAGCCGCAGGCCCAGCGCCGGTGAGCGCGGCCGCGCAGGACGAAGCCGTCGAGATCTGTCGTGACCTGCTGCGTATCGACTCGGTGAACCGGGGCAACGGCGACGGTAACGAGCGGGCCGCCGCCGAATACGTGGCGGCCAAGCTCGCCGAGGTCGGCCTTCAGACCACCATCCTGGAGTCCGAGCCCGGCCGTACCAGCGTCATCGCCCGGGTCGAGGGCGCCGATCCGCACCGTCCGCCGCTGCTCATCCACGGCCATCTCGACGTGGTGCCCGCGGACCCGGCGGACTGGCGGGTCCACCCGTTCAGCGGCGAGATCGTCGACGGCAGCCTGTGGGGGCGCGGCGCGGTCGACATGAAGGACATGGACGCGATGACGCTCGCGGTCGTCCGTGACCTGCTGCGTTCCGGCCGGCGGCCACCACGCGACCTTGTTCTTGCCTTTGTCGCGGACGAGGAGGCCGGCGGCCGGCTCGGGGCCCGCTGGCTGGTCGACAACCACCCGCACCTGTTCGCCGACTGCACCGAGGCGATCAGCGAGGTGGGCGGTTTCTCCTACACGGTCTCCGACGACCTGCGCCTCTACCTCATCGAGACGGCCCAGAAGGGCATCGCCTGGATGAAGCTCACCGTCGCCGGCCGGGCCGGGCACGGCTCGATGGTCAGCGACGACAACGCGGTCACGGCACTGTGCGAGGCGGTCGTGCGGCTCGGCCGGCACCGCTTCCCGATCGTGCTGACCCCGACCGTCCGGACGTTCCTGGACTCCATCGGCGACGCCCTCGGTATCGAGATCGACGCCGACGACCTGGAGACCACGATCGCCAAGCTCGGCCCGATCGCCCGGATGATCGGGGCGACCATCCGCAACACCGCGAACCCGACACAGCTCGACGCGGGGGAGAAGGTCAACGTCATTCCGGGGGAGGCCACCGCGCACGTGGACGGCCGTTTCCTGCCCGGCCAGGAGGAGGAGTTCCTCCGCCAGCTCGACGAGCTGATCGGCCCGGCCGTCCGGCGTGACTGGGTCGTGTTCGACCAGGCGCTGGAGACCGGTTTCGACGGTCCGCTCGTGGACGCGATGGCGGGCGCGCTGAAGGCCGAGGATCCGGCTGCCCGCCCGGTCCCCTACATGCTTTCCGGGGGCACCGACGCCAAGTCGTTCTCCCGGCTCGGTATCCGCTGCTTCGGTTTCTCGCCCCTGCTGCTGCCGCCGGACCTGGACTTCGCCGGCATGTTCCACGGTGTGGACGAGCGGGTGCCGGTCGAGTCGCTGCGGTTCGGCGTCCGCGTCCTCGACCGTTTCCTGGCCGCCTCGTAGCGCCGCGCGCGCTCCGGCCCCGCAGCGCGCCTACGCGCGGCGTCTCCTGGGCGCTTACATGCGGTGCCACCTCCGTGGTATCGCGCTCGTGGCATCGCGCGCGGACCGGTCTGGCCCGGGCGACCGGGCCGGTCTCGGGGTGGCCGGGCCGGTCTCTCATGGCCGGGACGGCCATGTCCGGCAGAAGACAGCGGAAACGCGCATGTGCCGCGTGTGGCTCACCAGCAGGGCGGACAGTCCAGATAACATGTGACGCGCCCGGGTGCCGTACCGTACCGGTTTGTTTCCTTTTCCGCCCCGGCTGTCCGCATCGTTGTAGGTGTCCGTATTCTTTCGTCCGTGCTCCGGTGGTTTTTGTGTTCCGATGGCTGTTCTTCCGACACCTGGTCGTGATACCAGGCATTCGTTTTACCTTTTCGTCGATTTATTGGCTGTCCCGGCTGGGCCGGCCAGAGACAGCCGGCCGGAGGCAGCGGAAGACGAATGGCCGAGTAGACGGGTGTGAAACGGGTATCCCCGCCAGCGGGTGCCCGGGTCACGGCGGGGAGCCGGCCCTGACACGCGGGCAGCGGGCAGGACAGGGAACGGACAGGACCGGGGAACGGGCAGGACAGAGCGTGGGCAAGGCAGAGAGCGGGCAGGGGAGAGGGGACGTCATGGCCTTTCGTCGTTGTCTTGTGGCCACCCTGGTGGCCGTCACGGTCGCGCTGACCGGGTGGGGTGACGGGCGTGTTCTCGCCGCGTCGGCGCCACAGCCGCAGCCACTCGGGCCGGGGACGTCCCTGTCCGTCGAGCCCGTGTCCGCACCGGTCTCCCAGGCCGCTTCCGGGGCTGACGGAACCGAGACGGCCGCCGTGGCGGTCGTCCGGGAGCACGGCTACACCCCCACCGGGACGGCCGGCTACCGCCCGGACAACGACCTCAGCGTGATTGTCGGACGGTGGACCGCCGCCGTGGACGGCCATCCCCAGCAGGCGTTCCTCTTCCACCGCGGCCGTCTGGTCGGCACCGGCACCCAGTTGCCGAGCGCGGCCGTCGAATGGCTGTGGTCCACCGGCGACGTCGTCGCGCTGTCCTACCAGCTTTACCGGCCCGATGACCCGCTGTGCTGCTCCACCGGGGGCGCGGCGACGGTGCGTTACCAGTGGAACGGTACGACGGCTGTTCCCCTCGATCCTGTCCCGTCCGCCGACTGGTCGGCCTCGGTAAGCCGACGGGGAGCGAGCGTCACGGGCTCGACGAGCACCGCGAGCTGACGGCCGGCACGGGCCAGCCCTTCTTCCGGGGCCGCGGGCGATGCGGTCAGGCGTACCCGCGGCTGCCGGAGCCGACGGCCACCGGCCCGCGGGATCCTTCCGCCGCATCCTCTTCCAGCCCGTTCACCGACGCTCTGCCCATCGCTCCATTCCATCTATATGGGATGCCCGGCCGGGGCCCGCGTGTCGGCGTCCAGCCGGCTGGATGCGAGCTCCCGGTAGAGCGGGCTCACCCGCATCAGCTCCTCGTGGCGGCCGGTGGCCGTCACCTTTCCCTCGTCGAGCACGATGATCCGGTCGGCCGCGCGAACCGTGGAGATCCGGTGCGCGATGACCAGAAGCGCGCTGGTGGCTGAAATCTCACGCATCGCACGGGTAAGTGCCCTCTCGTTGAGGGAGTCCATCTGAGAGGTTGGCTCGTCCATGAGCAGCACGGCGGGCCGGGCCAGCAAGGCTCGGGCGATGGCGACCCGTTGACGTTCCCCGCCGGACAGCTGGACGCCGTGGTCACCGACCTCGGCGTCCAGCTTGTTGGGCATCCGCGCGACCAGTTCGGCGAGGCCCGCCGTGCCGACCACCCAGCGCAGCTCGTCCTCGGTTGCGTCGGGCACGGCATAGGCGATGTTGTCACGGAGCGTCCCGTGCAACACCGGGGTCTGCTGTTCGACCAGGTTCACCCAGGTGCGGGACGCGGAGCGGTCGATCGCACCCACTTCCCGGCCGCCGAACAGGATCTTCCCGCGGTCCGGCTCGTAGAAGCGCTCGATGAGCTGGAGAACGGTGGACTTTCCAGCACCTGACCGGCCGACCAGCGCGATGTGGCCGCGAGACGGCACTGTGAACGAAACGTCCCGCAGCACCGGTTCGTCGGTGTATCCGAACCATACGTCGCGGAACTCGATCGACGGGGTGTCACCCCGCTGTCCGGCAGCCCGGCCGTTGCCCGATGCGCTGTTGGCCCGGACCTGAAGCCCGCCGGCAGCCTGAACCGGGCCCTGCTTTCCGGGCCTTCCGGGCCTTCCGGCACTGTTCTCGTCCTGGCCGGCGCTGTCCGGCTCGCGGGGGAGCGTGAAGACCTCGTTGACGCGCTGTAGCCCTCCCATTCCGCGTTGAAGCGTCCCCGCCTCCTCGAACAGCTCGGACAGCGGCATGACGAGGTAGGTGGCGTAGAGCAGGAAGGCGATGAGATCACCCAGCGACGTCGAGCCCTTTGCGACGAGCACCCCACCGATCAACAACACCACCAGAACCGAGCCCTGGACGGCCAACTGCATGGAGGGGGCGACGACCGACTCCAACTTGGCCATCCGCACCCCGGCACGGTAGGCGTCCCGGGCGTGGCCGCCGATGCGCTCGCTCTCGCGCTTTTCGGCGCGGCTGGCTCGAACGGTGCGGATCGCGGCGAGCGCCCGCTCGAGGTCCGCGGTCATGCTTCCGACGCTGGCCTGGCCGCGTTCCGAGGCAATGCGGATGCGCACCAGCACGCCCAGAACCATCGCCCCGGCCAGCGAGACCACGAGCAGCACGAACAGGAACAGCAACGCGTCCAACCAGATCATCATCGCGACCGCGCCGATGACACCAACCGCGCTCGTGAGGAGCGCGGAGAAGCTGTAGGCCACTGCCTCGCGGACGAGCATGGTGTCGCTGTTGGCCCGGGAGATCAGGTCGCCCATGCGCTGCTTGTCATACACCCCGACCCGCAGCCGCAGAAGGTGATCGACCAGCCGGATCCGCAGGCCGAGCAGAATTACCTGACCGGTGCGTTCCAGCAGGTAGTTCCCGAGGGTGTCGGCCAACGCCTGGCCGACGAACAGCACGAACAGCAGTGCGACGAGCGAGCCGGGAACGCCGCCGGCCTGCGCGGCGTCGATCACGTTCTTCACCAGCAGCGGCTGCGCGACCCCGAGGACGGTCCCGAGTACCGTCAGCGCGGTGGCGATGCCTATCGGCCGGCCGTGCCCGCGAAGCAGGCGCCACAACCCACCGACTCGCAGCGCGTCACGGTTCCGCTGCTTGCTGTCCCGATCCGGCGTCGTCGGCGTTGGCGGCGGCTCGACCGCGGTCTCCTCACTCGTTTCGCCGATGGCACTCATGACACCGTGGCGCCTGACACCGTGGCACCTTCCGGAGGTACAGCGATAAGCGGCCGGAAGTAGCCGGCCAGCTCGTGCTCACCCACCATCACCCCGTCCGCCTCCACCCAGGCGTGTGCGGCGAACGGGCCGACCCTGCGCACGCCGACGTACCAGGTGGGCCAGACCCCCGAAGCCCGGCAGACCAGGGCGGTGGCAACGGAACGGGGAACGCAGCCCCGCGCACCCCGGCACACCATGCTCACCGCGGTGACGGCATCCCGTGCGGCCAACGCCTGCTGATACCCGGCCGGCGTGGCGCCTCGGCGCAACCAGGTCAGGACGGAGCGGATCCGGCCGGGTGGCTGGGTGGCGAGCAGCCGGGCGGTTGCGACCGCGGCCATCGCCAGCGGCCGTCGCCGTAGAGGGAGTTTTCCTCCTCGGCGCTCCAACGACATCGGCATGCTCATCGCGGTGCCACCTCCTCTGCCTCCTCTGCGGCTCCGTCGACGCGCGCCCGATGGATCCGCCAGAGCGCGTCATTGGTCAGGAAGCGGTGTCCGGTCGGGAAGCGGTGCCGGTTGCGACAAGCCCGGCCGTGTGGAGCCCGTCCAGCAGGCTCTGTACATCCCGGTCCGCGGTGGCCGCGTCCACGTCGTAACTTCTGACCACCGAATCGGCGGCCTCGGCGGCGCTACCACCGTCGAGCAGCACCCGCAATACGAGTGTCCCGGTCGGGTTGAGCATCCAGTACTGACCGCTGCGCTCATCCAGGAGCGCGGTCCCGTAGTCGGTTTCCGTATGGACGATGTTCTCCCGTAGCGTCAGCATTTTTTCTCCGGCGGCTGTCCGGGTGCCACACCATTCCCTGTCGAAATTCCCTGTCGAACCGTCCCTCCCAATGGTGGGTATGACTGAATAAGGCGGGTGGTGACACCCGGCCCGGGCCGTCGCCACCCGCCGTCTCCAACTTCCGCACTGTGTTGGCCAGGAGCGGACGACCGCCGTTTCCCTGCCCGTTCTTGAACGGCGGTGATGGCGCCCCTAGTAGCGGAACCTGCGGAACCCGCGGAACCTGCGGTACCCGTGGTACCCGCCGTAGTAGTTACGCCGGTGGTAGCCGTAGTAGCCTTCGGTCACCGTGGAGAAGGCACCGATTCGTTGAAGAGCCGGTGGCTGGTACGGAGCCTTCATCGAAATTCCCCCTCGGAGTTTGTGATGTTGAACGGGCGGCCCGGCCGCTCACCGGCCGCACCGATCTCTATCCGGGCCGGCCTGCTGTCCGCGCTGGACAACCGGCCACCTTCCACCTTGCAGGCGACAGGTTCAGCCTTGGTTCAGTCCCCGTACATCCGTTGGTGGCGCGGCGTCTACCGCGTCCTTCCTCCCCGGCCGTCAGTCCTGGCCCACGTCGAGGTCGCCGCCCAGTACCTGCTGATGAAGCCGGCGCAGGTCCGCACCTGGCTCTATGCCGAGCTCGTTGGTCAGCAACCGGTACACGGCCTGGTAGGCGGACAGGGCTTCGGCGCGACGACCCGACCTGTGCAGCGCGAGCAGGAGCTGGCCCCACAGGCGCTCCCGCAGGGGATATTCAATGGTGAGTGCGCGCAACGTGGGCAGGACGACGTCATAATGACCATGGGAAAGGTGTACGTCGATCAAGTCCTCCAGGACCGCCCAGTGCTGCTCCTCCATGCGTGCCGCCTCGGCCAGGGTGGTGTCCTCCGGCAATTCATCGAAAGGCTGGCCACGCCATAGCCCCAGCGCTTCCTGAAAGTACTCGAGGGCGCTCTCGTCGGCTCCGCCGTGCAATGCTTCCCGGCCACGATATGCCATCTTCTCGAAGACCGACACATCAAGTTCTCCGGGTGCCAAGTTGATGCGGTACGCGCCTGACCGGCTTTCGATTCTGCTGTGCTCGGCATGGTTGGGTGGCAGGGCCCGGCGCAACTGGGACACGTAGGTCTTGATGTTTCCGAACGATGATCTCGGCGGCTCGTCCTCCCATAGAACGGCACAGATCCGGTTGATGCTCACCCAGGTCCCGGCATTGAGGAGCAGCAGTGAGAGCAGCACGCGCGGCTTGTGCTGGTGAATATCGATCAGTGTGCCGTCAGACCCGTACACCTCCAATGGCCCGAGTACGCGGAACCGTATTCTCCCGTCCCGGGCCCCGCGTACCTCCATATTTGTCTGACTGGCGTACGACTCCATTCCTCGGGTACTCCCGTGCCTGGCTACGGCCGGCTCGACAAAGAAAAATCACCGGATGAACTACATGCTCCCGCACCAAACACACAGTCCTTCCCCCGGCCAGCGGCCCCTGTTCTCGGGATCGCTGACCGGGGCGCTGCGCGCATGCGGAGCGTGCTATGGGTACAGTCACGTGCTAGCGGTACCCTGCCCGGAGTCGTACCAATCAGGGCGATCTTGAAGAAGCTGCTCAGCCGGGGACCGGCGCGGGGGCCACCACGAGCAGGAGGTCACCGACCTCGACGGAGACGCCGGAGGAGCGGACCAGTTCGGTGACGGTCCCGGCGTGCGGACTGGTGACGGCGGCCTCCATCTTCATGGCCTCGATGGTGGCCAGCCGGTCACCTTTGCGGACCTGGTCACCGACGGCAACCGTGTAGGTGACCAGCCCGGGCAGCCCCGCGGGAATCTGCGCCGGGTCGCCGGGATCGGCGCGCCGGGCCGCCCTGGACACCGTCGCGATCGAGGCGTCCCGCACCGACACCGGCCGTGGCTGGCCGTTGACCCGCAGGTACAGGGTGCGCATGCCCGCGTCGTCGGGCTCGCCGACGTCGTTGAGCTCGACGATGACCTCCACACCGGGCTCCACGGTGATGGTCACCGGCCGGCCCGGGGTGAGGCCGTAGAAGAACTCCTCGGTGGGGACCGTGGCGGCGTTGCCGTAGGCCGCCACGGCGGCGGTGTAGTCGTTCCACGGCCCCGGGAACAGCAGCCGGGACAGCGTCTCGCGCCGGCCCGCTCCGGCCACCCGCAGGGTGGCCGCGTCCTGCGGCTCCAGGCCGGTCACGGGCGCGGCCGGCTGCCGCCCGGCGAGCGCGCGCTCGCGGAAGGGCTCGGCGAAGCCGGCCGGTGGCGTGCCGAGCTCGCCGGCGAGGTAGCCCAGCACGCTGGCCGGCAGGTCGTAGCGTTCGGGATGCTCACGCAGCACGGCGACGTCGATGTCACCGCCGGCGATGAACAGCGCCAGGTCCCCGACGACCTTGCTGGTAGGCGTGACCTTGATGGGTTTGCCGAGCAGGTCGTTGGCCAGGGCGTAGCACTCCTGCACCTGGGACCATTTGGTGCCCAGCCCGAGGGCGATCGCCTGCTGGCGCAGGTTCGTCAGCTGCCCGCCGGGGATCTCATGCCGGTAGACCGCACCCGTCGGCGCCCGCAGCCCGGCCTCGAACGGCGCGTAGAGGTCACGGACCGCCTCCCAGTACGGCTCCATCGCCGACAGCGCGGCCAGGCTGATCCCGGTCGCCCGCGGGGTGTGGTCGGTGGCGGCGACGAGCGCGGACAGGTTCGGCTGGCTGGTGCCGCCCGACAGCGGCGCGGACGCGGCGTCGACGGCGTCCGCGCCGGCCTCGGCCGCCGCGATCAGGGTGGCCAGCTGGCCACCGGCGGTGTCGTGGGTGTGGACGTGCACGGGGGTGTCGAAGTTCTCCCGCAGCGCCGCCACCAGGACGCGCGCGGCGGCCGGCCGCAGCAGCCCGGCCATGTCCTTGATCGCTAGGACGTGCGCGCCGGCGGCCACGAGCTGTTCGGCCAGGCGCAGGTAGTAGTCGAGGGTGTAGATCCGCTCCGCGGGGTCCACCAGGTCGCCGGTGTAACACAGGGTGCCCTCGGCGACCGCGCCGGCCTCGACGACCGCGTCGATCGCCGGCCGCATCTGCTCGATGTCGTTCAGCGCGTCGAACACCCGGAAGATGTCGACGCCGGTCGCCGCCGCCTCGGCGACGAACGCCTGGACCACGTCGTCCGGGTAGGGGGTGTAGCCGACGGCGTTGCGGCCGCGCAGCAGCATCTGCAGGCAGACGTTGGGGACCCGTTCGCGGATGGCGGCGAGGCGCTCCCACGGGTCCTCCGCGAGGAAGCGCAGCGCCACGTCGTAGGTGGCCCCGCCCCAGCACTCCAGGCTCAGCAGGCCGGGCAGGAGCCGGGAGTAGGCGGGGGCGATCGCGAGAATGTCGGTGGTGCGCAGCCTGGTCGCCAACAGCGACTGGTGGGCGTCACGCAGAGTGGTGTCGGTGACCGCGAGCCGGGTCTCGGCCCGCAGCCGCTCCGCCCACTGGCGCGGGCCGGCCTCGACGAGCAGCTGCCGGGAGCCGGCCGGCGCCGCCCTGGCCGGGATGGCCGGCAGCAGGCCCACCGGGTCGATCAGCGTGGCGGCCGGCCGCCGGTGGCCGTTGACGCTGCTGGCGGCCAGCCGGTCGAGCAGCCGGCTGGTGCGGTCGGTGCCGCCGTCGCCGAGGAACAGCCCCGGCCGTTCGTCCAGGAACGACGTGGTCACCCGGCCGGCGAGGAAGTCCTCCTCGGCCAGCAGCCGCTGCAGGAACTTCACGTTCGTGCGCACGCCACGGACCCGGAACTCCGCCAGCGCCCGGCGGGCCCGCGCGGTGGCCTGCCCCAGGTCGGCCCCGCGGGCGGTCACCTTGACCAGCAGTGAGTCGAAGTACGGGGTGATCTCCACGCCCTGGTAGATCGCCCCGTCCAGCCGGACGCCCGAGCCGCCCGGGGACTCGTACCTGGTGATCTTCCCGGTGTCCGGGCGGAAGCCGTCCGCCGGGTCCTCGGTGGTCACCCGGCACTGCACCGCGGCCCCGCGGATGTTGATCGACTCCTGGGACAGGCCCAGGTCGGCCAGGGTGGCGCCGCCGGCGATCCGTAGCTGCGCTGCGACCAGGTCGACGCCGGTGACCTCCTCGGTGACGGTGTGCTCGACCTGGATCCGAGGGTTCATCTCCATGAAGGTGTGCGACCCGTCGGCGGCGACGAGGAACTCCACCGTGCCGGCGTTGACGTAGCCGACGTGCCGGGCGAACGCCAGCGCGTCCGCGCACAGCCGGTCCCGCACGGCGGTGTCGAGCAGGGGAGCGGGCGCGACCTCGACGACCTTCTGGTGGCGCCGCTGCACCGAGCAGTCCCGCTCGTAGAGGTGGACGATCTCGCCGGTGGCGTCACCGAGGACCTGCACCTCGATGTGCCGGGGCCGGTCGAGGGCCTGTTCGAGGAAGATCGTGCCGTCCCCGAAGGCCGCCGCCGCCTCCCGGATCGCGCTCGTCACCGCGTCTTCAAGATCTTCTGGACGGTTCACCCGGCGCAGCCCGCGGCCACCGCCGCCCGCCGACGCCTTCACGAACAGTGGGAAGCCCACGGCCTCGGCGACGGCCAGCGCGGCGGCCGGCTCGGTCACCGGCGCCGAGGCCCGCAGCACCGGCAGGCCCGCGGCCACCGCGGCCTCGCGGGCGGCGACCTTGTCCCCGGTCAGCCGCAGCACCGATGGCGGGGGGCCGACGAAGGTGACCCCGGCCAGCTCGCACGCGTGCGCCAGCGCCTCGCTCTCGGACAGGAAGCCGTATCCCGGGTGCAGGGCGTCCGCCCCGACCCTTTTCGCCACCGCCAGCAGGGCGTCGATGTCCAGGTAGCCGCGGACGGGGTGGCCGGGCTTGCCGATCTCGTAGGACTCGTCGGCCTTTGTCCGGTGCTGCGAGCCCACGTCCTCGGGCGTGTAGACGGCAACCGTGCGCAGGCCCAGCTCGTGCCCGGCACGGAAGACGCGGATGGCTATCTCACTGCGATTCGCGACCAGGACCTTATTGATCAAGGTGTCACCCTCCACGACGCGGACCAGGTCGACTCCGGAGCGGCCGTCGACTCGGCGAATTGTCGCAGCATTTTTATCCATGTGCTTCTGTTGATGTATCCGGCCGGCTGCGCGACGGCGCCACGGCACGCCGTCCGACGGTAGGCGGCCTCGGCCGCCAGCAACACCCCGGCGGCGGACGGCCTCAGGAGCCAGTGGCCTCGGCGGGTGGTATCGGCGGGCAGCCTCAGCGGCAGCCCCGGTGGGCACCGGCAGCCGGGTGGGCGTGCCTGCCGCGGCGGCATTACGCGGCCTGGCACGGCTCGACTGGTAGCTACCGAGAGTAATTATATGCTCGTTGGCCGGTGGGCACCGGCGCGCGACGATCCTCCGCGGGCAGGCCCTCGTCGGCGGACGAGCCGCTGCCGGTGGGCTCTCGTCAGCGGACGAGCCGCTGTCAGTGGGCGAGCTTGGTGGCGAAGACGGCGGCCTGGGTCCGGCTTTCCAGCCCGAGTTTGGCCAGCAGGCTGGAGACGTAGTTCTTCACGGTCTTCTCCGCCAGGAACAGGCGGTTGGCGATCTGCCGGTTGGTCAGGCCCTCGGCGATGAGCGCGAGGATGCGGCGTTCCTGCTCGGTCAGGGTGGCGAGCCGCTCGTCGTGGACGGGCTCCTGCTCCGCGCGGCGCAGCGCCCGGGGGGTCACCGCGGGGTCGAGCAGGGAGCGGCCCGCCGCGACCCGCCGCACGGCGTCCACCAGCGCGGTACCGCGGGCCCGCTTGAGGACGTACCCGGCGGCACCCGCCATGATCGCGGTGAACAGGGCCTCCTCGTCGTCGAACGAGGTCAGGATCAGGCAGGCGACGGCAGGGTTGCGGGAGCGGACCTGCCGGCACACCTCGATGCCACTGCCGTCCGGCAGACGCGCGTCCAGCACCGCGACATCGGGCCGGGCGGCGAGGATCGCCCGGTCCGTCCCGTCGGCGTGATCGGCCTCGCCGACCACCTCGATGTCGGGCTCCTCAGAAAGAAGATCACGCAGCCCGCGGCGGACCAGCTCATGATCATCCAGGAGGAAGACCCGGATGGGCGTGGCGCCCACCGTGGCATCGGTGGGCCCGGCCGCGTTCGCAGGTTCTTCTGACACGGTTTTCTCCGCCTGACCGGGTTGTCTGAACCGGACTGCCTGGACTGGGGTGCCTGAAGCGTGCCGCCCGAACTGGGATGTCTGGACTGGGATGTCTGGACTGGGATGCCTGTAACCGCACGTCATATTCTGCAAACAGATTCTAGCCCGAGCTGGAACGGTTCGACCCGCAGGTCCCGGGTAATCACGAGATGCCCTCCTTTGCCGCGGCCGGCACATACCCCGACACGCCCGGTGGCGGAGCACTGGTAGCGGGCGTGTCGGGCCGGCCGAATCCCCGGTTCCGACCGGCGTGGCGTCGTCACCGGCGTTGCCACCGCGGGTGCCGTCACCGTTGTGCCGTCACCGTTGCCGGCGTGGCTCTCCGCCCAGGGGTGCCCACGGGAGGTGAGCCGGGCCCGGTCAGGCAGCCGGCCGGCGCCCGTGCGAGGGAGGCGGCCCGGGCGCGGGCGCCGGTCAGAGCTGGATCTGCACGCTGCCGCCGAGGAGCAGGACCGGCCAGCTGGTCACGGCCAGCACGAAGGTGGCGAGCTGGGATCCGGTGTGCACCTGGTAGTCCCTGTTGATCGCGACGATGATGCCGACGGCGAACCAGATCAGGGCGGCGAAGGGGACCTGTACCCGGGTACGCATGATGGTCCTTTCCCGGGCCGAGGGGCCCGCGGGGCTCGTGGGGAGCGCGTCCGGGCGGCGGCCCGCACGGGCGTCGTGCCCGGCGCCCCACCGGGACGCCCCATTCCCGATCAGCGGATTGGTCGATCTTTGCTCCCGGTCGGGTGCGCAAACACCTTGTGGGCGTATGTGTCGGCGATGTCTCGTGAGCACCCCGGTGCCGGAAGCGACCGCATCGTCCGGGATGATGCGCTATCGGTTCCGCGAGCCGGCCCGCGGTTGTCACGGTTCGGTTGTCATTGGCTGTCATGCTCCGGTTGTCACGGTCCGGAGTTATCCACATATCTGGAGAGGATGTTGTAGATGGGTCTGGGTAAAGGCGGCGCGGAACCGGGTCCTGCGACCGTCGAACAGGTGGTCAGGATTCTGGAGGAGTATGTGGGTGCTCTGCCCACCACCGATCTGGACGAGCCACACACCGTCACCTTCGTGCGCGCCTGGACGCTGACGCGCATCCTGGGCGGGACCACCTCGTCAGCCGCCGTGTCCGCGGCTGACGCACCGTCGGCTGACGCACCGTCGGAGGGCGCACCGCCAGCCGCCCCGCTGTCAGGCGGCGCGTCGTTGCGGGTCGGCGGCACGGTCGTGCGCCGGTACGCCGCGCGGGAGGAGCGTGCCGACGAGGTCGACGACCAGCGGACGTACGAGCAGCTCGTCGGTGCCGCACAGGCCCTGGCCGCGCGGGGGTTCCCGTCCGAGGAGGTCTACGAGGGCTGGCGGACGGTCGCCATCGACCTGCCCGTGTTGGCCGTGCCGCTTCCCGGCCCGGCCGGAGGTGAACCAGCAGGCGGCGACCAGGCTGGCGGTGAGCCGATAGGGAAGAGCGGCCCGGCCGGGAAGGACTCGGGGAAGAAGACGGGGAAGAAGGCAGGGAAGAAGCGGCGCCTGTGGCGGTCGACGCCGGTTACCGCCTGAACATGCCGACCACCGGCGGGTGGCCCGGCACCGGCCCGGGAGCCCGCCGCCAGGGCGTGTCTGATGGATGTTGGTCGATGCAGGCGTCCGGGCGCCGCCCGCGCGACCGGCCCGGGCCGCCGCGTTCGTCCGTGCCCGTCCACCGCGATGACCGCGGCGGGCGGGGGGACTAGCCCGGCGGCCCGTCCCTTCTTGGGCGTATAGCGTAAAAACACGGCGGGAGTGTCCCGCCGGCCGGCCGGGGGTGCCAGCGGGCCGGCAGCCACCCCCGGCCCGCATCGCCCGGCCGGTCAGGGCCAGGGCATCCGACGGACCCACCACTGGTCGGGCGGCTGGTACCGGGCCGGCCCCGCGGCCCGCAGCTTGCGGACGAACGGCAGGACGGCCAACGCGCCGAAAACGAACCCGACCACATGGGCGCCGTAGGCGACGCTGCCGCCCTCGGCGACACCCATACCGATGAAATAGACATACTGCAGCAGGAACCAGAACCCGAGCACTATCCAGGCCGGCAGCCAGAACGGCAGGAAGAACAGGAACGTGACAAGGCCGATGACCCGCGCCCGCGGGAAGACGACCAGGTAGGCGCCGAGTACGCCGGCCACCGCCCCGGAGGCGCCGATGAGCGTCGTGGTCGAGTCCGACTCGAACAGCGCGAACCCGTAGGTGGCCACGTACCCGCACGCCAGGTAGAAGATCAGATAGAGGAAGCGGCCCATCCGGTCTTCCACGTTGTTGCCGAACACGCCGAGGAAGAGCATGTTCCCGAGCAGGTGCAGCCAGCTCCCGTGCAGGAACATCGCCGTGAGCACCGACAGGACCGGTGGCTTGGTGTACGGCGGCGGCGACTCCTGCTGGCAGAGCACATGGCCCTGCGGATCCACCCCCACGGCCTGACCGGTGAGCGCCTTCGAAGCGGGCCGGTTCTCCAGGATCTCGGTGGGGACCGCGCCCCAGCGGTCGAAGAACCGCTCCTGCTCGCAGACGCTCGCCGGAGTCGTGGTGTCAGCCCCGGCGACCGAGGTCACGACCGGCTCGAAGAACACGAAGACGACGACGTTGACCGCTATCAGCAGCCAGGTGACGACCGGCCGGCGACGCAGCGGGTTGATGTCGTGAATCGGTAGGACCACGCACCCATCCTGCCCGCGCCGCCCGCGTCACCGACAACCGCATCCACCCACCGCCGCCGTCCCGCGTACCCTCACCGCCGACAAGTGGCCGTTGTGATCCCGATGCCGTTCCGGCAGCACCAGAATCACAACGATGATGAAATTCGCGGGCGGCCGGGGTCAGCGCAGGGCGTTCTTGTTGAAGGGCTCGAGCTGTTCGCCGGCGGCGAGGGGGCGGCCGCCCAGGTAGCTGCCGCGCATGTGCCGGCGCACGCCGCCGGGCGGATCCTCGGTGGCGCGGGCGGCGGCGTGCCACAGGTCGCTGTGGTGCAGCAGCACGTCACCGCGGTCGCAGTAGAGCGCCACCTCGCCGGGGATCCTGCCGAAGCCGGCGGGGACGGCGTCCCAGTCCCCGTGGTGGCTGCCGGGCACCGCCCGCAGGAAGCCGTTGGCCGGCGATGTCGCGTCGATGTGGAAGGTCAGCGCCACGCCGGGCCAGATGTCCGACGTCGGCCGGGACTGGTGGTCGCTGTGCCAGCCGATCCGCGTGTAGGTCATCCCGGCGCCGGGGCGGGCGTCCTGGTAGATCACACCATGATTGTCCACGTCGTACAGCCAGTAGCCGTCGCCGAGGATGCGCCGGACGAGCGCGAGCAGGACGGGGTGGCGGATCGCGGCCGCGGCGACGGGGGAGAGGTT
Source organism: Protofrankia sp. CiP1_Cm_nod1 (assembly GCF_920888515.1). Lineage (GTDB taxonomy): Bacteria > Actinomycetota > Actinomycetes > Frankiales > Frankiaceae > Protofrankia. The sequence goes on along the minus strand of NZ_CAKKTM010000256.1, from coordinate 12,305 downwards.
CGTCACCCCGACGACATAGTGCACGTACGGCGGATGCTCACCGTCGAAGTCGCCGCCGAGATCGTCCCCGGCCCAGGAGCGGTCGAGCTCGCCGGTGCTGATCCGGCGCTGGAGGCCGGCGAGCGCGGCACCGAGCTCAGCCGTCTCCTCCTCGCCGAACAGCCCGCGGACGATCACGAAACCGTCGCGGTCGAAGTCCGCGGCCAGCCCCGTGATCGTCTCTGATGCCTCGGGCGTCTCCGACAACGTGTCGACACCGTTCGTCATACGGCCATCATGCAGTGCGGGTACTGGGTCGGGGCCGCTCACGGCGGACGTCGGAGAGCCAGGGCCTACCGATACTGGCGGTGCTCGTCGGGACGCTGGGTGTTGCGGTTGAGCCACAGGGGCGTGAGGAGGACGATGAGGCCGGCGGCCACACCGACCTGCAGGATGTGGCGTATCCAGTCGAAACCGCCGGTGTGGCGGACACCGAGCACACTGGCGATGATGTTGCCCACCAGCGCGCCGACGATGCCGACGACGATCGTGAGCCACAGCGGGATCCGCTGCGGCCCCCGGACGGCCAGTCGTGCCAACAGGCCGATCACGAGGCCGGCAAGGATGATCCAGATCAGTTGAAACATGGTGGCCTTCCCCGGTGGGAGTCGTTGTCACCAGTAACTGTCACCAGCCGTTGTCACCAACGGTGGGATTATCTCCACGCGGCTTCCTCGCAAACGCCGATGGTCCGTTGCCGCCTGTCCATACCGCGACAGCCGGCCGCCATGACCACCGCGGGACATGCCGTCCACCCAGCCGTCACATCCGCCGCGGATGCTCAGACGGCCAGGAGCGCGCCGGGATCGGCGGTGGGCCGTGGGCCGGTACGGGCGGGACGGCGTACGCCGTATGACGCGTGATGGACGGGGCACGGTAGACATGGCGTATGGGGCATCGTCCGCGGCATCGTCCGGAGGGAGACACGTCGGCTCGGTACGCCGATGTGGGGGAGCTGCTCGCCGACGACCGGGCGCATGTCTGGCATCCGTACGCGTCGGCGACCGACCCGCTGCCGGTGTTCCCGGTGGCGTCCGCGTCCGGGGTGCGGCTGCGGCTGGCCGACGGGCGGGAGCTGATCGACGGCATGTCGTCGTGGTGGGCCGCCATCCACGGCTACGCCCACCCGGTCCTGGACGCGGCGGTGCGCGACCAGCTCGACGACATGGCCCATGTCATGTTCGGCGGGCTGACCCACGCGCCCGCGGTGACGCTGGCCCGCACCCTGGCCGAGATCACCCCGCCGCCGCTGACCAGGGTGTTCTTCTGCGACTCCGGGTCGGTCTCCGTCGAGGTCGCGATCAAGATGGCGTTGCAGTACGCGCGGGGCCGGGGACGCCCCGGGCGGACGAGGCTGCTCACCGTCCGCCGGGGATATCACGGGGACACCTCCGGCGCGATGGCCGTGTGCGACCCGGACACCGGCATGCACCATCTGTTCACCGGCCTGCTGCCGCGTCACCTCTTCGCCGAGGCGCCGCGGCCGGGCTTCGACGAGCCCTGCGAGGACGAGCACGTCGCCGGTATCGCCCGGCTGCTCGACGAGCACCAGCACGAGATCGCCGCGGTGATCTGCGAGCCGGTGGTGCAGGGCGCCGGGGCGATGCGCTTCTACGCCCCGGGCTGGCTGGCCCGGCTGCGCGAGCTGTGCGACGCCTACGGCATCCTGCTCATCGCCGACGAGATCGCGACCGGGTTCGGACGCTCGGGGGAGCTGTTCGGCTGCAACCACGCCGGGATCAGCCCGGACATCATGTGCGTCGGCAAGGCCATGACCGGGGGATACCTGTCGATGGCCGCAACCCTGTGCACGGACGAGGTGGCGGCCGGGGTGTGCGGGTCCGAGGCGGGCGTGTTCATGCACGGGCCGACGTTCATGGGCAACCCGCTGGCCGCGGCGGTGGCGAACGCCAGCATCGGCCTGCTGCTGTCCGGGCCGTGGCGGCGCCGGGTCGGTGATCTGCGGACCTGGCTGGCCGAGGGGCTCGCGCCTGCCCGCGCGCTGCCCGGTGTCGCCGACGTGCGGACACTGGGCGCGATCGGGGTGATCGAGACCCGGGAGCCGGTCGACATGCGGGTGATCCAGCCGCTGCTGGTGGAGCTGGGGGTCTGGGTGCGTCCGTTTGGCCGGTTGGTGTACGCAATGCCCCCATACGTCATGACGCGCCCAGACGTCGCCGCGCTGACCGCCGCCATGGTGGAGGCGGTCGCCCGCACCACCTGATGATCTAACCGCTTGACCTGCGGCAACGGGCCCGCCGGAACGGTTGTGTGCCGTATCGGGGCCATCTTCTCGGGCATCGTCCGACGGTTCCCGACACAGGGACAACATCGAAGTGGTTGCGGTCGCCGGGCCACCCTCCGTACTCTTTGCTTCTGTTGGTGACTGTGAGTAGCAGGCCGGTGCGAATCAAACCGGAACGAGGCGAACGGGAGGAAGGTCGGCCCACCATGATGTCCCGCATTTTGTTACCTCCTCTCCGGGGAACGGTGCCTCTGTGGGGAACGGCGAATCCGGGGAAAACCGCGCATCCCGCTGGAACAACGGCGCACGGCACGCCCGCGCCGGCGGGCTCCACCGCCGGCGGAACGGACATGTGCCCGCCACCTTGTCCGCCATGTCCGCCATCCCGTCCACCGTCGCGCTCCCCCTCTCAGCCATCCCCTCAGCCGCCCTCCCCGTTCCCCTCCCAGCCAGCGCCCCAGCCGTCCTCCCGGCCACCATCCCAGCCGCCGTCGCCTCGGCCGGCCCGCTCGTCCCGGCCGTTCCCGCCATCCCAGCCACTGGCACCCGGGCTGTCCCGGCCGTCGCAGCCGCCCCAGCGGCCGTCCCAGGAGCGGCGGTTCCGGGGATTCGTGCGGCGGTTCTGGCGGCGTGGGGGAAAGGCCGCCCGGCAGGCCGGTGAACGGCTGGTCGAGTGGGTGTCGCATTTTGTGCTGTGGAGTCTGCCGCCACGGCTTGTCCGTTATCTCGTCGCCGTCGACGTACTGTGTCTGGTAGTTGTCCTTGTCGGCCTGTTCGGGCTTTCCTTCAGGTTTGCCGACCTGTTCACGTTCGGGGCGTTCGTTCTGCTCGGCCGGCTGGCCATGGAAACGTCCCGGCATCTCGGTGTGCCCGGTCTCCGGAAGGACGAGCCGCACCGGGACCTGCTGTCGAACTGGACTCTGCCGGTCACACTTCTTCTCCCACCGCTGTACGCCGCCGTCCTGCACATACCCCTGCACTGCCTTTTCCGTTCCCGCGGCCAGCCGGCCGCGCAGCCCAGGTACCGGCAGGTCTTCAACGCGGCGGCGCTGGGCGTGTCGGGTTTCTGCGCGGCCGGCGTGCACCGGGCGCTCGCCCCGCCCCAGGGGCCGTACCGGATCGACACCCTGGTGGGCTCGTCCGGACGTATCGGCGCGCTGTTCGTGGCGGTGTTCACCTACACGGTGCTCAACCGTGTCCTGCTGCGCGGCATGCTGTGGTGCGCGCATCCGAGATCGGCGCAGCCGGCCCGCCGCCCGTTCGCCGGCGGCAGGCGGGAGACGTTCGCCGTCGACGCCGCCGAGATGTGTTCCGCCATCGGCCTGGCCGTGCTGTGGACCGCGCATCCCCTGCTCATGCTCACCGCGACACCGCCCGCGCTGCTGCTGCAACGCAGCCTGCTGCACGCCGAACTGCTCCAGGCGGCCCGCACCGACGCCAAGACCCGGCTGGCCAACCCGGCCTACTGGCGTGAGACGGTGGAGAAGGAGGTGGCGCGAATCCGGCGCTCGGGCCGTCCGATGTCCGTGCTCATCGTGGACATCGACCATTTCAAGAAGGTCAACGACCAGTTCGGCCATCTTGCCGGCGACGCCGTTCTCATGTGTGTCGCGGACGCGCTGCGCGCCGCCACCCGGCCTCGTGACCTCGTCGGCCGGTTCGGCGGCGAAGAATTCGTGATCATGCTGTGTGACACCGACCTCGACGGCGCCGCCCGGGCCGCCGACCGGATCCGCCGCCAGGTGGCCGAGATGCGCTGCCGGGCGGACAGCCACGCCGCCGGCGTGGTCTGCGTGTCCGTGACCGTCTCGGTCGGGGTGGCCACCGCCACCGGCGCGGACGTGGAGCTGGCCGCCCTGCTGGAGACGGCGGACGCGGCGCTCTACCGGGCCAAGGCCGACGGCCGCAACCGCGTCCGGCTGGCCGCCGGCCTCACCTCCCAGACCGCGCGTGAAGAAGCCGCTTGGTCTGCTCCCCATCGTGCGTGACTTCCTGGCTCGTCTGGACGTGGCCGGGATCGTGGGCCGGCTCTGCCCGATCCACGAGGACGCGATGATCACCCATGGTCAGGTCGTGGCCGCGCTGACCGCGCCCGGCGCGATCGTGCACGTCGAGGACTGGGCCCGGGCGTGGGCATGGGCGTCACAGGCACGGCGCGTGCTGAACATTCTCACTGATTTCACTGAGACGCCTGACGAGTGCTTTTTCTGCCTCTGGGAAGGAACTGCGGGTGTCATCCTGTCGGCAGCCCAGCGAAAAGGCCCGCTGGTAACCGTTCCGCACCGCCAATATGTCCTTTTTACCGGTCCCCTCAGGGACTACATCGACGCCGCCGATGGACCAGCGGTTTGTCCCGGTCTTCCTTCCGGGCCTTTCTGGGTCGCGCCCCTGACAGCTCGCGGTCGAGTCCGGGTGGGCTTACCCGGTGGCTGCGGTGGTGGTGTTGCGCAGCAGCAGCATCGTGGTCACCGGCCCGACCCCGCCCGGGACCGGGGTGAGAGCGCCCGCCACGGACGCGACCGCGTCGGCGTCCACGTCGCCGACCAGACCGGCCTCGGTGACGTTCGTCCCCACGTCGATGACGACGGCACCCGGCCGGATGAACCCCTTGCCGATCATCTTGGGACGGCCGACGGCGGCCACCACGACATCGGCCTCGTGCACGACCGAGAGCAGGTCTGCCGTACGGGAGTGGCAGATCGTCACCGTGGCGTCCTCGGCCAGCAGCAGCAGGGACGCGGGCTTGCCGACCACCGGGCTGCGCCCGATGACCACCGCGCGGACACCGGCGAGCTTGACGTCACCGCGGTGCAGGATCTCCAGCACCGCGGCGGCGGTGGCCGGCGCGAAACACGGCAGGCCCAGGGCCAGCCGGCCCAGGCTCAGCGGGTTCATCCCGTCGACGTCCTTGTGCGGCGGGATACGGCTGCCGACGTCCTGCGCGGACAGGCCCGGGGGCAGCGGGGTCTGCACCATCAGGCCGTGCACCTCGTCGTCGGCGGCCAGCCGGTCGACCGTGGCGACGAGCTCGGCGGCGTCCCCGGACAGCTCGTGGACGACGCAGTGGACCCCCACCTTCGCCGCGCCACGTTCGATCACCCTGACGTAGGACCGGGCCGCCGGGTCGGTGCCCGGCAGGACCACGGCCAGCGTCGGCACCCGGCCGGCCTCGCGCAGCCGTTCCACCTCGTCGACGACGCCCCGGCCGATCTCCGCGGCCATGGCCCGTCCGTCCAGCAGCTTCATGATCCGATCCGTTCCCCGACGGCGCGCACGATGCCGTCCGCCGTAGCCACAGAGGTCAGATGGCCGGCGAGGGCGGCCGTGGCACGCTCGCGCGCGGCCGTGTCCGTCATCGCCGCCGTGTTCACCCGTACGTTGATCGCCGCGCTGTCCAGCGCGGCGCGTGCGCTGGCGGCGGCCACCCCGACATCGCTGAGGACGTTGACGTTCGCGCCGTCGATGATCGACGTGCACAGCCCGACCACGGCCGCCGCGACCGCCGCGGTGTGCAGCGGCACCTCGGCCGCGGTGACCAGCGCGGCCTGGATCGCCTGGCTGCGGGCGGCCCGTTCCTCGCCGGTGCCCTTCGGCAGCTTGTACGCGTCGCTGACCGCGGCGAACGCGCGGGCGTCGGCGCCGGCCAGCGCCAGCGCCTCGGCGCGGGCCTTGTCGGCGTCGAGCCGGGCGGAGAGCATCGTCGCCTCGTGCTCGGCGTACCGGGGCTTGCCGATCGTGAGATTGCAGACCATGCTCACCAGCGCCGCGCCGAGGGCGGCCTGCAGCGCCGCGGCCGCGCCACCACCCGGCGCGGGCGCGGGGGAGGCCAGCTCGGCGAGGAACCCCGCCATTGTCTCGTCGTCCACGGCACCCTCTCCCACCTGCTGACTCTGCCTGTCCGCCGGCCGCGTGTCATCACGACGTCGCACATCCGGTGAACTTCCCACGGCCGGCCGCACTGCACCGTAGCAAGCCCGCTGCTTGTCGGCCCAACAGCCACAGCCTTCCACCCCTACCGCCCCACGGGCCCTACCGGCTCCCTCCCGCGCCTGATCCTTGCGGGTACTTCGGGGGGAGGGGAGAGGCTTCGGGGAGGGGAGAGGATGGAGTCATGCGGCGGCTGAGCCGGGGAGCCGGGCCGTGCCGGGCAGCTGCCGGAGCGGGCCGTTGCGGCCGCCGGGGAGGTCGGTGACGATCTCTATGCTGGTTGGCCGCTTGAAGGTGGCGAGGCCGGCCTCGCAGCGCTCCACGAGCTCGGCCACGAGCAGGGGATCGGGGCCGTTCGCCGGGACGACCAGCGCGACGGGCACCTCGCCGAGCACGGCGTCCGGCCGGCCCACCACCACCGCGCGGCGCACCCGCGGGTCGGCGAGCAGGACCTCCTCGACCTCACGGGGGGAGACCTTCTCACCACCACGGTTGATCATGCCGTCGCCGCGGCCGGTGAGGTAGAGGTAGCCGTCGGTGTCCGTGAAGCCGGTGTCGCCGGTGTCCAGCCAGCCGTCCGGGGTGAAGCTGTCAGCGCCGGCCGGGCCGGCGTAGGCGCGGATGACCCCGGGGCCGCGGATCTGCACCCGCCCGGCCTCCTGCGGCGGGCACGGCATCGCCTCGTCGTCGACGACACGCACCTCGCTGCCCACCGGCAGGCCCACCGAGCCGGGCTTGCCGGCCCCCCGCGGGGGGTTCGCCGTGATCAGGCCGCCGGCCTCGGCCATACCGTAGGTTTCCAGCACCGGGACGCCGGTGGCCTCCTCGAACGCCTGTAACACGGGGACAGGCAGGGGAGCGGAGGCGGACCGGACGAACCGGACCCGGCAGTCGCGGGCCTGGGCGGCACGCGGATCCATGGCCAGCAGGGCCACGACCGACGGGACCCCGTTGATCCAGGTCACCTGGTGATTTCTGATCATCGTCCAGAATCCGCGGCGGCGGAACCGGCGGTCGAGGACGAGGGTGCCTCCGCCGCACAGGGTGGCGAGCAGCCCGGTCACCTGCGCGTTGACGTGGATCAAGGGGAGCGGGTTGTAGCCGGTGTCCGTCCGGGTCAGCTGGTGGTGGCGCGCGGCGGCAGCGGCCACGTGTGCGAGCTGCCCGCCGTCGAGGAAGATCTCCCTGATCGCTCCGGCCGTCGACGAGTCCGTCGAACTCGTCAGCAGGACGCCGCCGGACAGCCGGCAGCGTGCGCCACCGTGGCCGGCGGCACTGGGGGATGACGTGACGGTGTGCCCGGTGGTCAGCCGTGGGCTGAGCTGGCGGAGGGCGCAGGTGGGGGGCAACGGCCGGTCGGTGACCACGAGATCGGGGCGGGTCCGCGCCAGCGCCCGTTCCAGTTCCGCGGGCGGGGCGTCGGGATCCAGGGGGACCGCGTGCCTGCCGCTCACCAGGACGGCGAGGAAGACCACGGCGAAGTCCAGGGGATCCGACACGAGGATCGCGATCCGCCCCCGCGGTCGCGGGCCGTGCGCGTCCAGATCGGTCTGCCAGCGCTGAACGAGGGCAGCCATTTCGCCGTAGGTGACCGAGCGGTTGCCGCGAGCCTCCCTGAGGTACACCTGCCCCGGTTGTTCCCTGCCGCGTACACCCAGCCACCCGGTCACGGATGTCACTTTCACCACCACCTTCGCCGGCTTCCGTGTAAATACGCCTCACCCGGTGCCGGAGGATTTCTGACCACGTTCCCGATACCTCTCTCCGCAAAACACCCCAGACCGCTATATCAGTTTCCGGCGGGCTGATGTGACGTTACCCGGGGTGTTGCTGGTCACATATGGACCGGGGGAGAAACGGCGGCTTCCGTGTGTCACCCGGTAATAAGCCCCCTGAGCCGAACGCCCTGTCCCGCAGGTGTTCCCGCCGGACGCGACAGTGGTCCCGCCCCTGTGGCGGGATGAGCATATCCCGCCGGGAGCGGGCCACCGTGGCCGCTTGCGCACACCCGTCGTCCGCCTGGTTGTCGTCTGCCGCCCGGCGCCGTCCGGAGTACGGCCCGCCCGTCACGACGGATGACAGCGGATGACGGATGACGGCGGGCGAACAATCCCGCATCTCCGCCGTCAAATGCCGCCCTGGCCGTCGCTCCGGTGCCGAATAGCCGGCTTCGGGCCGCGCTGGTCCGGGGGAGGGTGTTTCCAAGACATTGTTCCGCGGACGCGCCCGCGGGAAACAGGTCCACAGGGCCCGGGTGGCCCAATCCGTTCGCGGCGGCCGACCGGCGTTGTGGCCGGGTGCCAGGCCTCGCGAGGGATGTTCCTGGTGTGTCGAGTGTGTGCCTGGTGCGCCGAGCGACGGACAGCGACGGGCACGGCAGAACGGATGCGGCAGGGGCGCGGCGGGCCGGCGGGGATCATGAGGCGGACGGCCGGTGGGGGCGGGGCCCACTCGTTCTACTTGACATAATGTCGATTATCGGCGCTACGGTGCCGTGCGGGGGAGGGGCGGCGGCGGGCGGAGCGGCACGGGGTGCGCGTCCGCCGCGCCGGCGCCTACGTCCGTCGGGTTCTCCCGGATGCTCCTATGGATGTCAGGCGGGGTTCTCCGGCGTTGGCTCGAGGTCGAGCGCGAGCGAGTTCATGCAGTAGCGCTGGCCGGTCGGCGCCGGGCCGTCGTCGAAAACGTGTCCGAGATGTGACCCACAGCGACGGCATCGGACCTCGGTGCGGGTCATGCCGTGGGAGTGGTCCTCGACCAGTTCCACCGCGTCCGCCACCTTGGGCTCGTAGAAGCTCGGCCAGCCTGATCCGGAGTCGTACTTGGTGGACGAGTCGAACAATGTGTTCCCGCATGCCCCGCAGCGGTAGACGCCGGTTTCCTTGCTGTATGTGTAGGCGCCGCTGAAGGGTGGTTCGGTGGCGGCGTTGCGCAGGATGGCGTACCGCTCCGCAGGGAGTTCCTTGCGCCACTCCTCCTCGGTCTTGACGACCTGGTGTGTTGCCACGGTGACCTCCTTGTCGTCGCTCATGCCAGGCCACTCCCCTCTTCTGCTGGTGTGGGACGTTTCACGCGGCGGATTCGTTCCCCGAGGGCTGTCGCCCGGCGGTCCGCCGGGTCCGCGCCGGCGGGGGGACGGGTGGTGAGCAGGCCCGCCTGGACGGCGCTGGTGGCGGCGGTCAGTGCCGCCGCCACGGCCGGTGCCCAGGCGATGTCCCGGCGGGCGCCGGCGTTGAGCAGCACGGCCGCGTCGGCCGTGTCGATCAGCGCGCCCGCCCGCAGCCAGCCGCGTGTCGGTGGGCCGTCGCGCCGCAGCAGGGACGTGAGCAGGCCGGCGCCGACGGCGATGTCGCGGGCGGCGGCGAGCCGGGTGATCCACGCCGTCCGTTCGGCGGTGACCCGGTCCACGCCGGCGAGGCGCGCGAATCTGGCGGGACGTGTCAGCAGTCCGACACCAAGCGCGCAGCGGGCCGTCCCGAGAAGAGCCGCTTGCTGACTGTACGTAAGAGAAGATGGCTTAATCATGATCATCTTTATACCTTATGTGAGCGCGATCTCGTTGCCGGCCTTGTCCCCAAGGGAACGTCCCACAGATCCCGGGCGTTGATGAGTCTGAGTTCCTCACTGGTATCGACGCTCGGGAGGGTTTTCATGGGCGAGCGCATCCTGCGAGGCAGCCGTCTAGGTGCAGTCTCCTACGAGACGGACCGCAGCACCGAACTCGCGCCCCGCCAGACCGCGTCCTACGACTGCCCGAACGGCCACCAGTTCACCATGCCTTTCGCTGCCGAGGCCGAGGTCCCGGCAGTCTGGGAGTGCCGTGTCTGTGGTGCCGGATCGGTCATCGTCGACGGCGAGGTCCCGGAGCCGAAGAAGAGCAAGCCCCCGCGCACGCACTGGGACATGCTGATGGAGCGGCGTACCACCGACGACCTTGAAGAGGTACTGGCTGAGCGGCTCGCGGTCCTGCGGGGCACCGGGCAGGACCGGCGCTCCGCCTGACACGTCTGCCGTAGCGACACCCACGCGTGTGGCCCGTCCGGAGATCGTCCGGGCGGGCCACACGCGTGTCGCCCCGCTCTCATGCCGAGGCACCTGTCGTCGACCGTTCCTGGTCCTGGTGTTCCTCGGCGCTCTCCCGGGCCGCGGGCAGCGGTAGCGGGCCGGTGTCCCCGCCAGGGTGCGCGGCCTGTCCGTCCCGGCTGCCCTGGCTGTCCTGTCCGTCCCGGCCCACCGTGGCCTCGCTCCCGCCGTTCTGCCGCCGGGCAGCGCTGCGTCCGCCGGCCGCGGCCGGCCGGTCGCGCAGGGAGCGCACCGCCCACCAGGTCACCCGCCACAGCGCCTCCCCCACGACGGCCCGGTTCATCTTCGACTGTCCGCGTTCGCGCTGGACGAAGGTGATCGGGACCTCGCGGAGCCGGAACCCCGACCGCCACGCCTGCCAGGCCAGGTCGACCTGGAAGCAGTACCCCTGCGACGCGACCCGGTCGAGATCGCGGCTGCGCAGGACCTCGGCCCGGTAGGCCCGGAAGCCCGCGGTCGCGTCGGCCAGCGGCATGCCGAGGGCGGTCCGCACGTACGCGTTGGCGCCGCGGGAGAGCAGCAGCCGGGACCGCGGCCAGTTGCGCACCTCTCCCCCGGGCACCCAGCGTGAGCCGATGACCAGGTCGGTTTCCCGCAGGGCGGTGAGCAGGCGGGGCAGTTCCTCCGGCTGGTGCGAGCCGTCGGCGTCCATCTCGACCAGGATGCCGTAGCCGCGGCCCAGCCCCCAGGTGAAGCCGGCCACGTAGGCCGCGCCCAGCCCCTCCTTGGCCGGCCGGTGCAGGACGTGGACGCGCGGGTCGGCGCTGGCGAGCTCGTCGGCGAGCTGGCCGGTGCCGTCCGGGCTCGCGTCGTCGATGACCAGCACGTCCACGTCCGGATTGGCCGTCCGGAGCCGGTTGACCGTGTCCTGAAGGTTCTCCCGCTCGTTGTAGGTGGGAACACACACGAGAACGCGCTCGCCGTCCACGCGGCTCCTTTCGGTGTCGCCAGCGCTGTCGTCGGCGGGGCCGCCGCCCGCCTGCCCGTACTGTTCCCGCCGGTGTCCGGCGATCCGGCCGGGCCCGGCGGCCTGTCGGGGCGGCGTCCGTCCAGCCCGTAGGCCGAACGCTACAGCGGCCACTCCGATCATCACCAGGAGCGTCTCCGGGAGGCTACCGAGCCGGTCCGCGACCGTACGCCCGGTACGCAGCGGCAGCGCGGCGGTCAGGACGGCCGCCTGGTACAGCCCGGACCGCGCGAGGATCCGGCCGTCGGGCATGACCATCGCGCTCTGGCCGCTGGTGGACGCCTGGACCGCGGCCCGCCCGTGTTCGACCGCGCGCAGCCGGGTCATGGCCAGCTGCTGCTCGCTTTCGCCCCGGCGTCCGAACGAGGCGTTGTTGGTCTGCACGACCAGCAGCCGCGCGCCGGCGTCGACGGTGGCGCGCACGAGGCCGTCGTAGGCCACCTCGAAGCAGATGACGTCACCGATGGTGATCCCGCGGATGGTCAGGGCCCCGGTCGTGGTGCCGTGGACGAAGTCGTTGGGCATCTCGGTGGCGAACCGGCTGACCAGCTTCTCCAGGACGGCCCGGCCCGGCAGGTACTCGGCGAACGGCACCGGGTGCTGCTTGACGTACATCTGCCCGGTCCAGCCGGTGTCGTCCCACACCAGGGCGGCGTTGCGCACCTTGCGCGGGCCCGGCCCGTCGAGGACCGCGCCGACGAGGACGGGAGCGCCCGCCGCCCGCGCGGCCCGGTCCAGCAGGGCGGCGGCGCGGGGGTCGGCGAGCGGGTCGACGTCCGAGGCGTTCTCCGGCCACAGGACCAGATCGGGCTGTGGGACCCGGCCCGCCGCCACGTCCGCGGCGAGCTGTTCGGTCCGCGTGACGTGGTTGGTGGTGACCTGGAACATGCGGCCGAGTGCCTCCAGCCCACCGGCCCGCGGGACGTTGCCCTGCACCGCGGCGACGTTCGCCGTGCCGGCCTGCGCCGCGGTCGGCAGCGGTACCGCCAGGCCCAGCAGGGTCACGGCGGCGGCCGCGGCCAGCGGGCGGGCTGTCGCCACGGC
>NZ_CAKKTM010000255.1 GCF_920888515.1 Protofrankia sp. CiP1_Cm_nod1 | reverse complement strand
GATGACGGCCGCGGCCAGCAGCGCGCCGGTGCCGGCGGCCGCGGCGGTCACCAGCGGTGTGCCGCCGAGTGCCGCGAGCGGTGCCAGCGGCGCGTCCGCCTGGCTGAAGGCCAGCTTCCCCCACGGGAAGCCGCCGAAGGGCGCCCGCGCGCGTACCGCCTCCTGTACGGCCCACACCGCGGCCACCCACAGCGGCCATCCACGCATCCGCGTCACCGCGGTGCTCGCGGGGGCGACCAGCGCGAGCAGGGCCGCCTCGCCGGCCGAGAGCGCCACCCAGCCGTCGATGCCGACGAACATCACGAAACGCAGCATCGCCAGCATGAAGCCGAGACCGAACAGCATGCCGAGGGCGAACGACCAGCGCAGGCGCACACCGCGCACGGCCAGGGTGAGGGCCGCGACCGCGACCGGCGCCAGCGGCCAGATCCCGGTGGGCGGGAACGCCAGGTACAGCAGCACGCCGGCGGTGGCCGCCACCAGCGGCCGGGTCAGCCGGCGGGCCAGGCGCCGAACCAGCCGCTGGGGCGGCCGTTGGGATGACGGGGCATCCGCGTCCGCCCCGGACGTGTCGTCCGCGCAGGTCACGGCACCGCGGCTCGTGCCGCGGCCCGCGCTCGGCATGTCCTGGGCTGCCACACTTCCAGTGTCGGCCACCGGCTGGGCCGCCATCGACCGGGTCGGCGAAACATCCGCCTCCCGGGCCCGGGAGGCCGCCGCGGCTCAGGCCCGGACCGGAGACGACGCCAGGACCCTGTGGTGACACATCCTGTCATGATCATGGGGGCAAGTGTGGAACGAGTACGGAAACGGCTGCTAAGGCGACCGTTCGTCCTCTCGTTCCCCCGGATGGGGACCCATGATGCGCACGGTTCCCGGCGGGTGTCGGTGTTGCCTGGTTGGCATCTCAGCCCCGGGCGGGCCGTTCGGGGCCGTGCGCGGCAGGCGGTGCAGCGGCCTTGTCCCGGTGGTCGGCGAGCGGGAGCAGCGCCACGCCAATGATGATCAGGGCCAGGGAGCCCGTCTTGAGCCAGTTGGCGCGCTCCGTGCCCAGAGCGATGCCGATGACGGCGACCGCGGTGGTCCCCAGCGCCCCGAAGGCGGCGTACGACACGCTCGGGCCCAGCCTCGTGAGCGCGACACCGAAGAGGTAGGTGGTCAGGAGGAACCCGAGGACGGCGAGGACCGAGGGGACCATGTTGCGGAAGCCGTGGGAGGCGGCGAGGGCGTAGGTGGCTGCCACGTCGCAGGCGATCGCGGCCACCAGAGCCAGCCAGCTCATCAGGGTCCTTCGGGAGGGATCGGCCGGCTGCCGGTGGCCGGCGGCCGGGCGGTGGGCGACATCGGTGGCGGTCATTCCTTCCCTCTTCCCGGGCCTCTTGCTTCCCGGGCCTGGTGGCTGCTTCCCGGCGGCTGCCCGGCTGCCTCCCGGTAGCAGGGCTCCCGGTGGCACGGCCGGCTCGTGGCCCGTGCCGCGGTCAGGGCTCGCCCCGGGTCCCGTACGGAACCGCAGCCGATAATACTACACGCAGTACTTGGACAAGTACGCTATGCGTCCCCGGCCGGCGTGCCGGTGTCGCGGGGCGGTCGCGGGACGCTGTAGGCGATTTTTGTGTACTGATTGTCTAATAGTTGATATATCTACTGTGAAGTCTGTGCGTTGTGAAAAAGTTCGAAAAAGATCGATGACAGTCCGGCGTCCGCGGCCCGAGGCATCCCGAGGGGCCCGGATAAAAACAATTAACGCGCAATTCGCGCTGTGTGGTCATCCGCGGCCATGGCGCGACCATGCACACGTCATGCCTGACTGACGCGCCGCCGCGGCGGCGAGAGCGCGCCGCGTCCGGGGAACCGAGAAGAACGGGAGACGGATCCGCGGAGAACGTGTGGTTGACAGCGACCGAGTAACGACCGGTACCGTTCATCCTGTCCACTCATCAGACGGCTGCGGGAGTGCCTTCCCTGACAACTGGACCGGCCGGCGGCCAGCGGGCGGTCACACGTCCCTGATCGCCTGCTACCAGGCCCGGTCAGCGGCGGGGTTCGGACAGGAAGTTTCTCGTCGCTGGCGAAGGGGGGCTGCAGGACAGCCCGGAGGGTCCCAGATCGTCCCCTAGACAACGATGTCGCGTCCGCATCCGGCGGTGCACGATATCGGTCCGAAGGGCGGTCCGGGACCCTTTCTCGTGTCCTCTTCCTGCCAGGGGCGCTGTCTCTTCCTGCCAGGGGCACGGCTTCCTGCCGGAAGCGCTCCGGCGGGCCCTACAGCAGGTCGTGGATGATCGTGCCGCGCACGACCGTGCGTACGCAGGCCGGCGTGGGCCCGTCGAGATCGGGCAGGCCGGCGACGGCGGCGCGCGGGTCGGTGGACCATGCCGCGACGCGGGAGTCCGGTACCTGCACCACCAGCTCCCCCGTCACCCGCCAGACCGCGAACGTCGCGGGGGCGCCGGGGGCGAGCAGCCCGCTGCCGTCGCCGTCGGCCCGGGCCGCCCGCCACCCGCCCCTGGTCGCGGC
>NZ_CAKKTM010000254.1:4515-6109 GCF_920888515.1 Protofrankia sp. CiP1_Cm_nod1 | reverse complement strand
GCTCAGCGCCGCCGACGGTGTGCGGTGCGCGGCCGCGGCACGTACCCCGCCCCACGGGTCCAGCGGGGTCACCGGGGCGTCCGAGGACAGCGCGAGGACGACACCCGCGGTGGCCATCGCGGCGAACGGGTTCATCGCGCCCGCCCGGCCGGCGCCCAGCCGCTGGGCGTACATGCCGTCCCGGCCGCCCCAGCAGGCGTCGAAGGCCGGCTGCACGACGGCGGTCAGGCCGAGGCGGGCCATCCGCGCGATCTGGGCGGCGTCGGCCATCTCGCAGTGCTCGACGCGGTGCCGGCCGGCCAGGATCCGCGGCAGGCCGATCTTGTCGGCGGCCTGTTCGAAGCCGTCGAGGACGGTGTCGAGGGCGGCGTCCCCGATCGCGTGGAAGCCGGCCTGCAGACCGGCCTCGGCGGCCTGCACGACCGTCGCGGACACGGCGTCGACATCCAGGTGCAGCAGGCCCCGGTTGCCGGCGGCCTCACCGTCGGCCCCGGCACGGCGGCCGGTGCCCGCGCCGCCGGTGGGGGCGTCCGCGTAGGGGGTGCGCAGCGCGGCGGTGCGGGATCCCAGTGAGCCGTCGACGAACAGGTCGCCGCCGAGGCCGGCGCCGAGGGCGACGGCGGTGTCGATGTCCCCGGCCCAGTAGCCGTGGACGGCGGGGCCCGGTTCGGCGGCGGCGAGCGCGAGCAGGCCGGCGAGGTCGTCCGCGCTGGAGACCTCCGGCCCGGCCATCTCGTGCAGGGCGGCGATGCCGAGGGCTGCGGCCTGTGCCCGGGCCCGGCGCTGGGCGGACCGCCGCTGGCCGGCGGACACGCTGTCGTAGGCGGTGGTGCGGGCCGCGTGGTGGGCCTCGCCCCGGCACCGGCCGTCCCCGAGCCAGCCCGGCCGGCCGGGGGCGTCGCAGCGGGCCGCGAGCGTGGACGACACGACCGCGCTGTGGCCGTCGACGCGGGAGAGGTAGACGGCCGCGCCGCCGGCCGCCCGGTCGAGTTCGGCGGCCGTGGGCGCCCGGCCCTCGGGCCAGGCCGTCTCGTCCCAGTTGGTGCCGAGCACCACGTCGGTGGGCTGGCGCCGGACGTGCTCGGCCAGCTGGCCGAGGGCGTGGGCCAGGGACGGTGCCCCGGACAGGTCGAGCCCGTCGAGGGCGAGCCCGGTGGCGGTCACGTGCACGTGGGCGTCCACGAACGCGGGGGCGACCAGGGCGTCGTCGAGGTCCACGGTCTTCTCGGCGGCCAGTGCGCCGGCGGCCGCGTCCGAGCCGAGCCAGGCGATCCGGCCGTCCTCGACCAGCATCGCCGTCGCGAACGGGGACGCCGGGCTGTGGATCCGCCCGCCGCGGTAGAGGACGCGCCGGGCGCCGTGCGGCCCGGCTCTCCCCGGCCCGGCCGCTGCTTCCTGGGGGCCCGCCGCCCCGGCACGCGCTGCCCGGGTGCCCACCGGCTGTCCGTCCTGTCCGTTGTCGTTCGGCGGGCTGGCCGGGCCGGCCGCTTCTGGGTTCGACGACATGTCCGTCACACCTGAAAGTGTGCCCGCCCGCGACCGGGCCGGACGCCGTGGCTCACGACAGCCGGCCGTGTCGTCGGGAATCACGGCC
>NZ_CAKKTM010000254.1:0-4116 GCF_920888515.1 Protofrankia sp. CiP1_Cm_nod1 | reverse complement strand
AGGCCGGATGGTCCGGTCAGATGGCTGGTGGCCGTGCCTCGTACGGGGTGGACAGGACGACCATGGTGCGGGTCGACACGTTCGCCGCGGCCCGGATCTGCTGCAGCAGGCTTTCCAGGTCGCCCGGGGTGCCGACGCGGACCTTGAGCAGGTAGCTCTCCTCACCGGCGACGCTGTGGCAGGCCTCGATGGCGGTCAGGTCCCGCAGCCGCTCCGGGGCGTCGTCCGGCTGGCTCGGGTCGATCGGCTTGATCGATACGAACGCGGTGAGCGGGAGGCCGATCTCGGCGGCGTCGACGATGGCCGTGTACGCGGTGATCACGCCTCGCTGTTCCAGGCGGCGTACTCGCTGATGGACCGCGGACACGGACAGGCCGGTGGACCGGCCCAGGTCGGTGTAGCTCATCCGGCCATCCCGGCACAGCAGACGGACGATCTCACGGTCAAGGTCTTCCAGCACGATCCGGAGCGTACGCAGATCACGGACCGTGGTCGTGTGCTGGGTGGATGTCGATACGCGAAGAGGCGGATGTTGGTACGCGGCAGGGGATGTCACCCTGTCCGGGTGCGTACCTCCACCGCCGGTCGGCTGATGCTGCTGGACACCCCGTCGCTGTACTTCCGCGCCTTCCACGGGGTGCCGCGGTCGGTGCGCGCCCCGGACGGGACACCCGTCAACGCCGTGCGCGGCCTGCTGGACACCCTGGCCCGCCAGATCGTCGAGATCCGTCCCACCCGGCTGGTGGCCTGCTTCGACGCGGACTGGCGCCCGCCGTTCCGGGTCGCGCTGCTGGCGTCGTACAAGGCCCACCGGGTGGCCGCCGGTGGCACCGGCGGCACCGGGAGCGCGGGGAGCGCGGGGAGCGCCGGGTGGGCCGAGGACGTCCCGGCGGAGCTCACCGCCCAGCTGCCGGTCATCGACGCCGTCCTGGACGCCGTCGGCGTCCCCCGGGTGTCGGCCGCCGGCTACGAGGCGGACGACGTCATCGGCACGCTGGCCACCCGTGACCAGGCGGAGGTGGACGTGCTCACCGGGGACCGGGACCTGTTCCAGCTGGTCGACGACTCCCGGCCGGTACGGGTGCGCTACGCGGTCGAACGGTTCGCCGTGATCGACGAGGCGGCTGTGGCCAGCCGTTTCGGCATCCCCGGCCGGGCCTACGCCGACTTCGCGGTGCTACGCGGCGACCCCAGCGACGGGCTGCCGGGTGTGTCAGGCATCGGCCCGAAGACCGCGGCGGCACTGCTGAGCAGGTTCGGGTCGCTGGCGGCGGTCCGGGCCGCGGCCGCGCGAGGGGAGATCGCCGGCTTCCCGGGCCGGAGCAGGCAGCGGATCATCGAGGCCGCGGCCTACCTGGACGCCGCCGTGCCGGTGGTCCGGGTCGTCACCGACGTCGGCCTGCCGCCGGTGCCGGACCGGCTGCCCGCCCGGCCCGCCGACAGCGCGGGACTGGCCGCGCTGGCCCGGCGGTGGGGTGTGGAGAAGGCCTGCGACCGGCTCGTCGCGGCCCTCGGGCACGTCTGACGGATGGCTGCCCGGCAGCCGGGCGGCGGCTGGCCGGCAGCCGGGCGGACACGCCCTGGCTGCGGTGCCGGCCACGTCGGTTGTGTCACTTGTCGCGGCTGTGCTTGTAATGTCCACCCGTACCCGCTCCATGGCCGGTCGGCACCGGACGAGGCAGACCTGGGCGAAAGGGGACGCAGCCTCACCGGCGTGAGCCGGTCGCGGCCCCGCGCCGGTGTCCTCACCGCGTGGCCCACCGGCGTCCCGACAACGCAACCCCGATAACGGAACGCAATCCCGATGACGGAATGAGGTGAGGCGGTGGGGCTGCCCGAGCGGCTCGCGGGCAAGCGCGTCCTTGTCACGGGAGCGACCGGCTTCGTGGGCGAGGCACTGCTCGAACGGCTGCTGTCCGATCTGCCCGGCACCGAGGTGGTCGCCCTCGTCCGTCCGCGCGCCGGCCGTAGCGGTCAGGCCCGGTTCGCGGCGCTGGTTGCCAAACCGGCATTCGCCGCCTGGCGCGGTCAGGTCGGCGCGGACGGGGTCGAGCGGGCGCTGCGCGAGCGGGTCACCGTGCTCGAGGGTGACCTGGAACGGATGCCGACGTTGCCGGCGGACATCGACGTCGTGATCCACTGTGCCGGTGAGGTGTCCTTCGACCCGCCGATCGACGCGGGTTTCGCCACCAACCTCGGCGGGGTCCAGGAGCTGCTGCGGGCGGTGCGGGACAGCGGCGCCCGCCCGCACATCGTGCACATCTCCACGGCGTACGTGGCGGGTCTGCGCTCCGGGCACGTGGCCGAGGGCCGGCTGGCGCACACCGTCGACTGGCGGGCGGAGCAGACCGCCGCGCAGCGGGCACGGGCGGCGGCCGAGGACGCCTCCCGTACCCCCGAGGCGCTGCGCGGCTTCCGGGAGCGGGCCGAGGCCGATCATGTGCGCGCCGGCGCCCAGACGGTCTCCCGCGAGGCCGAGCGCCACCGCCGCCGGTGGGTGGAGCGCCGGCTCGTCGAGATCGGCGGGGAACGGGCCCGGGTGCTGGGCTGGACCGACTGCTACACCTTCACCAAGGCGCTCGCCGAGCGCTACCTGGAGGACTCCCGCGACGGCCTGCCGCTGACCGTGGTGCGCCCGTCCATCATCGAAAGCGCGCTGGCCCGCCCGTTCCCGGGGTGGATCGAGGGCTTCAAGATGGCCGAGCCGCTGATCATCGCCTACGCGCGCGGGGAGCTGCCGGACTTCCCGGCCTCCCCCGACGGCATCATCGACATCATCCCGGTCGACCTGGTGGTCAACGCGATCATCGCCGCGGCGGCGGCCACCCCGCCGGCGGACACCCCGGCCTACTACACGGTCTGTTCGGGCTTCCGTAACCCGCTGCTGTTCCGGGACCTCTACGAGCATGTCCGGGAGTACTTCCAGCGCCATCCGCTGGTCGCCCGCAACCGCGGCGCGGTCGCCGCGGCCGAGTGGCGTTTCGCCGGGGCCGCGACGGTCGAGAGCAGGCTGCGCCGCGGGGAGCGGTTCACCGAGCTCGCCGGCCGGGCGCTGGCGTACGCGCCCCGTTCCGACCGGGTCCGCCAGGCCGCCCGCGACCTGGAGCAGCTCGACGAGCGGCTGTCGTTCCTGCGCCGCTACCAGGACCTGTACCGCTCCTACACCCGGGCCGAGCTGGTCTACGTCGACGACGCGACCCGGGCCCTGCACCAGGGGCTGGAGCCCGCCGACGCGCAGCGGTTCGGGTTCGACCCAGCCTGCTACGACTGGCACACCTACCTGCAGGACATCCACATCCCGAGCGTGACGGCGACCATCCGCGGGCCGGACACGTCGCCGCCGCCGGCCCGCCGGGTGGCTCCGGCCTCGGCCGGCGGGCCGGACACGCTGGCGGTGTTCGACCTGGACGGCACGCTGGTGTCCTCGACCGTGATCGAGTCCTACCTGTGGCTGCGGCTGGCCGACCAGAACACCGTGGCCCGCGGCCGGGAGCTGGCCTCGCTGGCCCGTGCGCTGCCCGGCTACATCCGCGCCGAACAGCGGGACCGGGGGCATCTCATCCGGGCGGTGTACACCCGCTACGCCGGCGCCGACCCCGACGAGCTCGCCCGTCTCGTCGACGAGGTCGCCGGGGACATCCTGCTGCGCCGGGTCAAGCCGGCGGCGATCCGCCGGGTCCGTGAGCACCGGGAGGCCGGGCACCGGACGGTGCTGCTCACCGGCGCGGTCGCGGTGCTCACCCGTCCGCTGGCACCACTGTTCGACGAGATCGTCGCGACCGCTCTCGCGGTCGGGCCGGACGGGCGTTACACCGGACGGCTGACGTCGGCGCCGCTGGTCGGGGACGCCCGGGCGGCGTGGCTGAGCCACTACGCGGGGCGGGTGGGGGCGAACCTGCGGGCGTCGTGGGGGTATGCCGACAGCCAGTCGGACCTGCCGATGCTGCGTGCCGTCGGCAACCCGGTGGCGGTCAGCCCCGACCTGCCGCTGTACCGGGTCGCCCGCCGCTCCGGCTGGCCGATCGAGGAGTGGTCGTCGACGCCGGGCGAGCCGCGCGCGGTCGCGGCCGCCCGCGACGAGCGCCGGGCCCATGCCGTGGCCGCGCGGGTGCGGGC
>NZ_CAKKTM010000253.1 GCF_920888515.1 Protofrankia sp. CiP1_Cm_nod1 | reverse complement strand
GGCCTGGCGGGCCGGCGCCGGCGGCCCCGGCGGCGGGCTGGCGGGACGTTCGGGCGCCGGGGCGGACCGTGTCGTCACCGTCGACCCGGGGGGCCGGCGGTGAGCCGCGCGCTGGAGCTCTACCGCTCGCTGCCGCGTTACCTGACGACCCGGACGGTGTCGGGCCGGCTGCCGTCCCTGGCCGGTGCGGCGGCGACGACCACGGCGCCGCTGCGGCTGCGGGACCGGCCGGCGCCGTCGCGTCCCGGGCCGGACTGGGTGACGATCCGGCCGCGGCTGTCGGGGATCTGCGGGTCGGATCTGGCCACCGTCACCGGGCGGTCGTCGTTCTACTTCGCCTCCCTGGTGTCGATGCCGTTCGTGCCCGGGCACGAGATCGTGGCCGACACACAGACGGATATTACTTTGAGTGATGGGACGGAGCTGCCGGCGGGTTCCCGGGTGGTCGTCGACCCGGTGCTCGGCTGTGCCGCCCGGGGGCTGCCCGCGTGCGCCGGCTGCGCCGCCGGGCACACCAGCCGCTGTGACCGGGTGACCTCCGGGCATGTCTCCCCCGGCCTGCAGACCGGTTTCTGCGCGGACACCGGCGGCGGGTGGAGCGGGGCGCTGGTCGCGCACCGCTCGCAGCTGTACCCGGTGCCGGCGGGCCTGCCGGACGAGCGGGCGGTGCTGGTCGAGCCGCTGGCCTGCGCCGTGCACACCGCGTTGCGGGCCGCGCCCGCCGACGGCGACCGGGTGCTGGTCATCGGTGCGGGCGCGGTGGGGCTGTTCACCCTGCTGGCGCTGCGCGCCTTCACTCCGGCCGGCACGGTGACCGTGGTCGCCAAGCACCGCCGGCAGGTGGAGCTGGCCCGGCTCTTCGGCGCGGACGAGGTGCTGCCGCCGGCGTCCGCCGTCGGCGGGGTGCGCCGGGGCACCCGGGCGCTGCGGCTCGACCCGGAGGTCGGCCCGCCCTACCTGCTCGGCGGGGTGGACGTGGCGATCGACTGCGCGGGCAGCGCGTCGTCGCTGTCCACGGCGCTGCGCACCACCCGGGCGGGCGGGCGGGTGGTGCTGTCGGGAGTGCCCACCGGCTCGGTGGACCTGACCCCGCTGTGGTTCCGCGAGCTGGAGCTGGTCGGCGCCTACGCCTCGTCCGCCGGCGCGGCCGTACGGCCGGCCGCTCGTCCGGACGGCCGTCCGGACGGCCAGGTGAACGGGCAGGTGAGCGGGCAGCCCCGTCAGCGGGCGGACTTCGACCGGGCCCTCGAGCTCGCCGCGTCCGCGCCGCTGGACGGGATCGTGTCGGCCACCTATCCGCTGGACCGCTGGCGGGACGCGCTGGACCATGCGCTGTCCGCCGGCCGGCTGGGAGCGGTCAAGGTTGCCTTCGACCTGATGACGCCGTGACGGGACACGGAACGTGACAGGGCGTAGAAGAGGCGGACGGGGCCTGTTCGCAGGCACTATGGCGTCTGCTGAGACGCTTATTTCAGGACGCCGACGACAACCCAGTGTCGTTCGGCTGAAACCGCGCGTAAGGGGATCGCACAGGTGAGACCGGGGTTCGTGCTCGAAGTCGATGAGCGGACTCCTCCGCTGCTCGTCCACCAGGGTGAGGCGTTCGGGCTGGAACGCTTTCCGCTGGGTACCCGGGTGGTCTACCCGCCGGAGTCGCTGCCGGCGCTGGCAGACGTCGACGCGGCGATCAGCCGGGCGTTGGCCGAGCCGGAGAACAGCGAGCCGCTGCGGGCGCTGCTGCGGCCGGGGATGCGGCTGACGATCGCCTTCGACGACCTGTCGATCCCGCTGCCGCCGATGCGCCGGCCCGACATCCGCCAGCGGGTGATCGAGCAGGTGCTGACGCTCGCGGCCGAGGCCGGGGTCGATGACGTGGTGCTCATCGTGGCGAACGCCCTGCACCGCCGGATGACCGCCGCCGAGATCGAGCGGGCCGTCGGGGAGCGGGTGTTCCGCTCGTTCTGGCCGGACAGCCTCTACAACCACGACGCCGAGGACAGGGACAACCTGCTGCACGTCGGCCTGACCGAGAACGGCGAGGACGTCGAGATCAACCGGCGGGCCGCCGAGTCGGACCTGCTGGTCTACGTCAACGTCAACCTGGTGGCGATGGACGGCGGGCACAAGTCGGTGCCGATCGGGCTGGCCTCCTACAACAGCCTGCGCCACCATCACAACAGCCACACGATGGTGCACTCGCGGTCGTTCATGGACCACACCCGGTCGGCCATGCACTCCTCGGCGTGGCGGATGGGCCGGCTGCTCGCCGACCACCTGAAGATCTTCACGGTGGAGACGACGGTGAACAACGCCGCGTTCCCGGCCCGATACGGATTCCTCACCAGACGGGAGTGGGAGTGGTCCGTGCGCGACCAGGCGATGGCGTTCGGGCTGTCGCGGGGGCTGGCCGCCATGCCGACGCGGCCCCGCCGCCGGATCTTCCAGGACCTGGTCGCGGACTACGGGGTGACCGGGGTGCACGCCGGTGAGACCGAGGCCGTGCACGCGAAGACGCTGGCCAACGTGCACCGCCAGCAGCTTGTCGAGGTCGACGGGCAGAGCGACGTCCTCGTCGTCGGCCTGCCGTATCTCGGGCCGTACAACGTCAATTCGGTGATGAACCCGATTCTCGCGATGTGCCTGGGCCTGGGGTACTTCTTCAACATGTACCGGGGCCGGCCGCTGGTGCGCCGCGGCGGCGCGATGATCCTCTACCATCCGGTGACGCCGGAGTTCTCCCAGCTGCACCATCCGTCGTATGTGGACTTCTTCGAGGAGGTGCTCGCCGAGTCCACCGACCCGGCGACGATCGAGGCGACCTTCGAGAAGCAGTACGCCACCGACCCCTGGTACACCCACCTGTACCGGACGTCCCACGCCTATCACGGTGTGCACCCGTTCTACATGTGGTACTGGGGTGCGCACGCGCTGGACCATCTCGGGGATGTGGTGTGGGTCGGCGGTGACCGGGCGGCCTGCGCGCGGATGGGTTTCCGGGCCGCGTCCACGCTGGCCGACGCGCTTGAGATGATCTCGTCCACGGTGGGGCGCAACCCGTCCCTGACCTACCTGCACTCCCCGCCGTACGCCATCGCGGACGTGCGGTGACGGCGCCGGGCGGCCGGCAGCGCCCGGCCGGGATCGGGCTGCGTGAGATGGCCCGCGGCTGGCGGTGGGCGTCGCGCCCACCGGTGCCCGCCTCGGCGCGGCCGTACCAGCCGGCGCCGCGGGGCCGGGAGTTCCCCACCGCGTGGGCGCGCACACCCGCGATGCGGGCGGCCCGGGTCGCCGCGCTGGAGCTCGGGATGCGCCCCATGCTGGACGCGAACCTGTCCCTGTCGGTGGCCGGGCTGGACGCGCTCGAGGGGCTGCGCACGCCCGCGGTCTTCGTGTCGAACCATTCCAGCCATCTGGACGCGCCGCTGCTGCTGTGCGCGCTGCCGCGGGACATCCGGGACCACACGGCGGTGGCCGCCGCCGCCGACTACTTCTTCGACAGCTGGTGGCGGGGCCTGGGCACGGCCTTCCTGTTCGCGACCGTGCCGATCGAACGCCGCGGCGGGGCGCCGTCGAGCGCACCCGCCGACCTGCTCGCCGCCGGCTGGAATCTGGTCATTTTTCCGGAGGGGACCAGGACGAAGGACGGCCAGCTCGCCCGGTTCCGGTTCGGCGCGGCGCATCTGGCGATCACCTGCGGGGTGCCGGTGGTACCGGTGGGTATCCGCGGCGGTTTCGCCGCGATGCCGCGGGGCCGGGCGTGGACGGTCCCGGGCCGGCCCGGGGTGTCGGTGCGGTTCGGTCGGCCGCTGTATCCCGCCGACAGCGACCTGCGTTCCTTCACCGGCCGTATCTTCGCCGAGGTGTCCCGGCTGATCGACGAGGACGCTACGTCCTGGTGGGACTCGCTGCGCGCGGCGCGGGAGCGCCCGGCGGTACCGGCCCGGGCCGCGCGGGCCGCCCGGAAGGCACACTGGCGGCAGGTCTGGGAGGCCACCGAGCCGGTGGGAACCGCCGGTGTGGTGTCGCCGTGGCAGGCCGCGGCGCGGCGCGGATCCGCCGGCGTGACGGGCCGCTCAGGCTCCCAGGGGCTGACGGCTGCGACGGGCGCGGCGCGGGAGGCGCAACGGGAGTCGCGGGAGCCTGACGGCAGCGGGGGTGCCGGCGGTACCGACGTGGGTGGCGCTGGTGCCGCGGGCGACGCAACCGGTACGTCCACCCCCGTCGGATGATCCGTTCGCAATTGTCCCATCGAATGTGAGAAAGGTCACACGCTCCTGAAAATGTGGATAACGCTGTTCATGGCGCGGTGGGTATCCACCGCGCCGCTGGGGACCAGCTGTGGGTAACCGGGGGTCTGCCAGGCAGCCCTGATGTCAAGGGTTGATCCGGGGGGCCCCATGGCCGTTAGTGGATGCATGGACCTGCGCAACCGGCCCCGTCGCCCGCACCCGCAGCACCGCTGGCGGCGGGGTACCGACACCGTCGTCACCGGCGTCCCCGTCGCCGCTGTCCCTGTCGCCCGCGCACTGGAAGACCAGGCCCCCTTCGGGGAGGGAGACCCCGATCGCGTCGCCGCTGTCCCTGTCGCCCGCGCACCCCGCCCGTCGGCCCCTATCCCCGGGCCCGGGTCCCGGGCCGGGTCACCGCCGTCGTCCCCTCGGCCGCTGCCGCCGAGCGTGGCCCGGGTGGCCGACCGGACCCGCCTGTCCGCGGAACTGCTCGCCGCGCTCCTCGACGTCCAGGAACGCACCCGCGCGTCGCTGGACGACATCGAACTCGCCGACGCCCTCGCCGACCGCCTGCTCGCCCGCCGCCGCGACCGCCTCCGTCTCGCCGTCTCCCCCTGACCGGCGGCGGGGCATGTCTATCCTCGCGGCCGGTAGACGTCGGCGCGGTGCTCAATGGCGACGATGTCGACGTGGTGGTCGTCGGTGTTGATCCGATAAACAATGCGGTAGTCGCCGCGTCGCGCGCTGTACAGACCGGCGAGTTGAAGCTGGAGCGGCTTACCCACACGGTGCGGGTTGGCCGCCAGTGATCCGTACAGGAACTCGACGACGGCGGTGGCGACCTTCTCGGGCAGACGGCGCAGGGCACGCCGCGCGGGCGCGGTGAAGGCGATCTCGTAGGGGGCGCTCACCGGCCGGTCGCGAGGCGGAGCGCGTCCTCCTTGCTCAGGACGGTCGCCCCCGCGTCCTCGAGATCGTCGAGGGCTTCCCGGATGTCGGCCATCAGACGGGTGCTGGCCATGACGTCAAGGGTTTCCTCCAGTGACTCCAGGTCGTCGACACTGATGACGATCGCGGCAGGCCTGCCATGCCTGGTGATCACAACACGGCCGTGCTCACGTTCGACGCTGTCCACCACCTCCGAGAGCCTGTTCTTCACCTCTGCCAGCGGCATCTGTTCCACGATCGACATGGCTAGAAGTATAGCTAATTTCACCGCCGTCCGCCGAGGGCTCCGGCGGACGGCGGTGGGGCGCACGCCGGCCGGGAAGGGTGTGCGCCTCGCCGTGGTCGTCGGGTGGGGCGGGATCAGTCCGGGAGACGGTCCAGGAGCCAGGTGGACAGTTCCGCTGTGATGGCCGTGTGGCCGGTGTTGGTGGTGGAGCAGACGAAGTCGTCCAGTTCGCTGTCATCCGGCGGAAGATCGTTGATGTTCGTGTACAGATTGGCCTGCCGGTCGAGGTCACGGACGGCGACCGCGCTGACCGAGGGGACGAAGCAGACCGTGGGATGGCGCAGCTCCACCCGGCCGCCGTTCTCCTCCAGCGCGTGGGCGAGGATCCGATAGGAGTCGAGCGTGCCGCCGGGCGCGCCGTCGAGCTCCGGGAACCCGTCGGTGGTGATCGTCCTGCTGGATCTCGTTGTTGTCGCTGTCGTAGTGCCGCCAGAGCATCTGGCGCGCGGCCGTGCTGTTCCGATCCGTCGATGAATCCGGTCGCACCGGCCACGGTGGCACAACACATCGCAATTTTCCACCGCCGCTGGAGAATGGCGTGCCCAGAGCTCGGCTGATTGGTCGCCTGGGCCGTCCGAGCACGAGACAGCCCGATCTCACGGTACCTGTGGGAGTGTTGACGGACGCGCGTCGCGACCGCCAACATCGGCTCGGCCGACCGGCCGGGCAGCGCCGTGACGGGCCATTCGGTTTATTCATGCCGTCAGGACGAACAGGAGTTTTTCATGGCCTATTTCGCGTTCACGGAGAGCCCGGGTCAGGAGTTCGTCTTCGAGCTCACGGACCCCGAAAAGATCACCCATGCCCGCAACATCATTTCCGGCACGGAGAAGGAGAAGGTGCACGTCGTAGGGAGGATCAGGAAGCAGCCGAAGCCCTACAACCCGAAGTACAGCTTCCATCTCGATCCGGACACCATATGGTTCTTCGACATGGCGATCGAGGTATGTGACGCCAACATGGACTATGTCGAGGAGCACCTGGACGAGGCCGGTGGGGCGTTCCTCCCCGGGGCCCACTGGTGTCCGTGGGACTCACGGGTGACCCGTGAGGTCACGGCGTCCTGAACGCCGTCCCGTACGCCTGCCTGCCCCGGGCGCGTCGCCGTCGCGCGGCGCCCCGGGGCAGGCACGGCGCCGCCATGATCGGCGAACGCCCCCGATACACCCGTCCCGCCCGGCGAGGCGCGTGCGCTCCCTGCCTCGTGTCATGACTGGTGTCATAACTGACGGTGTTTCATAACTGACAGTTGGGATTACCTGTGGACAACAACAGGTTATCCACAGATCGTTGTACGGTCTGGTGCGGAGGGTGTGTGGCGATCAGTCTGGCGTTGTGACTGAGAGGAGCTCATCATGGTGGTCATGGCGGTCGCCTACGAGGATCTTCCGATCCGGGACGACGGGTTCACCGTCGACGATCTGGAGGAGATGCCCGACGACGGTCGGCGCTACGAGCTGGTGGACGGAGTGCTCCTGGTGAGCCCGGCGCCCCGCTGGGAACATCAGCGCGCCTGCCTGAACCTCGCGATCATCCTTGAGGCAGCCAACCGCGAGGCGGTCAACCGCGAAGACCCGGCGGACCTGGTCGTGTTCGGGCCGACGCCGGATGTGCGCAAGGGGCGGCACACCAGCGTCCAGCCGGACGTGTGCGTGGTCCGCCATGACGACCTCGTGCGCGGCGAACGCTACCTGGCTGTCCCGGTGCTGGTCGTCGAGGTTCTCTCCCCCAGCAGCCTGGGCATCGACCGGCTGCTCAAACGCGACGTCTACGCCCGTCTCGGCGTCCCCCACTACTGGATCGTCGACGCCGACAGCCCCTCGATCACCACCCTCGCGCTCACCGGGGCCGAGTACTTCGAGGTCGGCGCAGTCCACGGTGACGAGGTCCTGACGGTCACCGCGCCGTTCCCGCTGACCATCTCCCCTTCCCAGCTTCTCCGTACCTGAAGCACATCCGTGGTGATGCCCGGGCGCGTGTTTCGGCCTGTGCCATCGGATCGCGCTCTCCCCGGGTCCGTGCACGGACCCGGGGAGAGCGCGCGTGACGTGGCTGGCGGGTCCTTACCC
>NZ_CAKKTM010000252.1:1123-4620 GCF_920888515.1 Protofrankia sp. CiP1_Cm_nod1 | reverse complement strand
GCCGTGAGAGCGCCGGAGATGTTTTTCCAATGAGCCATGCCGAATGGTTTCCTTTCGCTTCGGATGTTACACGCAGATATTTGGCAGGAATTTGCCGGCGTGGCCGCCCCCGCGGTGTGACGGCATAGCGGAGCCAGGTGTCGGCGCTGTGTCCAGGCCGCGGTGGACGGACCGGCAGCCTTGTTCCAGATCGCGCGTCGGGTGGCCATTCCAGTACGGCGATATGGGGTCGGGTACGTCAGACCGCGGGTGTTCCATCGGATGGGGCCGGCCCGCGGTGAGCAATTCCATAACCGACGAGCTCGCGGATGGCCGGGCTCCTACCGCCGCACGTAGTATTCATGGTCCCTGTCGGGAACAGGCCGGCACCGGTACGAAACCGGCACCGCGTCCACCGGGCATCCCGCTCGGCGACCGATAAAACATGATCATCTCATGAAGCGTTGTTCACGGGTCCCGATCAGGGCCCGGTAACGCCCTGACCTGCGCAGGCGTATGATCCAGAACATCTGATCGCAGCTTCTGAACAACGCTCATGGTGCTCGGTGAGCTCTCAGTAAACCCCAATCTGGCCGTTTCCACCCGGCCGGCTCTCGGGGACGTTTGCCACCGTCCGCGTACAGCACCTGTCCACCTGCTGCCATCCGTGGTTTATCTGACATGCCGGAAGGTGGCCCCAGCACTTCTGCGAAGGTACTCGAGGATGGCTCCGTGCGCGAGGACTGCAACGTGGCCCAACGTCGCTCGCCCAGGTGGGGAAATTCCTTTCCATGGCGGAGAGTCACCGCCATGAGCGCTGTCGACCAGACCTCGACCCGGCTGCGCCGAACGATTCACAATGATCATCCGTTCGAATCTTTCTGGTGTCGCGGATTCGATGACGGTGGTGTTTGCGGCCGTGCTGACAGGGTCATTTCACAGCTGACGGTCCGGATTCGGTCGTCTCCGGCCACGATCGGAGTGGCGTGGCCTGGACGGATGCCGCCGGCGCGTCGGAGCATGCTGGAGGTGGGCGCGCCCACCTCCAGCGATCACCGCGTTCCCGGCGCTTCATGACTGCCATGGGGAGGGCGTCCCCGAAGATGCCATCCCGCCGATGTCACCCTTGTGACCAAGAGATCACTGACAAGTCTTGATCCGAACCGGTCGATCGAATTTCTTACTGAAAGTAATCAGATCTTCCGTCTGGGGCTCTCATGTGGTGTCGGATTTCCGACACCAGGGCACGCTGTGGAGAGCCCGGGTTCCGCGGTTCGTGGGTACACGGCGAAGATCGTTGAGGTGCAGCCGCGGGTCGCGGAGCGCCGTCGGGCCCTGTCGCACGGAACCCGTAGTCTTGACGTGTGCAGCCGACGGGTCTGCGGACCACCAGTCGTATCCCCGGCGAGAAGCCGTTCCTGAAGTGGGCCGGGGGCAAGAGCAGGTACGCGAGCGCGCTCGTGGGGCTGGCGCCGGAGTTCACCGGCTCGTACCGGGAGCCCTTTCTCGGTAGTGGCGCGGTGTTCTTCGAACTGGGGCCTCGCCGCGCTGTTCTCTCCGACGCGAACGAAGAACTCGTCGTCTGTTTCCGGGTCGTCGCCGGGGATCCGGAGTCGGTCATGGCGCGGCTCGACGAGATGCCCAACACTCCCGAACACTTCGAACACGTGCGCCGGCAGCGTCCCCGGGATCTCAGTGACCTCGAACGGGCCGCCCGGGTCGTCTACCTCAACAAGACGAGCTTCCGGGGGCTGTGGCGGGTAAACCGTCGCAACGAGTTCAACACGCCGTACGGAGCCTACGACCGGCCCTACTACAATCGGACGACGTTTCTGCGGGCCGCCAGGGCGCTGAGCGGCGCCGTTGTCAGGGTGGCCGACTTCGAACAGGCGATCGACGACGCCGAAACGGGTGACTGGGTGTACTGCGACCCGCCGTACGTACCACTCGGCGGCTGGTCTGATTTCAGACGGTACACCGCCGGCCAGTTCGGGGCGGACGACCAGGTGCGGCTTTACAAGGCGATGCGTCGCGCGGCCGACCGGGGAGTTTTCATCACCATGACCAACAGCGACACGCCGTTCGTGCGCGACCTGTTCGGCGGTGATTTCCGCGTTCTGCGGCTGGCCACCCGGCGTGACATCAGCCTGAACGCGTCCGCCCGGCGTAGCTGGGACGTGGTGGTGACCAGCTACGACCCGCCCGTGCCGTCCCAGGCCCCCTTCGACCGCCAGGTGCGGTAGCCGCGGACGGTCCCGGCCAGGCCGTGGCCCGGCCGGGATCGGGCAGGGGCGGTCGGAGGTCGAGCGGAGGCGCCTACCGGTCGGCTCCTGTACCCGGCGTGACCGGGGCGGGCATGGGCGCCGGCCGCTCAGGACGCGTGGGAGGCATGCCGGTGATGCCCGTGACCATGTTCGTGGCTGTGACCGCGGTGGTGATCATGGTGTCCGTGCGGATGCGTCGGGTCGTCCGGATGGTCGTGGGGGGCCTGGGGGGCGGCCACCCGGTGCTCGAAGCCGGGCAGCGCGACCCGGTACAGGCAGGTGTCGCAGTTCATCCGGATGTCCCCGGCCAGTGCCTCGGCGAAGCGCTCGAACACCAGGTCCACCAGGGCGTCGCTGTCGCCGAGCAGGCCCGCGCAGCGCACGTCGACGCCCGGGTGCTCGGCGGCCCAGGCGGTGGCCTGGGCGACCACCCGCTCCGGCAGGACGCCGGTGAACAGGAAGTAGGGCGCCACCACGATCCGGGACGCTCCCAGCCGGCGGCAGCGCTCCAGGCCGGCGGGCACGCCCGGCTCGGCCAGGCTGATGAACGCCGGTTCGACACCGGCGAACCCGCGTCCCTCCCACAGCAGCCGGGCGACCTTGGCGATCTCGGCGTTGGCGTCCGGGTCGGTGGAGCCCCGGCTGACCAGCAGCACGGTCACCTTCGCCCGCTCGGCGCGCGGGCAGACCGCGTCGATGCGCTCGTCGAGCGCCGTCAGCAACGTCGGATGCGGGCCGAGCGGGCGTCCGTAGGTGTAGCGCAGACCGGGATGGCGGGCGCGTTCGCGGGCGAGCGCGCCGGGAATGTCGCCCTTGGCGTGCCCGGCGGAGACCAGGGTCAGCGGTACCACCGCGAGCCGGCGGTGGCCGGCGTCGACGAGGCGGCCCACCGCGTCGGCCACCGGGGGGCGGGACAGTTCGATGAACCCGCCGTCCACCGGCGTCCCGTCGGCACGTTCACGGACCCGTTCGATGAACTCCTGGAACTGCGCCACCCCGGCCGTGCTGCGGGTCCCATGCCCGACGATCAGCAGCGCGGGCGCAGGCGGACCGCCGTCCGGGCCACTGTCCGTAGCCGTGGCACTGTCCGTAGCCGCCTCCGGGACTCCATCGGTGGCCGCGTTCGTGGCCGTCTCCGGCTCTCCTTCCGTGGCCGTGGTGGCGGCCCCGGAGGCGGCCACCGCCATGTTCAGGTCCGCGTCCGATCCGGCGTGTGGGTCTGTCAAGGATTCAGCCCCTCGTACAGCGGTGCGT
>NZ_CAKKTM010000252.1:0-685 GCF_920888515.1 Protofrankia sp. CiP1_Cm_nod1 | reverse complement strand
CGTTGGCAGTGGTGGTGGCGGCGCTCCAGTGGTCCGTTCCGACGTCTCCGACCGGTGGAGTGTGCGGGAAGAGCCGCCGCAGGCGGCACGGACCTGGCCGGTCAGCTCCACCGGTACCCCCTCGAGGTGACGACGTGCCCGGCCACGACACGGGTGTGGGTGCTGCCGACGACCACCGTCGTCGTCATGCCGACCAGCTCCAGTTGCGGGGCCGGGGTGGCGGTCAGCTCCCCGATCGTGGTGACGGTGACCTGCTGGGCCGGGCGGAAGGCGTCGGTGACGATGCCCACCGGGGTCGACAGCGGACGGTGGGCGGCCAGCAACGTCAACGCCCGTGGCAGCTGCCAGGTCCGCGCCTTGCTGCGCGGGTTGTAGAACGCGACGGCGACGTCGGCCCGCGCCGCCGCCCGGACCCGCTGTTCGATCACCTCCCAGGGGGTGTGCAGATCCGACAGGCTGATCATCATGTGGTCGTGGCCGAGGGGCGCGCCGAGCAGCGCCGCGGCGGACAGCGCCGCCGTCACCCCCGGGACGCCCACCACGTCGAAGGATCCGTCGGCCCGTTCCAGCGCGGGGCTGCCCATCGCGTAGACGCCGGCGTCCCCGCTGCCGATGAGCGCGGCCGCGTGGCCGGCGCGGGCGGCGTCCACGGCCGCGCCGGCGCGGGCCTCCTCCGCTCCGAGGC
>NZ_CAKKTM010000251.1 GCF_920888515.1 Protofrankia sp. CiP1_Cm_nod1 | reverse complement strand
GGAGCGCTAGTCTCGTGGGCTCGGAGATGTGTATAAGAGACAGGTCCACGGCCGCGCCGGCGCGGGCCTCCTCCGCTCCGAGGCCGCTGGCGAGCACGCGCGCGCCCGGCCGGATCAGGTCGCGGACGGAGTCGACGTACTGGTCCAGACCGACGATCACACTGGCGCGGGCGAGCTCGCGGGCGGCGCGTGGGGTGAGCAGGTCCCGGTCGCCGGGGCCGAGGCCGACGATGGCCAGCCGGCCGCGGGGACGGTGGCGGGCGACCGCCACGGTGGCGTGCGCGCTTGCCCGTTTGGGCACGACGAGTTCGGCGGTGCCGGCGGACAGACCCGCGTCGGGGCCGAGCAGGCTCGCCGCCTCGGCGACGCTCGGCGTGCCGACCGCGGCCCGCACCACCTCGGAGGGATGCGGGACGTCGACGGCCGCGAGCGCCTCGGCCGGGTGCACGACCAGCGGCCAGCCGAACCGGCGGGCGGCGGCGACGATGCCGGCCTCGTCCCGCTTGGCCTCGACGGTGGCGAGGTGACGCACGGCCAGCGGTGCCAGCCCGGCATCGGCCAGCGCGCGCTCGACGAGGTCGACGATCTCGTCGGCGGGTACGCCCCGGCTCGCGCCGACCCCCACGACCAGGCTGGGCGGCCGGTAGACCACCGCGGGCGCCGGCGGCGTGACGACCCGGTCGGTGATCACGATGGCGGGCGCCGCCGGCCGATCCGGCCGATCCGGCGGGACCGGCGGGACTGACGTGGCCGGCGTGGCTGGTCCGGCCTGTGACGTGGCCGGCGCACTGCTCCCGTCGGGTTCATCGGCGCCGCCGAGGGCGCCTGGAGCAGTGGGAAAGGGGTGATCGGCGGGTCCGCTCCGGCCGGTGAGATCGGTGAGATCGGTGAGATCGGCGGGCCGGACCGTTCCCGGCAACGGCGGCAGCGGCCAGACCGCGTCCGTGTACAGGGTCACGGGCTGCTCGGCGAGCAGCGCCGTGCCCACGGCGGCGAGCCG
Source organism: Protofrankia sp. CiP1_Cm_nod1 (assembly GCF_920888515.1). GTDB lineage: Bacteria > Actinomycetota > Actinomycetes > Frankiales > Frankiaceae > Protofrankia. Next base: position 4,999 of record NZ_CAKKTM010000251.1, on the reverse strand, counting down.
CGATCCGGGCTCGACGCGCAGGCCGATGTCGGCGCCGAAGGAGTCCAGGGCGGGGACCGCGGCGGCGTCACTGGCGGTGGTCACGACGGCGGTCGCGCCGAGGGTGGCGGCGACCCGCTCGGCGAGGTCGTTGGCTCCGCCGGCGTGCCCGCCGACGAGGGCGACCGCCCACCGGCGCGCCTCGTCCACGCAGACCACCCCCGGGTCGCTGTCCTTGCCGGTGAGCAGGCTGCCGGTGCCGGGGGTGCCGGCCAGCAGCCGGACGGTCGCGCCGGTCGCGAGGAAGCAGACCACCCCGGCGCATGCGGTGACGGCGGCGGTGAGCGCCTCGCGGGCCGTGCCGTCGTAGTGGCGGGCGTCCGGCCAGGCCCGTTGGAGATCCCGGGCGGCCGCGCGGCCGGCGGCGGTCACCGCGACCAGGCCGATGCCCGACCGGCCCGGTGTCCTGGCGTCCGTCATCGTGACCATCCGTCATTGTGATCGTTCATGGTGGTGCGCACCGGCGCGTTCTCCCCAGCGGACGGCTGTCCCTGTCGGTCGCTGTCAGCCGCGCGACCGCATCCGGGATGGTTGCGTGGCGGCCTGCGCGGGACGTCCCAACGAAGGTTGATCATGTGGGCCCGGGCCCTTCACGTGAGGCGCTGGACGCATCGGACGCACGAGGGTCGTCACGGACGGGAATGTCGCGGGCGCGGGGGGCCTCGGAGTTGTCCCGGGCCGCCCGCAGCGTGGTGCGGGCGGCCCGGTCGGCCCGGCGGAAGCCGTGGAAGTGACCGGGGTGGTACAGGTGGGAGCGGGTCCCGCCGGCGGCGAGGGCGGGGCCGACGAGCACCAGCGTGTGCTTCCACAGCTTGTGCTCACGGATCGTGGCGGCGAGGTCGGCGAGCGCACACCGCACGATCAGCTCCTCCGGCCAGCTCACCCGGTAGGCGACCACGCAGGGTGTCTCCGGTGGGTAGCCACCGGCGGTGAGCTCGGCCTGCAGCTGGCTGGAACGGGCCGCCGAGAGGAACAGCGCCATGGTCGTGCCGTGCGCGGCGAACCGGGCCACCTCCTCCCCGGGCGGCATCGGGGTCTTCCCGCCGGCGAGCCGGGTCAGGATCACCGACTGGGCCACCTGGGGGACGGTCAGCTCGCGCCCGACGGCCGCGGCGGCCGCGGTGAAGCTGCTGACCCCGGGGACGATGTCGGTGGCCAGCCCCAGCTCGGCGCAGATCTCCAGCTGCTCCTGCACCGCACCCCACAGCGCCGGGTCACCGGAGTGGACGCGGGCCACCGCGAGCCCGCCGGCCGCGGCCCGCCGGTAGATCTCGTGGACGCCCTCCAGCGGCAGCCCGGCCGAGTCGACGATCTCGGCGTCGTCGCGGGCATGGGTGAGCACGTCCGGGTGCACCAGCGAGGACGCCCAGATGACCACGTCCGCCTCGCCGATCACCCGGGCGGCGCGCAGGGTCAGCAGGTCCGCGGCCCCGGGGCCGGCCCCGACGAACGTGACCCGCCCGGGCGGGCGGGCGGTCATGCCGGCCACTGCCGGCGCCGGGTGGAGATCACCGTGGACAGGTAGGGGCCGGGCTGGTCGCGGGGCAGGTCGGCGGCGAGGCGGATGTCCTCCTCGGGCAGGCCCGTGCAGGCGCCGTAGACGGCCGCGCCGTGTGTGCCGGTCAGCCGGTCGGCCTCGGCCAGCACGTCGAGGACCTGCGGCAGCGCGCGTCCGCCCTTGTAGGCGATCACGGTGTCGTGGTCGGCGACCGCCCGGCGGTAGGCGTCCACACCGGCGGTCAGCGGCAGCAGCGCCACGGTCTCGGTGCCCACGGCCAGCACCGTGCCGGAGCGGGCGGCGAGATCCTGCATGGCCATGATGCCGGGAACGGTCTCGATGGTGACCTCCGGTAACAGCGTGCGGACCCGGGCGGCCAGCGTGGTGAAGGTCGAGTAGACGTTCGGATCACCGATCGTGGCGAACGCGACACTGCCCGTGGGGTGTTCGCGCAGGGCCTGGATGACCACGGCCGCCGGGGCGTCGTAGTCGGCGTCCCCGGTCATCCGGAACGTCACCTGGCGGATCCGGTCGTGGGTGACGTGCGCGCGCACGGTCGCCTCGGCCCGGCCCGGCGGCGGCATCCCCTCGCTGACCGGGACGAACACGACGTCGGCCCGCTCCAGCGTCCGCGCGGCCCGGACCGTCACCAGATCCGGGTCGCCGGGCCCGACGCCGACACCGACCAGCCGGGCGCGCGGCGGAACCGCCCCGGGGCTTCCGGCGCCCTCGCTGCCCTTGCCGCGCGACGTTGCGGTTTTCGACGGCGTTGCCCGGGGGCTTCCGGGGCTTCCGGCGCCCTCGCTGCCCTCGACGTTCCTGGAGCTCATCGCGCTCCTCCCGCGCTCCGTGCCGCGCCGGGAGCACGGACGGCCGCCGCGGACGGCCCGGCCGCTCTCGCCCCGCGGGCCGTGGCGACGAACCGGCAGGCCGCCCCGGGCACGCCGGCCCAGTGCAGGTGCAGGTAGGAGGCGTGCACGTTGCCGCGTACGAACCCCTCCGCCCGGTCGTCCACCCGCCAGGCCGACTGTGGCACGTCCCCTGGGAAAAAGCGCGCCTCCCCGGGAAAGGACGCTCCGGCGGCGGGCCCGGCCGTGGGGCCGGCGCGGCCGCCAGCGAGAACCGGAGCCGTGTCGGCAGGGGTGGTGGCAGCGGCAGCAGCGGCGGTCGTGCTGGCGGTCGGCGGGATGACCTGCGTGTGGTGGAACTCGTGCGCGGTCACCACGGTATCGGCGGTCACGAGCGAGTTGTCACAGACAGCGACCGCCTGACGGTAACCGAGAGTGAGACGTGGCCCCATCGCCGTGTCGGCGTCGAGGACGCCGCACATCGGATGCCCGTCGAGGGAGCGGGCCAGGTAGAGCAGGCCGGCGCATTCGGCGGCGATCGGCGCGCCCCGGCGCGCCAACGCGACGACCTCGGCCCGCAGCGGCGCGTTGGCCGCGAGCGCGGCGGCGTGCTCCTCGGGGAACCCGCCGCCGATCACCAGTCCGTCGGTGCCGTCCGGAAGCGTCTCGTCACGCAGCGGGTCGACGGTGACGACCTCGGCCCCGGCGGCGCGCAGCAGTTCGACCTGTTCGGCATAACCGAACGTGAACGCGGACCCGCCCGCGACAGCGATCCGCACCGGCCGCCCGCCGCCGGGCCCGGCCGTCTCGCGGGTCTCGCCGGTCTCGGCCACGGCGTCCGACGGCGTCCAGGGGCGGGCGTCCAGCGGCGGGGCCGAGCGGGCCAGCGCAAGCACGGCGTCGAGATCGCAGGATGCGGCGACCAGCGCCCCCAGCGCCCGGACCGCCTCGGCCGCGGCCGGCGCCCGCTCGGCCGCCGGCACCAGCCCGAGATGCCGCGAGGGCACCGCGGCGGCGTCGTCCCGGCGCAGCACCCCCAGCACGGGGATGCGCAGGCCGGCGACGGCGTCCCGCAGCAGGCGCTCGTGGCCGGCCGAACCGACCCGGTTGAACACGACACCGGCCAGGCGCACCCGCCGATCCCAGGTGGCGAAGCCGTGCACCACGGCCGCGGCCGAGCGGCCCGCGGCGGACGCGTCCACGACCAGCACGACCGGGGTGGCGGTCAGCCGGGCCACGTGGGCGGCGGAGGCGAAGTCCACGGGCTGGCCGGGCCGTGGCAGCGACACCCCGTCGAACAGGCCCATCACCCCTTCGACGACGGCGATGTCGGCGCCGCGGGCGCCGTGGGCGAGCAGGGGGCCGATGCGCTGTTCGCCGCAGAGCACGGCGTCGAGGTTGCGCCCGGGGCGGCCGGTGGCCAGGGCGTGGTAGCTCGGGTCGATGTAGTCCGGGCCGACCTTGTGCGGGGAGACCCGCAGGCCGCGGGCGGTCAGGGCGGCCATCAGCCCGGTCGCCACGGTGGTCTTGCCCGCGCCGCTGGCCGGGGCCGCGACCAGCAGCCGGGGCAGGGCGATGCCGGCGGCGCCGGGGCCGCTCACCATTCGATCCCCCGCTGGCCCTTCTGGCCGGCGTCCATCGGATGCTTCACCTTGGTCATCTCGGTCACCAGGTCGGCGGCGTCGAGCAGCCGCGGCGGCGCGGCGCGGCCGGTGACGACGACGTGCTGGCGCCCGGGCCGGGCGCGCAGCGTCTCGACGACCTCGGCCACATCGATCCATCCCCACTTCAGCGGGTAGGTCAGCTCGTCGAGGACGTAGAGCCGGTAGGTCTGCGCGGCCAGGTCCCGGCGGATCTGCTCCCAGCCCTCGCGCGCGGCGTCGGCGGGCTGGGCGCCCGGGTCGATGCGGTGCTGCACCCAGCTCCAGCCCTCGCCCATCTTGTGCCAGGTGACCGTGCCGCCCTCGCCGGTGGTGGCCAGCGTGCGCAGTGCCCGTTCCTCCCCGATCCGCCATTTCGCGGACTTGACGAACTGGAACACCCCGACCGGCCAGCCCTGCGCCCAGCCGCGCAGGGCCAGCCCGAACGCCGCGGTCGACTTCCCCTTGCCGTCACCGGTGTGGACGATCAGCAGCGGGCGGTCCCGGCGGGCCCGGGTGGTCAGGCCGTCGTCGGGTATCACGGCCGGCTGTCCCTGCGGCATCCCTCAGGCCACCTTCCCAGGCTGGGTGGACGGTGTGGACGGTGTCGGCCCGGCGGGCCTGCCGGGCCGGGCGGATCCCGCCGGCCATATCGGACGCACCGGGCTGGCGGGGCGCGCCGGCCATACCGGGCGGACAGCGCCGGCGGGATCCGCGGAGCCGGCGGGATCCGCGGAGCTGGTGGGGGCCGCCGGGCCGGCCGCCGCCGACAGGGCGGCCAGCGGGACGGTCGTGCCACCGAGGGCGGTGGCCAGCCGGCCGGCCAGGCCCAGGCGGACATAGCCGCTCTCGCAGTCGACGACGACGCTGGCCACCCCGGCGCGGGCCAGCGCGTGCGCGGCGGCGGCCGGATCCGGGCCGGTGGTGCACCGGCCGTCGGTGACGACGACCAGCAGCGCGCGCCGGTCGGGGTC
>NZ_CAKKTM010000250.1 GCF_920888515.1 Protofrankia sp. CiP1_Cm_nod1 | reverse complement strand
GTGGTGCACCGGCCGTCGGTGACGACGACCAGCAGCGCGCGCCGGTCGGGGTCACGCCGGCGTTCGGCGGCCAGCACCTGCCCGGCGCGGGTGAGCCCGGCGGCGAGCGGGGTGCGCCCACCGGTCGGCAGGGAACGCAGCCGGGCCGCGCCCACCTCCACACTCGACGTCGGCGGCAGGACGACCTCGGCGTCGGCACCCCGGAAGGTGATCATTCCGATCCGGTCGCGGCGCTGGTAGGCGTCCAGGAGCAGGGAGAGCACGGCGGTGGTGACCGTGCGCATCCGGGCGCGGGCGGCCATGGAGCCGCTGGCGTCCACCACGAACAGCACCAGGTTGCCCTCGCGTCCCTCCCGGACGGCGCCGCGCCGGTCGGACGGCCGCAGCAGCAGCCCCGGCCCGTGGCGTCCGCGGGCCTGCTGCCAGGGCGCGGCGGCCCGCAGGGTCGCCGGCAGGTGCAGGCCAGGGGCCTCCGGCGAGGCGGTGACCACCGCGCCGTGGCGGGTACGGGCCCGGGAGCGCCGCCCGGCGGCGCCGAGACCGGTACCGACATCGGGGATCTCCAGGCGGCGGGGGCGGAACACCGGGCCGGGCGGGCCGGCGGGGTGTGCGCTGCCAGCGGCGTCCGCCCGTCCGCGCGACGGGTCGGGCTGCTCGTACCGGCTGTGCTCGGACGCGGTGGCCGGCCCGCCGGCGGGCCACGGTTCCGCGTCCGTCTCCGTCTGTTGCGTTTCCGCCCGGTGCAGGGGCTCCGATTCCGCCGGGCGCGGGGCCGGCAGGTCGCCGGCCGACGTGAACGGCGGCCCGGCACCGGTATTCTCGTCACTGTCGGTAGCGGCACCGCCGTTGCCGTGGCCGCCGGCGGATCCACCGCCGCCACCGCCGCCACTGCCTCCGCCGCCCCCGCCGCCGGCCGGTGGCGGTCCGTCAGGGTCGTCCGTGGGTGGCTCCCCGGTCTGTTCCAGGGCCTGTTCCAGAGCGTCGGCGAGGGTGTCCTCGTCCAGGCCGGGGGCGTCGAACGGGCCCCGGCGGCGCCGGTGTGGCAGGGCCAGGCGGGCGGCGCGGCGGATGTCGTCGGCGGTGACGCGCTCGCGGCCCTCCCAGGCGGCCAGCGCGATCGCGGTGCGGGCGGTGACCACGTCCGCGCGCATCCCGTCCACGTCGAAGGCGGCGCAGACCGCGGTGACCTGGCGCAACGCCGTCTCGGAGAGCTCCACGGCGGGCAGCCGGTCGCGGGCGGCGGCGATCCGGGCGGCGAGGGCGGCGTCCTGCTCCGCCCAGGCGGCGGCGAAGGCCCGCGGGCCGGCATCGTAGGCCAGCCGGCGGCGCACCACTTCGGCCCGCACCCGCGGGTCCCGGCTGGCGGCGACCTCGACGGTCAGCCCGAACCGGTCCAGCAGCTGCGGGCGCAGCTCACCCTCCTCCGGGTTCATCGTCCCGACCAGCAGGAACCGGGCGGCGTGGCGGACCGACACCCCGTCGCGTTCGACGTGGGCGACGCCGAGCGCGGCCGCGTCCAGCAGCAGGTCGACAAGATGATCGTGCAGGAGGTTGACCTCGTCGACGTAGAGCAGGCCGCGGTGGGCGGCGGCCAGCAGCCCGGGGCGCAGCGCCGTGACGCCTTCGGTGAGCGCCCGGTCGAGGTCGATCGCCCCGGTCACCCGGTCCTCCGAGGCGCCGACCGGCAGCTCCACCATCCGCGCCGCCCGGGTCACGGCGGGAGCCTCGGGTGGATGCGGGCCGTCCGGGCAGTCGGCGTCACCGGCGGCCGGGTCGCAGGCGAACCGGCAGCCGGCCACCACCGCCAGGGGCGGGAGCAGGGCGGTGAGCCCCCGTACCGCCGTCGACTTGGCGGTGCCCTTCTCCCCCCGGACGAGTACCCCGCCGATAGCCGGTGACACGGCGTTGAGGACGAGAGCGAGCCGCAGGTCGTCCATACCCACCACCGCGGACAGCGGGTAGGCCGTCATCGTGCTCCCGACCGTGCGCCGGGCACCGGCTGACGGGCGTGAACGGGCATGCCGCGGTCCTCCCTCGGGTTTCCTCGCCCTCGGTAACGGTGCGGACGGCCGAAGTATCCCGGCTCCCGGATCACCGCTCCCCCTCGGCCTTCCGGACGCCTACACGTCCGTGACACACGGTGAGGGTTCGCTCCCCGGTTACGGTGGCGGGACCGCGCCGGATTCCCACCGGCTTCCTCCACTGCCGTCGCCCACCCAGCATGGCACAACCCGCCACCACGCGGACCCCTTCACCCTGCCCGCACTCGCTTCAGGAGCACGCGGGCACCCGTGCCGCGCATGTCGGACGGGATGGCCGCGGGATGGGAGGCCGTCGGAGCTGAACCGCCGCGGCCGGTTGACCGCGGTCGCGATGTCGCCTCCCCCGCGACGTCGGTCACGGCGGTGTCGATCACGGAGTCGAGGTGAGGATGAGGCAGCTGTTGAACCCTCCGTAGCCGCGGGCGTTGATCATGATGACGTTCGTCGGCATTCCGCGTGGTTCTCCCGTGATCAGGTGCAGCCCGTATGCCGGGTCCGGATCGGTCAGGTTGCCCACCGGAGGGACCACGCCGTCCCGCATCGCCAGGAGCGCGGTCGCCACGTTGAGCGCCGGCGTCCCGGCGCACAGGCGCCCGACCAGGCTGTGCGGGGCCGTCACCGGCAGGTGGGCGAGGCGGTCACCGAAGACCTCGCCCAGGGCGCGTGCCTCCAGCAGGTCGTGCTCACGTGTTCCCATGCCGTCGGCGAAGACGACGTCGACGTTGCCGGGGGTCAGGCCGGCGTCGTCGAGCGCGCGTCGCATCGCCTGCACGAGGGGGTCCGGCCCGGGTGCCGGGCGCCGGTCGTGGTGGGCGTCGTGGGTGGCCGCGTAGCCGGCGATCCGTCCGTAGCCGCGGTGGCCGCGCTCGTGCGCCGCCGCGGCGTCCTCCACCACGAACAGGGCGCCGCCCTCGCCCGGCGCGTACCCGTCGGCATGCCGGGAGAAGGGCCGGTAGCCCTCCTCGGGACGGGTGCCCGCGGTCAGCATCCCGCTCGTGGCGTAGCAGGTCATCGCATACGGTGCGACCGCGGCCTCGGTGGCGCCCGCCACCACGGCGCGGGTCCCCCGCCGGATGGCCCGGCGGGCCTCGCCGAGGCAGTCCAGGCCGCCGGCCTCACCGGAGACGATCACTCCTGAGGGGCCTTTCAGCCCGTGGAGGATCGAGATCTGCCCGGTGCTGGCCGCGTAGAACCAGGCGATGGACTGGTAGGCCCCCACCGCCCGGCGGCCCTGGCTCCACAGCCGCCCGATTTCCCGCTGCCCGAACTCGTTGCCGCCGGAGCCGCTGGCCAGGATGGCCGCGGTGTCGTACGGATCGTGATCGGACGGCCGGTAGCCGGCGTCATCGAGGGCGAGGCCGGCGGCGGTCAGGGCCAGCCAGCTCCACCGGTCGGTCTGCACGATCAGCCGGGGGTCGAGATGATCCTCGGGCTGGAAGCCGTCCACCTCACCGGCCAGGACGGCGGCGGGCGCCGCGGTACCGGCCAGGACGGCGGCGGGCGTGGGGGTGGCGAAGCGGGTGACCGGGGCGACCTTGACCTCGCCGCGCAGCGTGGACGACCAGTGCGCCTCGGCCCCGATGCCGCTCGGTGCCACGACGCCGATACCGGTGATCACCGCGGACTGGCCCGGGGCGCTCACCGGGTCACCGTCGCGCGCTCGAGCAGGATCGCGGACTGGAAGCCGCCGAAACCGCTGCCGACCGACAGCGCCACGTCGATCCGCTGGTCACGGGCGGTCTTGGGCACGTAGTCCAGGTCACAGTCGGGGTCGCGGTTCTCCCAGTTGGCCGTCGGCGGCACCACGGAGTGCTCGATGGCCAGCGCGCAGGCGGCGCATTCGATCGCGCCGATGGCCCCGAGCGAGTGGCCGACCATGGACTTGATCGAGCTGACCGGTACCTGGTAGGCGTGCGATCCCAGGGAGCGTTTGAAGGCGGCCGTCTCGTGCCGGTCGTTCTGCTTGGTGCCCGACCCGTGGGCGTTGACGTAGCTGACCGCCGTGGCCGGGGTGCGGGCCTGCCGGAGCGCGCTGGTGATCGCTTCGGCCATCTCCACACCGTCCGGTCGCAGCCCGGTCATGTGGTAGGCGTTGGAGCGGGACGCGTAGCCGGTGACCTCGCAGTAGACGTGGGCGCCGCGGCGGCGGGCGTGCTCCCACTCCTCCAGGACGAGCACGGCGGCGCCTTCCCCCATCACGAACCCGTCCCGGGTGGCGTCGAACGGCCGGGAGGCGTGCTCCGGGTCGTCGTTGCGCGCTGAGGTCGCCCGGATCGCGTCGAAGCAGGCGATCGAGATCGGTGAGATCGGCGCGTCCGTGGCACCCGCGATGACCACGTCGGCCGCGCCGTCCTGGATGAGCTGGTGGCCCCGGCCGATCGCGTCGATCCCCGAGGTGCAGCCCGTCGACACCACCGCGGCGGGGCCGCGCGCGCCGAACCTGCGGGCCACCTCGCCGGCGAGGCTGCTGGGCACCAGGGCGTGGTAGAGGAAGGACGAGGCGTATGCCGGGTCCACCAGCCAGTCACGGCCGCTGTTGCTGACCGCGACGTACTCGTCCTCGAGGCGGGTGGTGGCGCCGACGGCGCTGCCGAGGCTGACCCCGACGCCGTATCCGCCGTCGGGGGCGCCGGCCGGCAGGTCCAGGCCGCTGTCGGTGACCGCCTCCGCGGCCGCGGCGAGCGCTAACTGGATGAACCGGTCGTTGCGGTGGATCTCCTGCGCGTCCAGGCCGGCGGCGGCGGGGTCGAAGTCGCATTCGGCCGCGATCTGCGACCGGAACTGCGCCGGGTCGAAGAACGAGATCCGCCGGGTCGCGGTCCGGCCCTCGGTCAGCAGGGTCCAGAACGCGCGGCTGTCCGTCCCGCCGGGGGCGATGACGCCGACGCCGGTGACCACCGTCCTTCTCGGGCCCGCGCTCGTGCTCGTATGTGTGCTCATGCTGGTGCCTTCCGTGGGTCGCCGTCCCCGCTGCCGCCCGCCCCGGCCGGCGCGGGCACGAGGGTGGGCAGGGGCTCGGTGTCGACGTGGCCGAGGTCCGGCCGTGGGGCCAGCGGGCTGAGGTGGAAGACGAGGAACGCCGTCTCGTCGCCGGTGTTGACCAGCCGGTGGCGCGTCCCCAGGGGGATCAGCAGGCCGTGCTCGGCCGGCAGCGCGGTGTCCTGGCCGTCGAGGCGTGCGGTGATGTTCCCGGTCACGCAGTAGAGGAACTCCTCGGAGTACGGATGCCAGTGCTCGGTGACGACCTCCCCCGGCCGCAGGGCCAGCGTCCCGAGGAAACCTGACGTCGAGCCGACGGTGGCCGGTGACAGCAGGGTCCGGATGTCACCGCCCCGGCGGGTATTCGGTGGCACGTCGTGGATGGACAGGACCTTGGGTCCGGTGCTGCTCATGGGTGTTCCCTTCTCGCGTCGCCGTGCGGGCGGCCGGTTACACCGCCGCCAGGGCTTCGACCCGGCGCCGGATGACGTCCATCTGGATGGCGGAGTTCGTGTTGATCCGTTGCGTCATGCCCGCGTCGTCGACCGGCGCGTCGGGCCGCATCGCGAAGTCCTGAATCCAGGTCATCCGGACGCCGTCCCCGTCCCCGTCGCCGTCGCCGTCGCCGTCGCCGTCGCTGTCGTAGCGCCAGTGGATGCGCATGTACTCGAACGGGCCGGGTTCGACCCGGTGGGCGTGGACCTCCCGGCGCTGCCGGTCCGGGGTCCGTTCGCTCACCCACGACCAGACCCGTCCCTGCTCGTCGGGGTGCATCGTCAGCCGGAAGCGCACCGTCGTGCCGATCCGCTCCAGTACCTCGACCGAGGCGTATTCGGTGAACAGGGCCGGCCAGCGCTCCAGGTCGTTGGTGATGTCCCAGACCAGGTCGAACGGCGCGCTGATGACGATCGTGTTCTCCGTGTGCCCGGCCACGTCAGCGCCTCCCGGCGAGGTCGCCGTTGACGAAGGCGACGATGCGGGTGACGGTCCAGCCACCGGCCTCCTCGGGCAGTTCCACGCCGAACCTGTCGGCCAGCGCGCCCTGCAGCTGCAGCACCGCGAGCGAGTCGATGCCGAGGTCGACCAGGGGGGTCGTGCCACCACCGGCGCGGATCGTCTCGGGGCCTACTCCCGTCTCCGTGACGAGGATGTTCTCGATCTCCGTCGGTGTGACCGATGTGATCGTCTCGTTCGTGCTCACAGTCCTTCTTCCCTTTCTGTTCTTTTCCCGCCGGCTTTCCGCCGGTTTCTTTTTCCGCGAGTTCCTGTTCGTCTGTTTGTCGGCTCACCGATCTGGCCCAGGGAGGCCCAGGGGCCGGACGGGCTTTCCTCGGCCGGCCGGCCGGCCGAGGCTCAGCGCCGCCTGCCCGGCTCCGGTGGCGTGCCGGCCAGCAGGCGGTCGACCAGGGACGTCGCGTAACGCCCGCTGGCGAACTCCTCGTCGGCGAGGACGCGGCGCAGGAACGGGATGGTGGTCCGCACCCCCGGGCCGGCTACCTCGAACTCGGCCAGTGCCCGGTCGGCCCGCGCGATCGCCTCGTCGCGCCGCGGCGCCCAGACGATGACCTTGGCCAGCAGCGAGTCGTAGTGCGGCCCGACGACGTACCCCGGCCAGGCATGGGTGTCGACCCGGGTGAACGGGCCGCCGGGCGGGAGGAAGCGCTCGATCCGGCCGGGGGTCGGCCTGAAGTCGTTGGCGGGGTCCTCCACGTTCACCCGGCACTCCAGGGCGGTGCCGCGGATCTGCACGTCCTGCTGGGTCAGACCGAGGGGCAGGCCCGCCGCGACGCGCACCTGCTCCCGGACGATGTCACAGCCGGTGACCATTTCGGTGGCCGGGTGCTCGACCTGGATCCGGCAGTTGATCTCCATGAAGTAGTGCCGGCCGTCGGCGTCCACCAGGAACTCGACCGTGCCGGCACCGCGGAAGCCCGTGGCGAGCGCGCCGTGGACGGCGTCCCGCGCGATCGCGGCGGCCTGCTGCGGATCCAGCCCCGGGGCGGGCGCCTCCTCCAGCAGCTTCTGGTGGCGTCGCTGCACGGAGCACTCCCGGGTGCCGAGGTGGATCCCCGTGCCCTGCTCGTCGACGAGGACCTGTACCTCGACATGCCGCGCCCGTTCCAGATAGCGCTCGACGTAGACCCGGTCGTCACCGAAGACCGCGCGCGCCACGGCGCGGGTCTCGGCGAACGCGCGGGCGAAGCCACCGGGCTCGCGCACGACGGTCATCCCGTTGCCCCCGCCGCCGGCGGCTGCCTTGATGATGACGGGATAGCCGACGGTGGCGGCGAGCCGGGCCGCCTCGTCGACGTCGCCGGGTACCTCGCGGCTGCCGGGCAGCAGCGGCAGCCCGGCCTCCCGCATCAGGGTGCGTGCCGTGCTCTTGTCACCGAGGCAGGCCATGACCTGCGCGGGCGCCCCGATGAACACCAGGTCGTTGGCGGCGCAGATCTCGGCGAAGTCGGGGTCCTCCGACAGGAACCCGTACCCGGGGTGGACGGCGTCCGCGCCGGTCCTGCGGGCCGCCTCCACCAGTGCCGCGGCGTTGCGGTAGCTGCGCCCGGCCGGGCCCGGCCCGATGCAGACGGTCTCGTCCACGTGCCGGCGCAGCGCCTCGACGTCGTCCGCGGTGGAGTGCACGCCGACGACCGCGAGGTTGAGCTCGCGGCACGCCCGCGCCACCCGTACCGCGATCTCCCCACGGTTCGCGATCAGTACCTTCCGGAACACCTCACATCACCCCATGTGTCGCGCCGCCGGCCGCAGCGCTGGCCAGCCCGCTCATCCGACGGGCACCAGCGTGATGAGCACCTGCCCGAACTCCACCGGCTCCCCGTCGGCGACGGCGATCCGGTCGACCTTGCCGGCGGCCTCGGCGCGCACCGGGTTCATCAGCTTCATCGCCTCCAGGATTCCGACCGTGTCCCCCGGTGCGACCAGGTCGCCGACCTGCACGAACGGCTCCGCCCCCGGCTGGGGGGACCGGTAGAAGGTCCCGACCATGGGTGCGGTGACGACCGGCCCGGACGGCGTGCCGGACGCCTCGGCGTCGCTCGCCTGCCGCGCCGGCTGGATCCCGGTGCTGTCGGCCGCACCTGCCGGTAACGGCCCGGCCGCCGGCGGGGCTGCCCACTCCACCTCCAGCACGACGTCGCCGGAGCGCAGCCGCAGGCGGCTGGGCTGGCCGGGCAGGTCGCGGGTGAGGCGGCTGACGTGCTCCCGCACCGCCGCCAGCAGCTCGATCCGCCCGTCGGGCGCCACCTCGGGGGCCTCGTCGCGGGTCATGCCGGCACCTGCGCGTATTCCTGCTCCTGCCGGCGTCCGGTGCGGGCCGGTACGTCCACCGCTTCCGCGCCGAAGCCGCGGAAGCGGGCCGCGCGCCGGGCCACGAGCTCGTCGGGCGGCACGGCCAGCAGCGGGAGGAGGGCTTCGAGTACGGCCGCGCGCAGCGTGTCCGCGGCCGTCCCGGGGTCGGCCTGTGTGCCTCCGGGTGGTTCGGGCACGACCGCGTCGACGATGCCGGCCCGCAGCAGCGTCCGCGGGTCCAGGCCCAGTGAGCGGGCCGCGTCGGGGGCGCGGGCGCTGTTGTTCCACAGGATCGCGGAGCATCCTTCGGGGCTGATGACCGTGTAGACGCCGTTCTCGACGATGAGCACCTGGTCGGCGACGGCGAGGGCGAGCGCGCCCCCGCTGCCGCCCTCGCCGGTGACGACCGACACCACCGGTACCCGCAGCGCGCTCATCCGCTGGATGGCGTTGGCGATCACCGAGGCCTGGCCGCGTTCCTCCGCCTCGACCCCAGGGTGCGCGCCGGGGGTGTCGACCAGCGTCACGACGGGCAGGCCGAGGCGTTCGGCCAGTTCCATGATGCGCAGCGCCTTGCGGTACCCCTCCGGCTTGGCCAGGCCGAAGTCACGGCTGAGCAGTTCCGCGGTGGTGTGCCCCTTCTGGTGGCCGACCACCGCCACCGGCACACCGCCGATCTCGGCCAGCCCGGCGACGATCGCCGGGCTGTCGCCGTGCGTCCGGTCGCCCCGCAGCTCCAGGAACGAGTCGAACACCCGGGCGGCGAGGTCGAGGGTGGTGGGGCGGCCGAGGTCGCGGGCAAGGCGTACCCGCTCCCACGGGTCGCGGTCGCGCAGCTGCCGCGGATCCCGGATCAGTACCCGCGCCGCCGCACCCGCGGCGACCGGATCATGTTCCTGCCGCGGCGCCGGGGGCCGGGGCTCCCGGATGGCCGGCCTGGTCTTCGTCGGGCGGCGCCCGGGCGCGGCCACCGCCAGCAGCCTGCTCAGGCAGGGGCGCAGCTCGGCGCGTTGCACGACCAGGTCGACATGCCCCCGGGCGGCGAGGAAGGCGCTTCCCTGGAAGCCGTCGGGCAGCCGCTCGCCGGTGGTCTGCCGGACGACCCGGGGGCCGGCGAAGCCGAGCCGGGCCCCGGCCTCGGCCAGGACCACGTCGGTGTTCGTGGCGAAGGACGCCGCCACCCCGCCGTAGGTCGGGTCGGTGACGACGCTGACGGTCAGCAGCCCGTCGCGGCGCAGCTGGCCGACCGCGATGCTCGTCTTCGCCATCTGCATCAGGGACAGGGCGCCCTCCTGCATGCGGGCGCCTCCCGAGGTTGTGACGACCACGAACGGCAGCCGGCGCTCCCGGGCCAGCTCCGCGGTCAAGGTGATCATTTCTCCGGCGGCGGAACCGAGGCTGCCGCCCATGAAGGAGAAGTCCATGACGGCGACGGCCAGCTCGCGCCCGCCGATGCGGCCCGTGCCGCACAGCACCGCCTCGGGCAGGCCGGTGCGGCGGCGCGCCTCGTGCCAGCGCTCCTCGTACCGTCTGCCGTCGGAGAAATCGAGGGGATCGTAGCCGGTCGGGGTGAGCTCGAGGGGGGTGAAGCTGTCCGGGTCGAGCAGGTGCCCGATCCGCTGGCGTGCGCCGACCCGCCCGTGGTCACCGCATTCGGGGCAGACGAACAGGTTGCGCGCGAACCGTTTCCCGTAGACGAGCGCGGAGCAGGCCCGGCAGCGCACCCATTCGGTGGTGGCCGGGGTGGTGGCCGCCGGGCTCATGCCTCGGCCCGCGCAGGCCCGGTCGCGACCCGTCTCGCCGGGGAGCCGTCCGGTTCATAGGTGTAGAAGCAGCGCGCCACTGCGTCCCGGGGTGACCGCCAGGTGGGCAGATAGGGCTGGATGAAATGCGCCAGCTCCGCGGTCACCCGCCCGAACTCCTCCTGGCTCCTGATGTCGGCCAGCACGCGGGTGCTTTCATGCTCGGTTTCGAGCAGATGGACATACAGGTCACCCAGGCTGTAAAGGGATCTGTGCGACACCCCGGCGACCTGGGGCAGGCCGGTACGGTCCGAGGCCGCGAATATACGCGCGACCTCGGCTTCCGCGCCCGGCGTGATCCTTGCGACGATCAACGTCCTTTGCATGGTTCCGCCTTCACCTCTGTGCCACGTCCTGCTGTGCGGTGTTCCGCTTCGGGGAAATCCACCGGCGGGCGAACCAGCACCCGCCCAGGGCTGGTACCGTCTCGCCGTCCGGCGATGGCCGGGCTGCCGCGGATTTCACGTCGGGCCGTCGAACGGGAACGCCGGTGAACAGCACCGGCCGGTGCTTTCGGGGGCACCGGCGGGGTGGATGCCTGCCGGTCAGATGTCGTTGTTCGGCGATCTCCTGGAAATACGTGGTCCGGCTGTCATCGCCTTGCGGCTGTTTCATCGTCCCCGATGATTTGTCCCAGCGTCATGAGTCAGATGTCCCAACTGCCTGGGAATTTTCCGGGCCACGGTTTCGACAAAAGGTGGAGACGGGCGGTGGCGGAGTCGGCTGGACGACAATACGCATCCCAGATGGTGACGTACCTCACTGTCCAGCGGGGGACAGCCGCCGGCATATGCTGTCGGCAGCGGGTAGCCGCGGTGATTGCGGGAGATTTCCCCGGGGTTCATTCCGCGGGCTGTTCAGCCCCCGAGCCCGGCACGCCGGGCAATGACCGCGGCCTCGGCGCGGTCCCGCACTTCCAGTTTCGCGAAAATCTTCGACAGGTAGTTGCGCACCGTTTTCGTGGTGAGGGCCAGCTCACCGGCGATGGCGGCCGTGGAGTAGCCGTCCGCGACGAGGCAGAGCACCACGCGCTCCCGCTCGGTGAGCTCGGGGAACGGAGGCTGCTCCGCCCCGGCGGCGTCGAAGTGGCGTAACACGCTGTCGGCGATATGGGCACCGAAGATCACCTCGCCGTGGCTGACCGCCTCCACCGCGCGCGCGAGGTCCTCCGGCCGCGCCGCCTTGAAGGCGCATCCGCGGGCACCGGCCCGCACCACGGCCGCGACGGTCCGCTGGTCATGCCGTCCGGTGAGGACGAGTACGGCGGTCCTCGGGCATTCCCGCGAGATGCGCTGGGTCAGCGCCAGCACATCGTTGTCGTCGTCGTCGAAATCGAAGATGACGACATCCGGACGCAGCCGTCGAGCCGCGGGGATGATGTCGGCGCCGTTCGTGAGATCACCGACCACCTCGCCCACCGCGGTGGCCTCCAACAGCGCACGCAGCCCCGCCAGGAAGACAGGATGGCCGTTGACCAGCAGAATCCGTACGGGGCGGGTGGACTCGTCGCCCGCTCCGCGCACCGTATTCTCCGCCGCGATATCCGGCCCTGAGCGTCCATCCATTCCGCTCCCCCCGTCCGGACGGCGACCGGCTGCCTGCCGGCGCATCCTCAGCTGCCGACGCAGGGCGGCGTATCCTGTTCTGGACTCATGCCGTAGCCTGCCGTGCCGGCATGATCGAGGAAAAGGTCTGTCGCGGTTACGACAGACTCAGATTCCGGTGCCGGCCGCGTTACGTCTCATCACGGCACGGGTGGCGCACCTCCTGGAAGGCAAACGGCGATAAGGAACACCAGGTGGGCCACTTCGAAGACGATCTCCGGTGTTGCCAGCCGATGATCCGGTGACTCCGGCCCCCGGTAACGTCAAAGATATATGATCATTCCGGCTTTGGTCTTCCTGGTCACGGCCCGGATCACATCGACGCGGGCCGGATCCGGCGCCGCGGCGGCTTCGGCGGCGGCCCACCGCCGCCGGGCCCCGGCCCGCCGCCGTACACGGACAGTTATTGTCGGGCGGCTGGTATTCTCGGGTGCGAGAAGCCATCCGGGAGAAGGACGAAAATCTTCCGCCGCCGGCGGAGCGGTATCATCTATCTGACGATGGTGTGTGCGTGGCGCCGGGTTGATATACAGGTTGTTCAACTACCCGGATGCTCGCGGACCCACCGGACAAGCGGCCCCGGGTAGCCGAGATCGTTCCCGTGACGGTCGAAGGGGTTATGATGCCGTACACCGTCCATGAAGACCTTGAAGGTGGGCTCTTCCACGGCCGCCCACCCGTCGATGCCGCCGGCCGGGCCGTGTGCGTGTCGTCTGTGGATTCCCCGGAGGAGGCGCAGGTGTCCAAGCCCGGAGTGTCCGGACATGCCACAGCCCGGCCCACCCGGACGATACGGGTGCTTCTCGCCGAAAGCTGCGACGTGGTACGGACGGGGATGCGGGTGATTCTCAGCCGGGAACCGGACATCACCGTCGTGCGGGACGTGGCGGACAGCGCGGATCTCCTGCTGGCGGCGCAGGAGTTCCAGCCCGACATCTGCATGGTCGACCGCGACCTGGACGGAGCCGGCGTCCTCCCGCTCATCCGCAAGCTGTCCGCGGCCCTGCCGGATCGCCGCCCCCACATCATCATCACCGCCCGCCGAGGCTCCGACGACCTGGCGGCCGAGGCGCTGCGCCTCGGCGTCCGCGGCTATCTGATCAAGAACATCCCGCCTGCCGATCTTCTCGACGCCATCCGCGCGACCGCGGCCGGTCACATCACCCTGGCGCCTACCGTCGCCAGCCACCTCGCGGCCTGCTGGGCAGGGCGGCCGTCCTCCACCGGGCCGACCGGGGGCGGCGACACCGCGCCCTCCGTACCCTCCGCACCCTCCGCACCCGTTCCCACGGTCGGCACCGCGATGAAGGGTGTGGACATCCGCCTCACCCAGCGGCAGCGCGAGGTGCTGGAACTGGTCGCCGACGGGCTGTCCAACGCGGAGATCGCTGCCCGTCTGTTCGTCACCGAGGCCACCGTGAAAAGCCACCTGACGGCGGTCCTGCGACGCCTGGACCTGCGGGACCGGACCCAGCTTGCGATCTATGCCCATCGCGGCCGCATCACCGGATCGCCCGAGCCCGCCTGACAGTGCCGCCGCCACCCACCCGGCCCTGCCCGCGGGTGAAGCCGGCGTCCGCCCCTCGCGTCACCCGGTGTTGGTCAGGGCATGTGCCCCGTCCACGAGGTATTCCCAGAGCATGCGTTCCAGCGGCGCGGGCAGGCCCTCCTCGGTCAGGGCCTGCGCCATCAGGCGCAGCCATGACTCCCGGGCCCGGGCATTGATCGGGAAGGGAGCGTGGCGCATCTGCAGCCGCGGATGTCCTCGCAGCGGGGAGTAGCTACGCGGGCCTCCCCAGTACTGGATCAGGAAGGCGCGTAGCCGCTCGGCGGCGCCGGCGATGTCCTCCCCGTACATCGGCCCGAGTACGTCGTCCGCCGCGACCTTGCCGTAGAAGCGGTCGACGATACGGGTCAGCACCTCGACGCCACCCGCTTCGGCGACGAATCCCCGCGCCGCGCCATCCGCGTACGCGTCACGAGCCGCTGTCCCGCTCAGGCCGAGGACCTCTCCGACGCGATCCCAGCTGTGCCCGGCCGCCCGTGCCTCCGCGGCCGCCTGCGCCAGCATCGCCTCTACGAAGAAGCGTGCCTGACGCGCCAGGTACAGCGCTTCGACAGCCTCGCCGCCGGCAAGGTGGGCCGCCGCGGACGACAGGGAACGCGTCGATTCCCGCAGGAAGTGGGCCCGCCAGAACTCCTGGGACCGGTCGTCCGACTGCGCCGCCCGGACAGCGGAATCCTGTTCGGACGTCCCCGTACCACCACGATATGTCACCGGTTCTCCTGATGCCGCGACGTCACTGGACCATGGTTTCGACAGCTACGACTGCGACGGCCGCGATCCCACCGGGCGGGAAGCGGCCGGCTGGGGGCCCGGCGCGGCCGGCTGGGGGATCTGGTGGTGCATGGTCGCCGACTCCCGCGCGCCAGGCATCCCCACCGCGACCACGGCCGCCCCGAGGAGCCCCGCGAGCCCGCACCCGATCGCCGTGCTGTGCATCGCCGAGACGAAGGCGTCGGACGCGTCGGCCCACAACGTCCTCCCGGATGGTCCGAGCGACGCCGCGATGACACGGGCGGCCTCCACCGACTCGGTCGCATCCGCCCGGGCGGATGGGGGCACAGTGGCCAGGTGCGGCTCCAGCCCGTCCCGGTACCGGACGGCGAGCAGCGAGCCGAGCACGGCGATGCCCAGGGCTCCGCCGAGGTTACGGGTCACGTTGGTGATCGACGAGGCCACTCCCGCCCTGCTCGCCGGCAGCAGGCTCATCACCGCCTCGGTAGCCGGGGGCATCACGTGTGCCATACCGATGCCCTGCAGGAAGAAGATCAACAGTATCGCCCAGACAGGCGAGTCCGCGTCCAGGAACGCATAGCCGAAGAAACACAGCGAGGCGAGCAGCAGGCCAGCCGAGACCACCAGCCGGTAGCCGCGCCGCTCGGCCAGCTTCGGGGAGCGTGCCGAGAACATCCCGAGGCCGACGGCCAGCGGGAGCAGCGCCAGTCCGCTCTCCAGCGGGCTGTACCCGCGGATGCTCTGGAGATAGAAGACCATGAAGAAGGTCAGTCCGAAGATCGCGAAGAAGGCCAGCCCGACGGCGACGGCCGCCGCGGACATCCGGCGGTCACGGAAGAGCCGGACGTCCAGCGCCGGATGGCCGATGGCCAGTTCGTAGCGGACGAACGCGACCAGGAGCGCGAGGCCACCCAGCAGCGGGCCGAGCACCCGGCCCTGCGTCCAGTCCGCGAGCCGCCCGCCCTCGACGATGCCGAAGACCAGCAGCATGATGCCGGAGATCGACAGCCCCACCCCGAGCGGGTCGAGCCGCCCGGGCGCGGGGTCACGGGACTCGGGGACCAGCGCCACGGTGCCCGCGAGCGCCACGAGCACGACGGGTATGTTGATCAGAAAGATCGATCCCCACCAGAAGTGGCCGAGCAGGATGCCGCCGACGATGGGCCCGAGTACCGCGGCAAGGCCGCTCGAACCAGCCCAGATGCCGATCGCCTGGGGACGCTGGGACGGCGGGAAGACATGCATGATGATCGCCAGTGTGGCCGGCGGCAGAGCGGCCGCGCCGATTCCCATCACCACCCGCCACAGGATGAGCTGGGCTGGCGTGTCCGCGTACGCGGCGCCGACGGAGGACGCTCCGAAGATCAGTATCCCTGTCACCAGCGTGCGCCGGTGCCCGATCCGGTCACCGAGGATGCCCCAGGTGAACAGCAGCGCGGCGAAGACGAGTGTGAAGGAGTTGATCGCCCACTCGAGCTGGGTCTGGGTCGCGCCCAGCCCCTGCTCCGGATCGGCGAGGACCCGCAGCGCCACGTTGATGATCGTCCCGTCGAGGACGGTGAGCAGGACCGACAGGACGAGAACCGCGAGGACCGGCCAGCGGCGGGGATGGCCTGCCACCGGTGCCGCCGAGCCCGTGGGACTGGCGGCGGGACCGGTGGCGGTGGGACCGGTGGCGGTGGGATCGGCCAGGCCGGTCATGAGCGGCTCCTGGATGCGGCCGTCGTCCGTGTCACGGTCCGTGCCGGCGCCGGGCCGGCGTCGCCGGCCGCGGATGGGGCGAGAACATGGCGCAACGCCGCCTCGAGCTCGGGGAAGCTGAAGGTGAACCCGGTGTCCGACAGGCGTGCCGGCAGCGCGCGGGTGCTGCGCAGCAGGGTTTCCTCCGCGAAGGAGCCGAGCGCCTTGCGCAGGACGAACGGCGGCACGGCCAGCACAGCCGGCCGGCCCAGGACACGGCCGAGGGTGCGGGTGTACTCGGCGTTGGTCACCGGGTTCGGCGCGACGGCGTTGACCGGCCCGGACACCTCCGGATGCTCCAGGACGTGCTGGCATGCCCGGGCCGTGTCCAGCCTCGTCACCCACGCCAGGTATCGGCGGCCGCGGCCGACGCGCCCGCCCAGGCCGCGCCGGAACCGCGGCAGGAGGAAGCGGAGCATGCCCTGGTCCGGGGCCTGGACCACGCCGACGCGCAGGTTGACCACGCGCAGGCCGCCGTCGGCGGCGACCATCGCGGCGGCCTCTCTGTCACGTCCGAGTTCCGCGAGGAAGCCCTGCCCCGGTGGGCTGTTCTCCGTCAGCGTCTCGTCGGTGTGCCCGAGGCCGTAGTAGCCGATCGCCGCCGCGTTCACCAGGGTGCGCGGGGCGTACCGGCCGGTGGCCAGCTGTTCGGCGAGACGCCGTGTCACATCCACCCGGGACGACCGGATGCGGTGGCGTACCTGCGGATCCTCCCAGCGGCCGAGGATGTTCTCGGCGGCGAGGTGCACCACGGCCTCGGCCCGTTCCAGGGCCGCGGGGTCGACCGAGCCGGTCGCGGGGTCCCAGCGTGCCTCGTCGGGAGCGGCCGGCTCCCGACGGACCAGGCGTACGACGTCGTGCCCGGACGCGCGCAGCAGCGGCACGAGATCGTTACCAAGACGCCCGGAGGTACCCGTCACCGCAATGATCATTGCTTTTCCTTCTCCCTCTCATGACACCGCCAGTCGCGTCCGCCACTCACAGGGCCGTCGCGGCAGCGCAGTCCAGGGCGAGCCCGGCTATTGCCAGGGCGAGGCGCAGCCGGTTGCCCCACGCCCAGCGCCGCCGTACCGCCTCCCAGTTCGGCGGCGGATGGCCGGGATCCCAGGAGCGGATCCGGCGGTTCAACGCGACATTGATACTTTCCGAAACAATGCCTACACCTGCCGTGCAGAGGAGCCCGGCGCCGAAGAGCACCTGGGAGGCGGTCGAGTGCGCGGTCACGATCGCGGCGATCGTGACCAGTGCCTTGACCCTGGCCAGCCAGGGCATGAACGGGTCGAACCTGTCGTCGAGAAACGTCAGGGTGGGGACGTACCGGCCCGCCGGCAGCGAGGCGAAATACGGTATGACGGCTTTCTCCACCGCGAGCAGCGCGCCGGCGAGCAGCCCCGCGCCGATCACCACCGCCACCGCGATCGTCCCTGCGAGCACCGGTCACCCTCGCTGGTCCGCCGGGCGCACCGCGACCTCGTACACCGCGCGCTGGAACGTCCGCTCCAGATACGGCACGAGCGGCCCGGTACGCGCGGTGTGGGCGGGGTCGCTGACCCAGGCCGTGAAACGGCGCTCGTCCTCCCATTCCGCTAACAGCAGGTAGCGACTGCTCCCCGGCTCGCGCAGGAGCTCGTCGGCGATGTGCCCGTCGACGCCGCGCATCTGCACCGCGACCTGGCGGTATGCCTCCTCGAACTCCTGCTCGCCGCCCTCGGGAGCCTCCGTGTACAACATCACTCTGATGCTCATGCGTCCTCCGTCGACGTCGGACACGGGCCGGTTATCGCGTCCCGTACCTCGTAGACGCGCCGCTGCGCGTCCTCCCGCAAGTCACGCAGCGCGGTGGTGAGCCGTTCGCGGTAATCACTGCCGCCGAACGCCTCCAGGCGCTGCCGGTCCGCCCAGTCGCTGGTGATGACGTACGTACGCGGATCGGTGAGATCGCGGATGAGCGCCTGGCCGAGGTTTCCCGCAACCTGCGCGATTTCCTCGGCCGCTTCGCGCCAGGCCCGCTCGAACGCGTCCTCGCAGCCCGGACGCACCCGCATCCGTAACTCCGCCCTGATCATGCCTGTCATCCCCGCCCCCTTCGGCGACACCGGTCCCTCGGAGTTCAGCCGTCGGTGACGTCGACGAAGACGTCGACGAAACGGCGCGGCCCTGACCCGCGGGCGTGTTTTCGCGCCCGGATGATGCCGGGTCAGGGATGCACGGCCGTACAGCTGAAGCTGAAAACGTCCGCGGTGCGCACTTGTGGCCCACGGCTCCCACTGGGACGTGTTCCACGCTACGGGCGGCCGGCGGCGGCGTCTTCCGGCTCAGGTCTGGCTTTTCGACATCCATCCTGGGACGGAGACGTGCTGTTTCCCAGCCCGCGGCCTTTCCGCCCGAAGTCCTGCTGACCTGGGATTCCGGGACGCGGCACGGCACCACCAGCCTGCTGGTACCACCCGCTTACGACGAAACGCCTACGACGAAAGTCGTAGGCCGCAGGTCGCCACCAGCGCGGCAGCGGGCCCGCCGAACCGCCCGTGAACGCGGACGAACCATCCCATCGGCATCGGCATCGGCGCCTGCCACCCGCATCCGGCGTAGGCGAACTACCGCGCCTGCGGGGCCTGCGCACGGCCGGGCCGGCATACGGTCGACCACGGTACGACAGATGGGGACGGGATGGTGACGAACCGTCGGACAGGCCGGCGGCCAGGCAGGTGCCGCGCGGACCGGGAGGGTGCACGTGCCTCGACGAGATGGCCGGCCGGAGACGGTGGTCGCCGTCGCCGCCACCGTCGGTGCCGGGCTCGTCGGTGCCGCCATGGCCGAACGGGTGTGGGTGGGCCTGGCGCTGCTCGTGTTCGTGCTGTACGTCGCCCTGGCCACCGTGAACCTGCGGCTCGGTATCGCCCTGTGGGCGCCGACGCTGTTCTTCGAGGCCGTCCCGGCCCTCAACCTCGGCGCGAAAGCGGCCGGTCTGGTCATCATCCTGCGCTGGCTCACGGCGCTGGGAAGACCGGCACAGGAGCCGGCGGGACGGCCGGGGCACGGAGCGCGGGGGCCGGCAGAGCAGGCAGGGCTGACAGGGACGGCAGGGACGGCAGGGCTGACAGCGGAGTACGGGGCACGGTGGGCGGCGGGACGGGGCGTTGGCTTCCGCGCTCTCCGGCAGCGGCCGGGGCTCGTCATCGTGGGCGTGCTGCTGCTGGTGTGGCTGTCGCTGTCGCTGCTGTGGGCTGTCGACATCGGGGCGGCCGCCACCGACCTGTGGCACTGGTGGGCGCTGGTAGTGATCTTCGTTGTGGTGGGCACGGCAATGGCTGACGTGGGGGCCGTGCGCATGGCCAGTGGCGCGTTTCTCGCCGGTGCGGTGCTCTCGGTGGCCGTCGGCCTGGCCGGCGCCGGCCCGTGGCCGAGCAACCCCGCGGACACGGCCGGGGCCACCCGGCTGCAGGGCGGGGCGGGTGATCCCAACTTCCTCGCGTCATGGCTGCTGGCGGCGCTGATCCTGACGGTTGGTCTTATCGCGGCGAGCGAGAACCGGGCGCTGCGCCGGCTCCTCGTCGCGGCCGGCGGCATCGCCGCCGTCGGGCTCGCCGCGACACTGTCCCGCGGGGCGTTTGTCGCCGCCGTCGCCAGCGCCCTTGCCGCGCTCGTCCTGCTGCGGCGCCACCGCCGGCAGCTGGCCGGGCTGATCCTGCTGGTCACGGCCGTGGCCACCGCCTGGCTGGCGATGTCGCCCACGGCCTGGGAGCGCATCACGACGAACGACCGCGGGGACGGCCGGGTGGACCTGTGGAAGGTCGCCTGGAGCGTCGTACGGGACCATCCGCTTCTGGGGGTCGGGCTGAACAACTACACGGCGGTGGAAGGCGACTACGTGCGCCGGGTCGGGCCGGTGCCGTGGCTCGACATCATCGTCAGCCGCGCGCACGAGGTGCACAACGCCTATCTCCAGCTGCTCGCGGAGAACGGGATCGTCGGATCCGCCCTGTTTCTGGCCTTTCTCGCACTCTGTCTGCGGTCGGCGTTCCTCGCCGCCCGGCGTTTTGAGGCGCTCGGCGACCGGCGGAACGCGGCGATGGCGAACGCGGTCCTGCTGGCCACGTTCAGCATGACCATCTCAGGTGTCTTCCTGTCCAACGCGACAGACAAGCGCCTGTGGTTCCTGCTCGCGCTGGGCCCGGCGCTGCTGCGGGCGGCAACCGACAGCCCGGGTCCGCCCGTGGGGAGCTCGTCCACCGAGGGAATGCTCCACGGCCGGCCGGAAAGAAGCCCGGTGGGCAGCTCGTCGTGAGCCGTTCCCCGTGGCCGGGTGTCTCTTTCCCGCAGCAGCCCGCGCGGTGGGGGAAGGACACCCGGCGGGAGACAGGGCCGGTGCGCGGGGCGGGGTCAGCCGGCCGGGTCCAGGTCGAGGGTCATGGCGCGGTCGGCGATGAGCCGGCCGAGCTTCTCGATCAGCTCGGGGACGGGCCGCGAGCCCAGGTTGCGCCGCCCGCGGGCGCGGACGGACACCGAGTCGTTCTCCAGCTCACGGTCGCCGATGACCGCGACGTAGGGCACCTTCTGCTGCTCGGCCCTGCGGATCTTCGCCTGCATCGTGTTGTCGCTGTCGTCGAGTTCCGCGCGGACACCCGCGTCGCGCAGGCGGCGCCAGACGGCGGCGGCGCCGTCGGCCTGCCGGTCGCTGATCGGGACGACCCGTACCTGGACCGGGGCGAGCCACACCGGGAACGCGCCGGCGAAGTGCTCGATGAGGAACGCGACGAAACGCTCGTGCGAGCCGAGCGGCGCCCGGTGCAGGACGACCGCCTGCTCCGCCTCACCGTGCCGGTTGGTGAAGGTGAGACCGAACCGTTCGGGCATGTAGAGGTCGACCTGGTTCGTGGACGCGGCGAACTCCCGGCCGGTGACCGAGGTGAGGATGAAGTCGACTTTCGGCCCGTAGTGCGCCGCGCCGCCGATGTCCTCGACGTAGGGAATCCCGGAGCGTTCCATGGCGTCGCGGGTGATGCGTTCGGCGTCCTGCCACATCAGCTCGTCGCCGTGGTATTTCTCGGTGTTCTTCGGGTCCCGCAGGGCGAGGACCATGTGGTAGTCCTCGATGCCGAGCTTGTCGTAGTAGAGGGCGTGCAGGCGCATGACGGCGAGGAACTCGTCGATGGCCTGTTCCCGCGTGCAGTAGATGTGCGCGTCGTTCTGGGCGAAACCGCGTACCCGCATCATCCCGAACAGCTGGCCGGAGCGCTCGTAGCGGTAGACCGTGCCGTATTCGGCGAGCCGCAGCGGCAGTTCCCGGTAGCTGCGCGGGCGTGCCTTATACACCATGTGGTGGTGCGGGCAGTTCATCGGCTTGAGGTAGTACTCCTCGCCGTCGATGTCGATGGGCGAGTAGAGGTCGTCCGCGTAGTACGGCAGATGCCCGGAGATGTAGTACAGGTCGCTCTTGGTGATGTGCGGGGTGACGATGCGCTGGTAGCCGTGGGCGCGTTCGACCTCGCGCGCCCAGGTCTCCAGCTCGTCGCGCACGACGGTGCCGTTCGGCAGCCACAGCGGCAGCCCCTTGCCGACCGCCGGGCTGAAGGCGAACAGGTCCAGCGCCTCGCCGATGACCCGGTGGTCCCGCTTCTTGGCCTCCTCCAGCTGCCACAGGTAGTGGCGCAGCTCCTTGGGGGAGTCCATCACGGTGCCGTAGATGCGCTGGAGCTGCTGGCGTTTCTCGTCGCCCCGCCAGTAGGCGCCGCTGACCCGCAGCAACGCCACCGCGTCGGGGTGGACCACGCTGCTGTCCTCGATGTGCGGGCCGCGGCAGAGGTCCTCGAAGTCACCGCTCTCGTAGACCGACAGCTCGACCGGCCCCTCGATCGGCTCGCCGTTGTCGTCGACGCCGCCGGCGACGATGTCGCGGATGAGTTCCAGCTTCAGCGGCTGGTCGGCGAACCTGGTGGTGGCCTCGTCCGTGGTCAGCTCGTGCCGCTCGAAGCGCACACCGCCGCGGATGAGGGCGCGTACCCGCTCCTGGAGCTCGGTGAGGTCCTCCGGGGTGAGGGGACGCGGGAGCGCGAAGTCGTAGTAGAAGCCGTCCCGGGTCGGCGGGCCGACGCCCAGCTTGGCGTCCGGGAACTTCTCCACCACCGCGTGGGCGAGCAGGTGCGCCACCGAATGGCGCTTGGCGTAGAGCGTGGATGCCCGGTACTCGGCGTCAGTCTGGGGGACCTTGCTCATGACCGCCCCCCGCTCCGGCTGCCGTGGGCGCCGGTCAGCGGTGACCGGCCGCCGGGCCTTCTCTTACACATCACGTCGTCCTTGCCCTGTCTGCCTTGTCCGCGTCTGCCGTGCCCGCCGTGCCCGCGTGCCGTCCCCACGGGCGTGGGGACGGTCGGTGCACCGATTCCGCTGCGTCACCGCCACGGCACCGTCCGGTATGACCGGACACCCATGGCCGGATACGCCGGTGTCCCGCTGCCGGCACGCCCTGTTCCCAGCAGACCTTACTCGATACGGGAGTCGCCGATATCCGGCCCGCCGGCGGGCGGGCCGGGCCGTCCAGGGGTGGAACACGCCGGTCATCGCGCGTATTCGCCGACGCGGAACCGGCCCATGTTCGACTTGATCCATCCGATCGTCGTGGTGAGCCCGGTGTCGAGATCGACGCTGGGCGCCCAGCCGAGCAGTTCCCGGGCCAGCGCCGGGTTCGACACCAGCCGGGCGACCTCGCTGTGCGGCGGCCGCAGCCGGGCCCGGTCGACGTCGACGGCCAGTTTCCGGCCGAGCAGATCGCCGACCGCGGTGACGAGCTCCGCCACCGAGACGTCGTGCCCGGTGCCCAGGTGGACGGTCCGCCCGACGGCGGCGTCGGACTCCGCCGCGGCGAGGAAACCGGCGACGGTGTCCGAGACGAAGGTGAGGTCCCGGCGGGTGTCGAGTTCCCCGAGGCGCAGCGTCCCCCCGGCCAGCGCCTGGGTGATGACGGTGGTCGTGACCGCGCGGGCCGACTGGTGCGGGCCGTAGGTGTTGAACGGCCTGAGCACGGTCACCGGCAGCTGGTGCGAGCGGTGGAACGCCTCCATCAGCTGGTCGCCGCCTGTCTTGCTGGCGGCATAGGGGGACTGCGCCGCCAGCGGATGATTCTCGGTCATGGGAATGGTGCGGGCGGTGCCGTACACCTCGCTCGTCGAGGTGTGCACGACCCGGCGCACCCCCGCGCGCAGCGCGGCCTCGGCGACGTTCAGGGTCCCGAGGACGTTCGTCTCGAAGAAGTCCCGGGCGTTGACGTAGGAGTACGGGATGGCGATCTGCGCCCCGAGGTGGAAGACGACCTCCACGCCGGCGGCCGCCCGCGCCACCGGCTCGACGTCGCGCAGGTCACCGAAGACGATCTCCATGTCGCGGACGACGTGCTGGTCGTGCCATTCCAGGCTGCCCCGCTCGCCCCGGGAGTTGTACCGGAGAAAGGCGCGGACGTGGCTGCCGCCGCGGACGAGCGCGGCGGCCAGGTGCCCGCCGATGAACCCGCCCGCCCCCGTGACGAGCACTGTCCGCGCGATCACCGGGCGGGCCCGGCCGGCTGGCCGTCCAGCGCCTCCACCGTGGCCGCCGGGTCCGTTGCCGGTACCGTTCCGGTGGAGCCTGTGCCGGTCGGCGTCGTGCCTGTCGGTCTCGTGTCCGCCGGACCCGGGGCCGGCTGCGGCTGCGTCGCGCGGACGGGCCCGGCGTCCCGGGCGGGGCCCTGCCGGCCGCGCTGGGCGCGGGCGAGCCGTTCGGTCATGACCGCCGCCGCCGATCCGAGGACGAGGCCGGCCAGCGTGCTGATCGTCAGTACCAGCCAGGCCGGGGCGCCCGCGGCCGAGCGCGGGAGCGCGGCGTCCTGCAGCAGCGACATGGTGGGATCACCGCTGTCGCGGACCTGGCCCAGCTCGATCAGCCGCTGCTCGAGGTCGGCGGCGGTGGCGCTCTGCTGGCTGGCGGCGCCGGGCTGGTTGCGCAGCGCGTCGAGCCGGGCCTGGAGCGGGCGGGCCGAGGCGTCGACCAGCCGCCGCAGCGTGGCCTGCCGGGTGTCGATCAGGGAGTGCGCGTACGTGTTCGCGACATCCGTCGCGGTCCGCGCCGCGGGCGCGGCGGCCGTGACCTCAAGGATGTTGGTCTGCCCCTTCGGCATCACGTCGACGGCCCGCTGGACGCGTTCCGCCGTCCAGGGTGCGCCGAGCCGGGTGGCCGTGACCTGCGCGATGCCGCGGTTGTCCGTGGCGGCGGCGGCGGTCTGGATCGTCCGGATCGGGTCCCCCAGGTCGCGGACGAGCGGCAGCCCGAGCAGGTGGTCGTCGTCCTGCGCCAGCGGTGTCACGAGGACGTCCGCCCTGGCGTGGTAGGTGGTCGGGCGCAGGGCGAGCGCCAGCAGGCCGCCGCCGAGCGCGGCGAGCGTGACCAGCGTCACCAGCAGCCGGTGCGCCCGAAAGGCCCGCAGGTCGCCGGCGGGACGCTCGTCGTCCCGCCCCCACGCGGGGCCGTCCCGCCACGGCGGCGTCTCCGGAGCCGCCCCCGGAGCCGCCCCCGGCATCGGGGACGTCGGTGTGGATGGCGTCGTGGGACGTTTCTCCGGTGGCTTTATCGGTGGCTCCATGTCGTCACCTCGCAGGCGTCTCGTCGCCGCTGTCCCGGCGCCGGGAGCTTGTTCTGGCGAGTGCCAGGGCCTTCCCCGCCGCGGCCACGACCTGTTCCTGCTGGTCGTCGCGCATGTGGGCGAACATGGGCAGGGTGACCGTGCGTGCCGCGTACCGGTCCGTCAGCGGGAGTTCCCGCCGGGCCGCTTCCGGCGGGGCCGCGTGGACGGTGCTGCGGTGGACCGGCGGATAGTGGACGCTGGTCTGGATGCCCTGGTCGGACAGGTGGCCGCGAAAGGCGTCCCGGTCGGCGTCCGCGGGCAGCACGACGGTGAACAGATGATGCGAGCGGGCGCACCCGTCGTCCGCGGGACGGCCCGGGATCACGATGTCGAGGCCGCCCAGCGCCGCCCGGTAGCGGGCGTCCAGCCGGGCCCGCCGCTGGTTCTCCGCGGCCAGCCGCCGCAGCCGGCAGGCGGCCAGCGCGGCCCGCGGCTCGTCGATGCGGTAGTTGTAACCGAGTGCGACGACGTCGTACGTCTGCGCGTGGCCCCGGTGGCGGTCCCAGGTGAGCGTGGTCATGCCGTGGGAGCGCAGCAGCCGGACCCGGTCGGCGATCACCGGGTCCGCGGTCACCACGACGCCGCCCTCGCCGGCCGCGAGGTTCTTGTTCGCGAACATGCTGAAGGCGCCGGCGGCGCCGAAGGTGCCCAGGTGGCGGCCGTGCCACCACGACCCGGCGGCGTGTGCCGCGTCCTCGAGGAGGATCAGGCCGCGGCGGGCGCACAGGTCGCGCAGGGCGCCGATCTCCCCGGGGTGCCCGCCGTAGGCGACGTACAGGACGGCCTTCGTCCGGCTTGTGATCAGCTGCTCGCAGCCGGCCGCGGACAGCCACGGCCGCGCGAGCCCGGCGATGTCGGCGAAGACCGGTGTCGCGCCCGTGTAGCGCACGGCGTTGGCGGTCGCCACGAACGTCAGCGACGGGACGATCACCTCGTCCCCGGCGGTCAGCCCGGCCGCCAGGCACATCAGGTGCAGCGCCGCGGTCCCGTTCGTGACCGCGACGGCGTGCCGGGTGCCGACGAAGCGCGCGAAAAGCCCCTCGAACTCCTGGGTGCGCGGGCCCATGCTGAGCCATCCCGACCGGTAGGTGTCGGTCACCGCCCGCAGGTCGTCGTCCGCGATGACGAGATCCGACAGCGGCACGGCCCAGCCCGCCTCGGCCCGGTTCGTCATGGCCTGCTCTGTCATGGCCTGTTTCGTCATTGTCACTGCTCGGTGAGAAGTGAGACGTCCTGTACCGCCCGTTCGTATTCCTGGGGCGTGCCGATGTCGTACCAGGGGGCGTCACTGGGATATGCCGCGACCTTCTCACCGGCCGCGAGCAGGCGCTGGACCAGTTCCGGGAACTGGCATTCACCACGCGGGAGGTATTTCAGCGCCCGCGGCTCGTAGATGTAGACGCCCATGCTCACGTCGTAGTGCAGCGTCGGTTTCTCCCGGTAGGAGCTGACATAACCGTCCGTGGTCTCGAGCACGCCGAGATCGATGTCGACCGGGTTCTTGTGGGTGGCGATGGTCAGGGCGGCGCCGGCCTCGACATGGAAGTCGACCAGTTCACGGTAGTCGAGGCCGGTCAGCACGTCGCCGTTCATGGCGATGAACGTCTGGTCGAGACCGGGGACGGCCCGCAGCGCTCCGGCCGTGCCCAGCGGTCTTTCCTCCCAGTGCCAGTGCAGCTCCAGGCCCGGTTCGAGCCGGGCCTGGGAGAAATAGGCCGCGATGAGCCCGCCCAGATAGTTCACGCAGAGATCTATCCTGGTCACCCCGACGGCTCGCAGCCGGTCGATGATGTGCTGCAGGATCGGGCGTTCACCGACCGGCACGAGTGGTTTGGGGATGATTGTCGTGTACGGGCGCAGCCTGGTGCCGAGCCCGCCGGCAAGGACAACCGCCCTGATGTGCGACAGACCGTTCATCCCGTTCGTCCCGTTCATCGGCATCCCCATCCTCGGCCCCCCGGTGCGGAACCCGTCTGCTCCGGCAGGTGGCACGTCCGGCTCGCGTGTCGTTGGCAGAAGAATTCCGGACCAGCCGGAAGAGCTCTTTTCGCCCGTCGCACCCGACGGTTTTCCCGTCGTGCCCGGACTTGCTGTGGAGCTCGGTTCCCCCGTCATGTTCTGCTTTCCCGGCGTATTCGACATCGAAACGGCAGAACAGCACGAGCGGGGTCCACAGCAGCAGTTTGCAGTCGGTGGTGAGCCGACGGTCACCGGCGTACAGGCGGTCGAGCCGCACCTTCTCCGGCAGCAGGTCGTCGACGTAGCGGCGTACCGGGTCCACGTCCCGCCCGGCGCCGATCAGGTCGCCCTCGTCCCGGAAGACGAGCTGGGTCCATCCCGACAGACCGGGACGGACCGTCAGGATCTCCTGATAGGCCCGCGGGTGCAGGGCCACGAACCTGGGATCCTCCGGTCTCGGGCCGACCAGGCTCATCTGCCCGCGCAGGACGTGCCACAGCTGGGGGATCTCGTCGATGCGCCGGCGCGCGAGAAAGGCGCCGATACGGGTGAACCGTTCGTCGCCGGCCGCCGTCACCGGCGGCCCCGACGTCCCCACCCGCATTTTCCGGAATTTCAGGACGGCCAGTGGCCTGCCCTGATGGCCCACCCGCAGCGCCCGGTAGCACACCGGCCCCCTTGATTCGATCTTGATGGCAAGAGCGATCAGGAGCAGCGCGGGCAGGGCCAGCAGCAGCAGGACAGCCGCCAGCAGCATCTCGGCGACCATCTTCGTCCCAGCGAGAAGTGCCTCCCCGCGGGTCCGCCCGGTCGCACCCGTCGCGCTGGGCATTCCGCGGAAGACGGATCCTTCGCTGGACGGGCACCCCGCGGCCGAATGCGCGCGTTCCGCTACCGGATGTTCCGCCCGCGCGGGTTCTGTCGTCATGGGTCCCGGCGCCGAGATATCTGTCGTCGAGATTCCCGTCACCGAGATTCCCGTCACCGAGATATCCGGTGCCGAGATATCCGGTGCCGAGATGGTGGTGAAAGCTCGCCGGATGCGCTCCGATATCCCGGCCGTGGCGGTCGGAGCCGGTTCGGCCGCATGAAAATCGTCCGTACGACGGACCACGTCCTCCCCCTGCTTTCCACGTCGGCCGGTGGCGCACCGCCAGCCGGGCCCGGCGGATTCCACCGGTGGCCGGGCTGGGTCCGGCGGATCCCGCTGGATCCGGGGGCCGGAGGCCGGGCCGGACGGCCCGGGGCAGGTGTTCCACCGGTCGCCGACGGGTCTGGAAACCGCATCGTCACCGTACGTCCGCCCCTGCCGCCACCGGCTCCCCCATCGGCACCAACTCCGCTACGCCAGATGCGGGTGGCGGGAGCCGCCCGGGCCCGGCCTCCCCCCGGCGATGAAGCGGGCGACCCGGCCGGCCTCGGCTTCCAGGGTCACCGCCCGGGCCGTGTCCAGGCCGTGGGCGACCAGCCGATCCCGCAGGCCGGCGTCGTCGACGAGGCGGTTGATCGCGGCCACCAGCTCCCCGACGTCCGAGGGCGGCACGAGCAGGCCGGCGCGTCCCCCGTCGAGCGCGGCGCGCACGCCGCCGACGTCGGTCGCCACGACGGGCGTCCCACAGGCAAGGCCCTCCATCAGCACCTGCGGCACACCCTCGGTGAGCGAGACGTGCACGAGGATGTGCGCCTGCCGGTAGAACCGCAGCAGAGCCGGGCCGAAGGGGACGTAACCCCCGAAGACGACGCGCCCGTCGACGCCGAGCCGGCGGGCGTGCCGCCGGACCGCGTCCTCCAGCGGCCCGCGGCCGAGCAGCCGCAGCACATGGCGCCCCGGCCGCTGCCGCTCCAGGTGGGCGAGGGCGTCGACGAGCAGCAGGGGGTTCTTCTCCCGGTCGACACGGCCGACGGCGAGCAGTTCGAGTGGCCCTGTCCAGTCACGCTGTGGCACGGCCGTGGCGACGTCCCGGGCGGGGACCAGGGTGACCGTCATCGGCAGGACCGCCGCCCGCCGCCGCCCGCCGTGGCCGGGAAACCCGTGGCCGGGAAACCCGTGGCCGGGAAACCCGGCCCACCGGCGCTGTTCCCATCGGCGTAACCGCAACCACAACCGGAGTCGAGGCCGGAGTCGAGGCCGGGCGCCGGAACGGGATCGGCGGGAGCCATATCCGCGGGCGAGTTCCGTCCCGACGACCGTTGTCGGCAGCCACCGCGCCAACAGACGGTAGCTCCTGTCCAGTGCCCAGACCGGCACGAGCGCCGGTGCCCACCGGCGGCCGGGCAGGCGGCTGCGGAAGTAGGCGGGGGTGTCCTGACGGACCCCGAGGACGACCCGTCTTCGCCGCAGGAGAGCGAGCGCGATCAGGAGCATCGCGAACGGGTTCGGCCCGAGCACCCACACGACGTCCACCCGCGCCAGTCCCCGCCACATCCCGGTGGCGGTGCCGGCCGCCGCGCGCGCCAACGCGCCCAGCCGGCGCAGGCTGGCGTAGTACGGCAGCGCGACGAGTTCGGTGCCGGGCGGCAGGACGTGGTCCGCGGGCCGGTCCGCGCGGAGTGTGCGGCCGAAGAGGACGAGCCGGTCGAAGTGCTGCCCGACCGCGCAGGTGAAGAGGAGGAACGCCTGGTCGGAGGAGATCCGCGGACCGTCGGCGGTCCGCTCAAGCCGGAAGACGTCGTCGGAGTAGACGCCCAGGCGTCCGTCCATGTTCGGTCATCATTCGGTCATCCCGATCGGTGTTCGGTGACAAAGAATGCCAAAAAGCGGCACAAGAACGGCCAGAGGAGGCAAGATTGCCACCTTTGATCATTGGCATTAAGCGGATAGTCATCAGCGTAGTCCGGCTCCCGGCAGCGGGCCAGTCCTCCTGGCGCGCCGGCAACGGCGGGGACGGCGGGGACGACGGACGACAGCGGCAGGGCCGAGAGCCGCTGGCCCGTCGCCTCCCGGGCCGGTGCGCCAGGAGGACGCGAAGAAGAACGCGCGGTAGTGAGCGGACGGCCGTGAGCGGACGGCCGTGAGCGGACGGCGAGCGGCGGACAGCGGACAGTGGATATAGGCTGCCGAGAATGGCCGCGCCTTGGCGGGGGGATGGCGACGGCGGCCCCCGGCATCCCAGCTTCGTCTCGTCGGCGCTCGCGACCTGGGGCACACAGCTTGCGGTCGCCGTCCTCTCCCTCGCCAACGTCCTGATCGTCGCGCGGTCACTGGGCGCCACGGGCCGGGGCGACGTCGCCTTCCTCACGGTGATCGCCTACGTCGTCTCCCAGCTCTCCCTGCTGGGCGTGGAACAGGCGAACGTCAACTTCGCCTCGGCCGAACCCGGGCTGCGGCCGGCGCTGGCGACCAACTCGGTGCTGCTCGCCCTCCTGCTGGGGACGGCCGCCGCCGGCGCGGTCGGCGGCCTGATCGCGCTCTTCCCCCAGGTCGGCGGGCATTCGTCGGCCGGGCTGCGCTGGCTGGTCCTCGCATCGGTCCCACTGTTGATCATGCAGGTCTACCTGCTGTTCCTGGCACAGGCCGACTACGCCTTCGGGTTCGCGAACGCGGTGTACCTGCTCGCCCCGCTGGTGAACGTCACCGTCGACGGCCTGCTCGCCGCCCTCGGCATGCTCAGCGTCGCCGTCGCGGTCGCCGCCTGCATCGGCGGCCAGGTGCTGGGCACCGCGCTGATGGCCTGGTATGTGGGACGCCGCGCGGCCGGGTTCGGCCGCCCCGACCTGCGCCTGGCGCGACGGTCGCTCGGCTTCGGGATGAAGGCGCACGCCGGGCAGACGATGCTGCTCGCCAACTACAAGCTCGACCAGTGGCTCGTCGGCGCCATCGCCGGTGCCCACCAGCTGGGTGTCTACAGCGTGGCGGTCGCCTGGGCCGAGGCGCTGTTCTATCTGCCGACGGCGCTGGCCGCCGTGCAGCGCCCGGACCTGGTGCGTTCCCATGGGGGCGATGCCGGCCCGCAGGCCGCGGCCGTGTTCCGGGTGGCGGTCCTTATCACGTTTCTGGTCGGCGCCGGTCTGGTCCTGGCCGCGCCTTTTCTCTGCGTGACCGTCTTCGGCGCCGAGTTCCAGGACTCGGTCGTCCAGCTGCGCGTTCTGACGGTGGGCGCGTTCGGGGTCGTCGCGCTCAAGCTGCTGGGCAACGCGCTGACCGCGCGGGGGAAACCGCTGCTGGAGACCGCCGCGGTGGGCATCGCGTTCGCCGCCACGGTGGCGCTCGACATCATGCTCATCCCCGGGCACGGCGGTGTCGGAGCGTCGGTCGCCTCGGTGCTGGCGTATTCGGCCGGCGGGATCGCGGTCGCGGTCATCTTCGCGCGGGCGTTGGGGACGGGCTGGGGCATTCTTGTCCCGCGATGGGGTGACGCGCGCGTGCTCGGGCGCGTCGGCCTGCGCTTCTCAGCGCGGCTGGTGCCCTCCCGGGCGGCGACGGTGAACACATTCCGCGGCGACGGATGACCCGTTTTTTCGTTTCAGCCGTTTCAGCCGTGTCGCCGTGGCCGGTCGAGAAGCCCGCGCAGGGTGCCGAGGGCGTAGCCCGCGTGCAGCGCCCCGAAACAGGCCGCGACCCTGGCTGTCATCGCCGGAAACCCGTCCGGGTGGCCCCCGGCGACGGTCATGCCGGGAACGGGCCCGCCTCGGCGCGCGCGTCTCACCGCCGTGGCCGCCGACAGCGACGCGGCGGCGGGATATGCCAGCGCACCAACGGTGAGGGCCGTCCGCGCCCTGGCGGCAAGGACCGCCCGATGCGTTCTGGACGCAAAGACCGACGCTCCCGCCAGCCCCACAAGTGCGAGCAGGAAGGACGCCGGCGCCAGATGCCGGGGCCGGAGCATGCCGTGGTGTGCCCGGCACACCCGTACCCGGGCCCGGCCATATCCGTAGTACTGGCCGAACGCGGCCCGCCAGGAGGGCCGAGCCAGATAGTGGAACCCGATCGAGGTGTCGAGCACTATGCGGTAGCCGGCCCGCCGCAGCCGCCAGTTCAGCTCCTCGTCCTCGCCGCAGACCATGTCGGGGTCGAAAAGGCCGACACGTTCGAGCGCCGCCCGCCGGTAGATCCCGCACTGGACGGTGTCGACGAACGCGTGTTCCGCCCGGCCCGCGTATTCGCTGCCCCCGACACCGAAACGGCACGTGCGGGCGAGTGCGGCCGCCGCGCCGAACCGGGTGTCGCCGTGCTGCCGCGGCCGTCCGCCCACACAGGCGACGTCGGGCGGGCCGTCCCGCAGCACGGCGACAGCACGGCGCAGGAAGTCACGCTCCGGGTAGCCGTGCGCATCCACCTTCGCGACCAGGCCGTTGCCGGAGAGGCTGATGGCGAGGTTCAACGCCGCGGGCAGGTTGCGGCGCCGCCCGTCGGCTATCACGCTCAGGCGCCGGTCGGTGGCCGCCCGTTCGGCCGCGATCGCGACGGTGCGGTCCCGGGAGCCGCCGTCGACCAGCCAGACCCGCACCAGTTCCGCCGGATAGTCCTGCGCCAGCACTGCGTCCAGGCAGCACCCGACGTAGCGTTCCTCGTCATATGTCGAGATGATGACGTCTATCGTTTCCCGCTCTGTCATTTCCTGGTCCGTCGTTTCCCGGTCTGTTTCCTCTCGGTTTGCTGTCTCCTGGTCTGCCGTTTCCTGGTCGGCTGTTCTTCGGGCCAGGGTGTTCCCGTCCGGGGTGTTCCAGACCGTGATGTCACGCTGGCCGGCCGGTGGCACGGCGCCCTCCGTCCCGGCATTCTCGGCCGCCATGTCAGGGTGCCGGGCGAGCTGCCACGTCCGGCGTGCCGACCTTGGGAGGCTCTTTCCCGGGACGTTCGTGCTCGGCGTGCCATCCGGTTTCCCCCTGGATATCCCCGCGGGCGACACCGGCGATGATGTACCGCCAGTTCCGCGGGGTGACCCGTTCGCACAGGGCCCGGTCGACGGTGCCGAGCGCCCGCCGCTGCCGTTCGGAACGGCCGAATCCACCGAGTATCCCCAGCGTCGTGTAGTCGACCGTCCCGAACGCGGACAACAGCCCGACGGCATCCTCGGCCGACAGATAACTGCATCCCTTCCGGCCCCAGCCGAAATGGGTGCGGAAGAAACCGTGGATTCTCGTCCCCGCCGCGTTCTCCGCGAACCACAGCTCGCCGCCGGGTTTCAGCGCCCGGTACATGTTCGCGACCGCCTTCCGCTGCGGGACGGGCCAGCTGTCACCGCCGGTGGTCATTCCCGGCAGCAGGGACTTGAAGGCGACGACGTCGAAGGCGGCCGTGTACGGGAGGTTCAGCACGTCGATCCGCTCGTAGGTGACCGCGTCGCCGACGCCGTACTCGGCGTGCAGCCGCCGGGCGGCCGGCGACGGCTCCTGAAGGCCGGAGCACACGACCTGGAATCCCTTCGTGGCCAGCCACAGCGAGAGGCCACCATGCGTCCCACCGAAACCGATCTCGAGGACGCTGGGGGTGGCCGCGTCTGCCCCGCCATTTTTCCCCCGGAATCCGCCGTCGTCCCGGAACCTGCTGTTTCCCCGGAACCTGCTGTGCTCCTCCCAGAAGGACAGGCATCTCGACCAGTTCGTCACGTCCCAGCCGATGCTGTCGCGGAGGAGGCTCGCTCGGTCCATGTCCGCTCCTCTGCCCCCGTACGCGTGAAGTAACCAGGTCCGGCCCCATCGTCGACGTTTGGTCACAGGACGTGACGTGACTGCGCGCTGACTCGTGATCTAGCGCAGGGTCGCGCAGGGGGTGGGCTCGAGGGAGGCGGTGTTGTCGTGCGGCTGGCCGAGGGCGAGGACCCGCATGTGGGTGAGCAGGCTGGGCGGCAGGTCGACGTACGTCTGGTCCCCCCAGGGGTAGGGCACCGTGGTCGACAGCGGGTTCTGCGCGACGAGACCGACGCCGCCGCCCGTGTCGCCGAGGATCATCCCGTACCGCTGGAGCGCGCGAGCAACGATCGTTTCGTACGGGTTGAGGCCGAGGGCGGAGAGGTCCACGCCCGGGTCGAGCTGGAGGCGCGCACCCTCGGGGATCGCGCCGGCATTCGTGCTCCGCCCGTCGCCCTCGGTGGCCGGCAGGACGGGGGCGCCGGCTCTCGTGTCCGGATAGGCGAAGAACAGGGCGTGCCGGATCTCGCCGTCCCGTAGCTCCTCGGGGCGGATCACCCCCGCGGCACCGGCCGCGCCCGAACCGGTCGCCGACAGGCCGCGGGGGTACCAGCCCGGCCCGGCCGTGGAGGTCGCGTTCGCCCAGGACGCCGACCATCCGCCGTCGGCGCCCCGCACCGCCTGCCAGAAGTCGTACTCGCACCCGGTCGCACGGTCGACGATCACCATGTGGCCGTCGCCGGCCGGGTCGGGGACGGCGTTCGCGGGGATCGGGACGTCGGAGATCGTCGACGCCGGTGCCCACGGGGCGGTCAGTGTGACGGTGTGTCGTGGGGTGGCCGCGTCGGCGTGGTACAGCGGCCTCGACCACTCCCCGACCGCGATCACGAAGCTTCGTGATCGCGCGGCCTCGACGACCGTGTGCAGCATCGTGGCCGAGTGCGCGTCGGCCTGCGCGTCCCCTGGGACCGGGGTGTTCCACGGGCTCGTCGGCGCGTAGAGCGCTGGCGCCGGTGCGCCGGCCGAGGGGGGCGGCGGGGTGGGCGCCGGCGGCCGCGGCTCCTGGCAGGCCTGGAGACCGGCGCCCGCCACCAGCGCCAGCAGAGCCGACAGCAACACGGCAGCTCGGTGCCGGGCCCGGGATCGCGGACCGCGGGGAACATCCGGGCCGGACGGAGTGGACGATCCGGATATTTCGAACGGACCGGACAACGGCGCGGGCAGGTGATTTCTGGGCACACTACTTCCTCACGGGAACGAACCCCCCCGGGCGGAGGCACCCTAACAGCTTCCTCCCGGTACACCCAAATCCGAACAACGACGTATGGACGCACACATCGGTATCATCACGCCGACAGTCCGGCGAAACACATGGAGTCAGCGCGGACCATCCGTGCCGCGACCGCGGGAATCATGTCGCTCACCGTTCGTCGGGATATGTCCGGATGCGCATGGAATCCCGGTACCGATGGTGATGCCCACCAAATCCCGGATGATTCCCCTGCCGTACCCGACGGATACATGCCGCGCCGCGCCAGCGCGGCCACCGCCAGTGGCAGTCGCCGATGATTCCGCCCGTATGCCGATCCGCGACGGCAAGTTCGACCAGTAGTCCGGCGCCGACCGATCCAGGGGTGGTGTACCCCGGGGTCGCCGACGCTGGCCGCTCCTGGCTGGAGGCGGGACGGCCGGAGCAGGCCATCCCGCTGTTGGACGATGGACTGCGCCTGTTCGGGCACAGCCAGCCGCGCAACCGCCTGCTGCACGGGGTATCCCTCGCCCAGGCCATGCTGCTCACCCGCCAGCCAGATGGCGCGGTCCAGGCCACCGATCAGGCACTCGCTTTGACCGCCGGACAAGACTCCGGCCGCGTCCGCACCCGCCTCGCCGAGCTGCGCACCGCACTCGCCGCGTCGACGGCGAGCCAGGCCATCGAGGCCGCCGACAGGGTCGCGGCCGCATCCACGCGTAGCCTGGTGGCGCTGGAGGGCACGCACAGAGGGCACGAGGAGACCCCGTTCATGTGGCTGGCCACGAACGTCCCACTCGCCTCGCTGACCACGCTGCGCCCTCGGTGGCCCCGCCCAGGAAGTGGCCGTCCTCGACGACCCTGGCGACTTTCCCGAACTCGTCGCCGCCGCCGGTCGCGCGGGGAGTGCGCCAAGGGTCATCGGGGCCGGCAGCAACCTCCTGGCTGCCGATGACGGCACGGTCCGCATCGAGGCCGACCAGCGGGCGGCCGCGTCCGGGCTGTGCACACCGGCGGTCGCGTCCCGCAGCCCCGCTCTGGTCGAGGGCGGCTCACTGGCTTACCTCACCATCCGCCGGACAGCCACGCCGGGACGCTGGCAGCTCGGCGCCATCGGCCACGGCCCCGACGGCCGCCAGCTCGCCGCCCGCGTCATCGGCCAGATCGACGTCTGGGACCGGGGCCCGTACCGCCGATCCCGAACTGCTCGTGTTCCCCACCGGGGTGCCCATACCGGACACCACAAGAGGAAAGATAATTCTCAAGCCCGACAACCGGCTGATTCTGCGCTACTGAAGGCGGTCCCGGCCGGGCCGCGCGCTGTGTCGCGGAGCGCATACGGCATACCGCCGCGGTGGCCGGGTACGAGTCAGTGGTCCTCGTTGTCGAGCGAGGACACGGTTGTCGGGCGAAGAGATTTCGCGAGTATTGGGGGAAGTTTATGATGGCGCCGACCGACACGGCCCGCGGTATCCGTCGGGGCGTGTCGTGAGGGTGGTTCTCTGCGACGGCCATCGCATGTTCGTCGAAGGTATGGCGACGATGCTGACCGCGCGCGGCTGGACGGTGTGCGCGGTGGCGTTCACCGCCGCCGACGCCGAGAACGCGATCCGATGTCACCGGCCCGACCTGGGGATGATCGACCTCGGTTTCCCGGACGGCGACGGCCTGGATCTGATTCGTTCCCTCGCCGGCCTGGCACCGGTGACGAATCTGCTGCTGCTCACCGGCTCCACCGACGTCGCGGCGATCAGTGCCGCCATCCGGGCCGGTGCCGGCGGGATGGCGTCCAAGACGCAGGACATCGAACGGGTCATCGCGATCGCGGAACGCGTCGGCCGTGGAAAGACGATGACCAACGTGTGCGCCGTCGTGCGAGGTGCGCGCACCCCCCGCCGCTCCGGCGCGCCGGCCACCGTTGACACCCTGCTGACCAGCCGGGAGCGGGACGTGCTCGTCCGGCTCGGGCGGGGGCAGAGCACCGCCGTTCTCGCGGCGGATCTCGGTATCACGGTGAACACGGCACGCTCGCACATCCAGAACGTGCTGACCAAACTCGGCGTACACAGCCGGCTGGAAGCCGCCGCGCTGGCGGCCAGGTCCGGCCTGCTGGACCGCGCCGGCTGACCCCGCTTTCCCTCGCGGCCCCGGCCGGCCCTCCCACGACAGGGATCCTGAGGTTCCTGCCCTGCCGGGGCCCCTGCCACGACAGGGCTTCTTCCACAATTGACGCGCCTTCGGCCGGCCCTTCCGCGAGCGATTCCCGGGCTGATCGCAGGTGCGTCGGAGGTGTGCTGGAAGCACCCGGACGGTACATGTCCAGCATGCAACCGAGCCGGCTACTGATCGTCGATTCCCAGCGTGCCTTCAGCAGTGTCATCGCCGCCGCCATACGTATCGAGAACGATTTCACGGTGCTGGACGCGGTGCCCAGCCTGGAGACGGCGAACAGGATTCTGGACATGCGTCAGGTGGACATTCTTCTACTTGACGTGGAACTGCTCGGTGAAGACGCGGCCGAACTCGCCAGGCGACTGCGACGGCTGTGCGAACGGCTGCCGACGATCGTTGTGACCGATCTGGACGACCCACGTCTGGCCGCCGCCGCGGTACGCGCCGGAGTACGTTCGTGGGTGCCGAAACGGCTGGGCCTGCGCCACCTGATATCCGTGGTACGAGGTATTCGTGACGGTGAGAGCTGGTTTCCGCCGTCCCTGCTGGGGGCTGTTCTCACCGAGCTGGCACGGTCGGCGCAGCCGTCCCCCGCGCAGCGGAAGCTCGCCACCCTCACCCGCCGCGAACGGCAGATCCTGCAGTGCATGGTGAACGGGCTCGACCGCGGCGCCATCGCCGCCCAGCTGTTCCTGTCCTCGAACACCGTGCGCACCCACGTCCAGAACCTGCTCGGCAAGCTTGAGGTCCATTCCGGGCTGGCGGCGGTCGCGTTGGCCGCCCGCGCCGGTATCGCTCTCGACGGAGCACCGGACGAGGCGGCGGATTTCGTGGTGGCCTTCGACGGCGCGGCCGGGCCCTGGCCGCCGGCAGGGCTCAGCCGACGCTGACGGACGCAGACGGGCGCCCGCGACGAGGGCGGCGCGTTCGACGGCAGGACCCTGCCGTTGTCGGGTTTACGCGGCAATGCGGCGGACGGGCGTGACGGCGAGCCTGGACGCCGGGCGCCGTCATCCAGTCGCCTGGCTGTACGTAACCGTATGTTCACTCTGTTGCCGCCGGTCGTCCGCGGACGACCGGCAATGTTGTCGTCATGACAGAGCCGCCGGTGGTCATATTCGGCCAGAGCGCCGATGGTGACAGATGGTGGGCGGTGTTGCCCTCCGCCGAGGTCCTGCGCGCGTCGCGTTTCGACGATCTTCTCGCCCGTGTGGAGCGCGCGATGGCCGGGCAGGCGCCCGGCCGCCCGTTCGCCCTCATGCTCGACCACCGCGGCACCCGCGAGCCGGGCGTCACCCCGCGTCCACGCCGCCGCGGCCGCCGGCCGGCCCGCCCCTCCCAGCCGTCCACCGGGTAGGAACCGGTCACGCGGTCCAGCCACGCGGTGCCACCTACTCCATCCGGCTGCGGGGAGGACGAGCTGGAACCGGGCGCCGTCCTCACCCGTCCCCGCACCTGTGACCATGGTCTGCTCCCGTCGCCGGACCCCGTCGGGTGAGCTCCGGGCGCGGTGGGCGTGCGACGCCACCGCCACCGCCACCGCC
This sequence comes from Protofrankia sp. CiP1_Cm_nod1, assembly GCF_920888515.1. Classification (GTDB taxonomy): domain Bacteria; phylum Actinomycetota; class Actinomycetes; order Frankiales; family Frankiaceae; genus Protofrankia. Next base: position 8,429 of record NZ_CAKKTM010000250.1, on the reverse strand, counting down.
GGGGCCGGGGGGATGTGTGGTGGTGTGAACCGGGCGGAGAATCCGGACAGTTCCCGCCCGGTGGGCGGCGGGCCGCCATCGTATTAGCCGATGCTTTCGCGGGGCACCGGTGCCGGTGGTTCTCCGGCCGCTTCCGGGACCGTGCGCCGGGACGGATGGGGCGGAAATGTTAACGGCCGGCCGGCGGAACCGCATCCGCCACTGTCACGCCCCGTCAGAAAAACGGGTGAAGATGGCAATGTTTACCATCACACGGCGGCCGGGCATCCTGGAGCAAGGCGCCGGTTCCTGAAGCCAGCGGCTTACCGGCCGACCATGAAGGGAAACGACATGAAGCTCGTGAAAAAGCCCCTGTACCTGCTGCCCGCGGTGGGCGTGGCCCTCTCTGCGGTCCTGGTCGCCCCGGCGGCCGCGCAGGCGGCTCCGTCAACGGGCCATTTCGACAAGTCGTACGGGAGCGGGTACGACTACGGTAAGTACGACTTCAAGTCATATGGTTTCAAGGACTTCGACCACAAGAAATTCGACCACGACTGGTACGGTTATGGCTGGTACGACCACGGCAAATGGTACGACGGCCATGGCTGGTACGACGGGCACGGCAAGTTCCACCAGGACGAGTCCTACAAGTAGGCACAGGACAAATCCTGCAAGTAGGTGCAGGGCAAGTCCTGCAAGTAGGTGCAGGGCAAGTCCTGCAAGTAGGTGGGAGTCACCGGCCCCATGGTGACGGGAGCCGGGTGAACGACCCCGTTCGTCCGCCGGGAAAGCCGGTGGGACAGTCAGCCGCCGGCTGGCTCATGCCGGCCATGACGGCGCCCGCAGGAATCCCACGGCCGGGACATCGTGCCTGAGACCGCCGGCGCGCACCGGCACCTTTCCGCCGGACGACGGGGAGAGAAATCCGCGGGCCGCCCACGACACCGGGCGGCCCGCGGGCCCATCTGTGGCCACCATTCTCCCGCGTGGCAACGGCCGCCGGTGCATGGCCGGCGACCAGCCCGGGGCGGGAGCCGGGCCGGTGCCGGGTGTTCCCGCCGGCGGTATCCGGTCAGGTGTTCTCGCCGGGGCCTTCGAGGTCGCCTTCGAGGTCGAGGTAGGTCTGGCGGAGGCCGTCGAGGGTGGCGGGGTCCGGCTTCTCCCACAGGCCGCGGTCGGCGGCCTCCAGCAGGCGTTCGGCGATGCCGCGCAGCGCCCACGGGTTGGACGCCCGCATGAAGTCGCGGGTTTCCGGGTCGAAGACGTAGGAGGCGGCCAGCGACTCGTACATCCAGTCCTGGACGACACCGGCGGTGGCGTCGTAGCCGAACAGGTAGTCCACGGTCGCGGCCAGCTCGAACGCGCCCTTGTAGCCGTGGCGGCGCATCGCCGCGATCCACCGCGGGTTGACCACCCGGGCGCGGAAGACCCGGTGGGTCTCCTCCCGCAGGGTGCGGGTGCGCACCGCGTCCGGTACGGCGCTGTCGCCGATGTAGGCGGCCGGGGACGCGCCGGTGAGCGCCCGCACCGCCGCCACCATCCCGCCGTGGTACTGGAAGTAGTCGTCGGAGTCGACCAGGTCATGCTCGCGGGTGTCGGCGTTCTTCACCGCCACCTGGATGCGGCGGAACGCCTGCTCCATGTCGGCGCGGGCCTGACGCCCGTCGAGGCCGCGGCCGTAGGCGTAGCCGCCCCAGACCGCGTACACCTCGGCGAGGTCGGCGTCCGAACGCCACTCCCGTGAGTCGATCAGGGGCAGCAGGCCGGCGCCGTACGCCCCTGGCTTCGAGCCGAAGATCCGGCTGGTCGCCCGCCGCCGGTCGCCGTGGGCGGCGCCGTCGCGGGCGAGGTCGGCGCGGACGTGCGCGGCGAGCAGGTTGTCGGCGTCGGCCTCGTCGTCGAGCCCGGCGACGGTGGTGATCGCGTCGTCGAGCAGGGCGATCACGTGCGGGAAGGCGTCCCGGAAGAAACCGGAGATCCGCACCACCACGTCCACCCGGGGCCGGCCGAGCTCAGCCAGCGCCACCACCTCGAAACCGGTCACCCGTCGGGAGGCGTCGTCCCAGGTCGGACGGCAGCCGAGCAGCGCCAGCACCTCCGCGATGTCGTCACCCTGCGTGCGCATGGCGGAGGTGCCCCAGACGGTCAGGCCCACCGAGGCCGGGTAGGAGCCGGTGTCGGCGAGGTGGCGGGCCAGCAGCGAGTCGGCGAGCGCCCGGCCGGTCTCCCAGGCCAGCCGGGACGGGATCGCCTTCGGGTCGACCGAGCAGAAGTTCCGCCCGGTCGGCAGCACGCCCACCAGCCCCCGGGTGGGCGAGCCGGACGGCCCGGGGGGCACGAACCCGCCGCCCAGCGCCCGCAGCACGTTGGTGATCTCGTCGGAGGTCCGGTCCAGGCGCGGCACCACCTCGGCGGCGGCGAACGCGAGCACCCGTTCGACCTCGGCGTACCCGGGGCCGCAGGCGCCGCCGCCAGCCTCGCCGCCGCCAGCCTCGCCGCCGCCAGCCTCGCCGCCGCCGGTTGTCCCGGTGTCTTCGGCCGCTTCGGCGTCCCCGGTGGCTCCGGTGGCTCCGATGCCCTCGACGGTGCCGGGAGCTTCGGCGAGGGCGTTGCCGGCGGCGCCTGCGGCGGTGTTGCCGCTGCTCCCCGCGCTGCCGCTGCCCGTGGTCATGCTCCCCGCGTTCTCCTCGGCGGCGGGCTGGGCGGCGCCGGATGGGAGAGCGTCAGTGGGAAGAACACTGTCCGTGAGGACGTCCGCGCACACCCTGGCCGCCGCGGCCGGGTCCCAGCCGGTGGCTTCCATGCCGGCGACGAGCGCGCGGGCGGCCGCCTCGAAACCGTCGACCTTCACCCGCGCGGCACCGCCGCCCTCGACCAGGCCGAGCGCGGCCCGCAGGCCCGGCAGCGCCCCCGCCGTGCCGCCCCACACCTGCGACGCCCGCAGGATCGCCAGCACCAGGTTCACCCGCGCGTCCCCGGCCGGGACGTCGCCGAGGATGTGCAGGCCGTCGCGGATCTGGGTGTCCTTCACCTCGCAGAGGTAGCCGTCGACGTGCAGCAGGAAGTCGTCGAAGTCGTCGTCGCCGGGACGCTCGTCCAGCCCGAGATCGTGGTGGAGCTGGGCGGCCTGGATCAGCGTCCAGATCTGGGCGCGGACCGCCGGCAGCTTGGCCGGGTCGAGCGCGGCCAGGGTGGCGTGCTCGTCCAGGAGCTGTTCCAGCCGGGCCATGTCACCGTAGGTGTCGGCGCGGGCCATCGGCGGCACCAGATGGTCGACGATGACCGCGTGCGCCCGGCGCTTGGCCTGTGTGCCCTCCCCGGGGTCGTTGACCAGGAACGGGTAGACCAGCGGCAGGTCGCCGAGGACCGCGTCCGGCGCGCACCCGGCCGACAGGCCGAGGCCCTTGCCGGGCAGCCACTCCAGCGTGCCGTGCTTGCCCAGGTGCACGACCGCGTCCGCGCCGAACTCCTCGTCCAGCCAGCGGTAGGCGGCCAGGTAGTGGTGGGACGGCGGCAGGTCCGGATCGTGGTAGATCGCCACCGGGTTCTCTCCGAACCCGCGCGGCGGCTGGATCATGAGCAGGACGTTGCCGAACCGCAGCGCGGCCAGCACGATCGCGGGCTCCGGCCCGTCCGCGGGCCGCGGCCGGCCGCCACCCCCGCCGCCTGCGCCGCCCCGGTCGTTCCCGCCGCCGGAGCCGCCGGGAACGTCACCGGGAGTGAGTACGGGCGGGTCGACGTAGAGGCTGCCGGGCGGATCGCCCCAGTGCCGGAGCATCCCTTCGCGCAGGGACGCCGGCAGCGCGTCGAACCAGCGCCGGTACACGCCCGCCGGCACCCGTGCCGGGGCGGCCGCGAGCTGCTGTTCGGTCAGCCACTCGACGTCGTGCCCGCCGGCGGCGATGAGCGTGTGGATGAGCGTGTCCCCGTCGGTGGGGACACCCCGTCCGCCCGGCCCGTTCTCGCCCAGGTCGTAGCCGGCGGCCCGCAGCGCGGCCAGCAGCCGGATGGCGGACGCCGGGGTGTCCAGGCCCACGGCGTTGCCGACCCGGGCGTGCTTGGTCGGGTACGACGACAGCACCAGCGCGATCTTCTTCTCGACGTTCGGGACGTGGCGCAGCCGGGCGAGCCGGGCGGCGGTCCCGGCCAGCCGGGCGGCGCGCTCGGGGTCGGCCAGGTAGACGGGCACCCCGTCCGGCCCGGATTCCTTGAACGAGAACGGCACGGTGATGATCCGGCCGTCGAACTCGGGGATCGCGACCTGCATGGCCGCGTCCATCGGCGACAGCCCCGCGTCGCTGCCCGCCCACTGCGCCCGCGACGACGTCAGGCACAGGCCCTGGAGCACGGGGATGTCGAGCGCGGCGAGCGCGCCGATGTCCCAGGCCTCCTCGTCCCCGCCGGCGGACGCGTCCGCCGGGCGGGTGCCGCCGGCCGCGAGCATCGTCACGATCAGCACGTCCACCCCGGCCAGCAGCGGGAGGACGTCGTCGGACGCCGAGCCCAGCCCGCGCAGGGAGGCGGCGAACACCGGCCGGGCATTGGCCCCGCGCGCCTCCAGCGCGTCGCACAGCACGTCCACGAAGGCGGTGTTCCCGGACGTCGCGTGCGCCCGGTAGAACACGACACCGACGGTGGGACGGTCCGTCTTCGCCGCGCGCATGCCGTGCACCCCGGCGGCGGGCATCGGCGTGGGCGGGGCGAACCCGAACCCGGTCAGCAGCAGCGTGTCGGCGAGGAAGCGGTACAGCTCGGCGAGGTTCGCCGCGCCGCCCTCCACCAGGTAGGCGAGCGCCTCGGTGGCGACGCCGGCCGGCACGGTGGAACGGCGCATCAGGTCGGCGTCGGGCACCGCCTCCCCGCCGAGGACGACCGTGGGCAGCCCGGCGGCGAGCGCCGCCGCCAGCCCGTCGGGCCACGCCCGCTGCCCCCCGAGCAGCCGGACGACCACCGCGTCCGCGCCCCGCAGCAGGCCGGGGACGCCGTCGGCGGCGAGCCGGGCCGGGTTCGCCACCCGCCACGGCATCCCGCTGGCCCGGGCCGCCAACAGCTCGGTGTCGGCGGTGGACAGCAGAACGATCACCGGCTCGCTGCCAGGAGGTGTCACGTCGATACTCCCGATGAGAAGAAAGGATCAGCCGGCGGACGGGTGCGGCACGCGAACCCAGGTGGTCGACGTCCTGGTCCCGGGTGGGACGTCGGTGTTTCAGGAGATGGCCAGGCAGCCGTCGGAGAGAACGATCTCCCGGGGGAGGCCGGTGGCGCGTCCGGCTCCGATGTCGTCCATGCCGGGCCGGGTGGCGGCCCGTGGGCCGTTGTCATGCGCGGCACCCGGTACCTCCGCGGCACCCGGTACCTCACCGCCGTGCCGCTGCCCGGCGTTGCGGACCTGCCACCGCATGCTGACCCTCACAGTCCGGTCGACCAACGGCATACCAACGGCACACTGTAGCCGGACGGGACGGGCCAGGGGCTGTTCCGCCGGATCCGGGCTCTTCGGCCACCCTCGCCCACCCTCGCCCACCTCTGCCGGCCGGCGTCCGCGGACACGGGAACAACGGGAACAACGGGAACGGCCAGCCGGGCAATGAGCCGGGCAATAAGCCGGCAGAAGCGGGACGCGGATGGTCGGCCCAGGCCGGGCCGCGCGTCACGCGACCGGTGTTTCCCGCGGTCAGCAGGATGTGAGCAGGCAGGCGTTCTTGTCCCACCAGGAGGCCACGGAGACGGCCGACTGGTCCTCCCGGACCGCCACGACGCGCTCGGAGTCGAACGCCCAGTTGATCTGGAACTTGCCGTCCTTCAGGAAGATGCACACCTTGCGGCCCAGCGTCTCCTTGACGGAGCCCGACGAGTGGTACCAGGTGGTGTTCGCCTCCTGGCCCTCCTTGCAGTTGCCCAGGCCGTTGACGGAGCCCGCGGCGCGGTCCAGGTACGCGTTCAGGTCCGCGACGGTCCGGTAGCGCAGGAACTGGATCTTGGTGGAGTCCGTGGCGGTCTCGCACGTGATCGCGGTCAGGGCGTTCCAGGGGGCCACCGACTCCAGGTCGGGACGGCTGTAGCAGGAGCGACGATCGATCTTGCTGCTGCTCAGCAGCGCGCAGACGGCCGCCTGATCGGTGTCAAGGGCCGGCGAGGCCGTCCCCGGCGTGCACGGCGGCCGGGACGTCGGCGTCGTACGGACCGGGCTCGGCGTGTGGCTCCTGGTCGGCGTGGGCGTGGGTGCGGGTGTCCTGGTGGACGGCGAGGTCGAGGGCGGGGGCGGCGGCGGGGGCTGCACCGTCCCGCTGCCGGTGAGGGCCAGGGCCACCAGCGGCCCCAGCACCGCCGTCAGCACAGCCACGAGGGAGGGAATGACGATATTGGGATTTCGCCACCACGGGTCGTTCGACAAGCTCGGTACCCCCTTGAGAGCCTGTTCCGACTTCGGCGCCTCTTCCGGGCCTTCCGCCCGCCCGGATGGTCATTACCCGGGCAGGCCTGACCACTCCCGCGGATCCTGCTCGTCCCGGCCAGACCGGTATACAGCGCCTGACGCTGTGACGGGAAACAGATGAGCGGATCCCCGCCGACGGATTACCGACAGGCCAGGACGAGCCGATCATCGGCCGGCGCGCCGGCCGGGACGAACGACAGCCGTTCCGGATCACGTCGAGCCGGCCATAACGGTCATTTCTCCGGACGGCCGGTGGGCGGCCGTCCGCGCGGCGCCCGGCGGCCGGCCGTGGGGCCGCTGTCACCTCGGTGCTCCCGGCGGGACGAAGGGCAGGCCGGCCGGCGGGCCGCCCTCGAGCAGCCGGCGGACGGCCGCGGTGTCGAGATGGTCCGCGACCAGGTCGCCGAGGGCGTCCAGGCGGCGGCGGCGGACGTCGGCGAAACAGGTGCGGGCCGGGGTGAACGAGCGCCCGGCGCGGGCCGCCACGTCGATGAGGAACACCCGGCGGAACTCGTCGTTCTCCAGCAGCCCGTGCCAGCTCGTGCCGGCGACCGCGCCGGCCCGCACCCCGTCCGCGGCGAACGGCTCGGCGGCCGATCCCCCGACCGCCCCTCTCGCCGACCCACCCGCCGACGCCGCGACCGGCCCGGTGTCGTGGACGGTGAGCCGGCCATGGCGGATCTCGTAGCCGGTCACGGTCAGGCCGTCGGGGGTCGTCCCGATACGGCGGCCGAGCAGCTTGTCGGGGGCGAAGGCGGTGGTCACCGGCAGCAGGCCGAGGCCGTCGACCGTCCCGGCGCCGGATTCGACCGGGTCGTCGATGCGCCGGCCGAGCATCTGGTAGCCGCCGCAGATCCCCAACACCGGCCGGCCCCGCGCGGCCCGGGCGCGCAGGGCGGCGTCCAGGCCGCGCCGGCGCAGCCAGCCGAGGTCGTCGACGGTCGCCCGGGTTCCGGGGACGACCACCAGATCGGCGTCGGTGAGGTCGTCGGGGCGGGTCGCGAAGCCCACCAGCACCCCGGGCTCGGCCCGCAGCGCGTCGATGTCGGTGATGTTGGACAGCCGCGGCAGCCGGATCACCGCCACCCGCAGGACGTCCCCCGGGTAGCTGTTGGTGCTGCTGCCGCCGGTACTACCGGTACCGTCGGCGGCAGTTTCGTCACTGTGGGTGTCGGCAGCGTTGGGTGTGCCGGCGCTGCCGGCGTCCGGGTGGGCCGGGTAGGAGGCCGGATAGGAGGCGAGGTCCAGGGAGTCCTCGACGTCCAGCCACAGCCCGGAGCGCCACGGCAGCACCCCGTGTACCGGACGGCCGGTGAGCCGTTCGAGCTGGCGCAGCCCGGGCTCGAGCAGCCGGGGGTCGCCGCGGAACTTGTTGACGATCCAGCCGGCGACCAGCGCCTGGTCGCCGGCGTCGAGCAGCGCGAGGGTGCCGAACAGGGCGGCGAACACCCCGCCGCGGTCGATGTCGCCGACGACGAGCACCGGCAGGTTCGCGGCCCGGGCCAGGCCCATGTTCGCGATGTCGGTGTCCCGCAGGTTGATCTCCGCGGGGGAGCCGGCGCCCTCGCAGATCACCGCGTCGAACCGGCCGCGCAGGTCGGCCAGGCAGTCCGCGACGATGCCGGCCAGCCGCGCCTTGTACGGGCGGTAGCCCAGCGCGTCGACCTCGGCGACCGGGCGGCCCAGCACGACGAGCTGGCTGTGCCGGTCGCTGCCGGGTTTGAGCAGCACCGGGTTCATCGCCGCCTCCGGCTCGACCCCGGCGGCGGCGGCCTGCATCGCCTGGGCCCGGCCGATCTCCGCGCCGTCCGCGGTCACCACCGAGTTCAGCGCCATGTTCTGCGCCTTGAACGGCGCGACCCGCACGCCTTCGCGGGCGAGCCAGCGGCACAGCCCGGCGGTGACGACGCTCTTGCCCGCGTCCGACGCCGTCCCGGCGACCAGCAGCGCTCCCCCGCTCACCGCCGGCCCCGCCGGCCCGGCCGGGCAGCGGCCCGCGCGCGAGCCGGGGAAG
>NZ_CAKKTM010000249.1 GCF_920888515.1 Protofrankia sp. CiP1_Cm_nod1 | reverse complement strand
CCGGTGCCCGAGGCGGTCCGTGAGCGGATCATGGCCTGCGCCGACCTGGCCCAGCTGGATGTCTGGCTACGCCGCGTGGGCACCGCGACCACCATCGACGACGTCATCCACGACTGACGATCCTCGCTTGCCGGCGGTACGAAGGTACGGCTGAGTGATATAGCGTGGGGCTGACCAGGGCTTTCCTTGGGAAAGCTGGTTATCGAGGGGATCAGGGAAGGTCGCTGTTGCCGCCCAGATTATCGATCATGCGGCGCAGGACGTTGAGTGCCGTCACGTAGTCGGCCGTTGCGATGCCTTCGTGCGTCTGTCCGTGAGCGCGCGCGGTGCGCTCCCTGGCGCGCAGCAGCCCAGCCTCCCCAACTCTGGTCAGCGCCAGTGAGCGCGTCAAGGCGTCCTCCGTCATCCATCCTCGGGTGATCAGATCGTCGAAGACGTCGTCGAAATCGATTCCGAGATCGTCGAACGGGGCCAGTCGCTCGACGAGCTTCGCCCGGCTCCACGCGCCGGGGGCACCGGCGACATGGTTGAGCGTCCACCAGTGCGGCTGGGTGAGATCTTCCGTGGCCAGCTCCGTACGGATGCGCCCGACCACCGCGCGGTACGCCTCACCGCTCCAGTAGCCGATGGGCTGGGAGGCAAGCTCCCGCTCGGAATACTCCTTCATGATCATAAAAATCCCCTCTCCGATCCGCCGGAAAAACATGATCATGCTGGGAGTTCAACCGCGGTCGAGGTCAAGGCATCCCCGCGACGCGGAACATCATCCGGACAGGCCTGCCGGGCCAGGGTTCGGCGGACGGTGGACGGCGGGGGTACCGGCGGCTCTTGGCATCTCCTTCAGTTGCTAATGTTTGCAATTGGTAAGGTCGGCGTGCCGTACGTGAGGCCGTGTCTGCATGCGGGGGAGACGCGGCCCACGGGGTGACTGCGGCCCGACGGACGCACCATCCACCGACGGCATGACCATGGCGGCGCGAAGCGTGTTGACACAGGTCATGGCGACACGGGTCGCGGACGCAGATCACAACGGTGTGGACCGCGGCAGCACCGATCGTGCCGTGGCAGCACGGCGCGTGACGGTGTGGATCGCGGCGTCGTCGGTTGCTCCGAAACAGCACGTACAGCACCCGACGCAACGTCTGGTCACCTTCCGCTCACCAGGAAGGACGTCGTCACCGAACATCAGGAGCATGTGGTGAATCTGCTGCGTAAGATCCGCGACACCGGGCGGGTGGCCGAACAGGCCCCGCCGGCGCCGCGGGCGGAGTGCCCACCGGCGGCCCGCGGGCTCGCCGGCTCGGTACAGGTGCGATGCGTCGATGCCGGGTCCTGCAACGGGTGCGAGATCGAGATTGCCGCCGCGTTCGGCCCGGTGTACGACGCCGAGCGGTACGGGGCGCGCGTGGTGGCGTCACCCCGGCACGCGGACGTGCTGCTGGTCACTGGGCCGGTGACGCGCAACATGGCCGAGCCGCTGCGCCGCACGGTGGAGGCGACACCACGGCCCCGGCTGGTGATAGCGGTGGGTGACTGCGCGCTGAACTGCGGGGAGTTCGCCGGCGGCTACGGCGTGCAGGGCTCGGTGGCCGACGTGGTGCCAGTGGACCTGCAGGTGCCGGGCTGCCCGCCGGAGCCGGACGCGATCGTGGCCGCGCTACGCACCGTGACTCGCCAGTGAGCGGTCTGGTCGGGCCGGCACTGGCCACCGCCACCGGGCTGGCCGGCGTCGGGGCGGTGGCCGGGGCGTTCACCCCCGAGCGGGTGCGGCCGGCTCTGGTGGGGGTGTGCACCGCCGGGGTCGGCGTGGCCGGGCTCACCGCCGGGCTCGCGGCGCTCGCCGGTGGCGGCGGCACCAGCGGCGGTGGCGCGCCGTGGTCGGCGAGCCTGCCCGGCCTGCTGCCGCTGGCCGGGGTGCATCTGACGGTGGACGCCCTTTCGGGGCTGTTCATGGCCGTCTCCGGCGCGGTGGTGGCGCCGGTGGCGCTCTACGGGATCGGTTACACCGGGCACGGGGTGTCCGCCCGCGGGGTGCAGGCGGTGTTACCCGTCTTCGCGGCCACGCTGCTGCTGGTGCCGGCGGCGTCCAGCGTGTCGTCCTTCCTGCTGCTGTGGGAGCTGATGGCGGTCACCTCGCTGCTGCTGGTGCTGGCCGAGCACCGGTCGCGGGCCGCGGTGCGCGACGCCGGGGTGTGGTACGCGGTGATGACGCATCTGGGCCTGGTGGCGCTCCTGATCGCCCTGGCGCTGTTCGCGGCCCGCGCCGGCGGTGAGACGTTCACTGCGCTGCGCGCGGGCGCGGGCGAGGTGCCGCCGGCCGTCCGTAGCACGGTCTTCGTGCTGGCGGTTGCCGCGTTCGCGTCCAAGGCGGGCACGGTCCCGCTGCACGCCTGGCTGCCGCGGGCGCATCCGCAGGCGCCCAGCCACGTCTCGGCGCTGATGAGCGCGGCCATGGTGAACCTGGGCGTCTACGGGGTGATCCGCGTCGGGTTCGACCTGCTCGGGGGCGGGCCGCGCTGGTGGTGGCTGGTGCTGCTGGCCGCCGGGGCGGTCTCGGCGGTGTACGGGATGTTGCAGGCGGCGATGGCCACCGACGTCAAACAGCTGCTGGCGTACTCGACGAGCGAGAACATGGGCCTGGTCCTGATCGGCGCCGGTGCGGCGGGGATGTTCGCCGCCGCCGGGGAACGGCCCCTCGCCGCCCTGGCGCTCGCCGCCGCGTTACTGCACGTGGTCAACCATGCCGCGTTCAAGGCGCTGCTGTTCTGCGCGGCCGGGTCGGTGCTGCGGGCCACCGGCGTGCGTGACCTGGACGCGCTGGGCGGGCTGCGGGCCCGGATGCCGGTGACGGCCGGGCTGTTCGCGGTGGGTGCGCTGGGGGCGGTGGCGCTGCCGCCGGGCAACGGGTTCGTCAGCGAGTGGCTGCTGCTGGAGTCGCTCGTGCACGGGCTGGGGGTGCCGGGGACGGCCAGCGCGGTGGCGCTGCCGCTGGCGGTCGCCGCCATCGCGCTGTCCGCGGGGCTGGCCGCCGCCACCTTCGTCAAGGCGCTCGGGGTGGGGTTCTTCGCCCGCCCCCGCGGCGCCGAGGCCGCCTCGGCGCGGGAGAGCCCCCCGGTCATGCTCGCCGGGATGGGGCTGCTCGCCGCCGGCTGCGCCGCCCTGGCGCTGGTCCCGGGGACACTGGCCGGCGGCCTGTCCGACGC
>NZ_CAKKTM010000248.1 GCF_920888515.1 Protofrankia sp. CiP1_Cm_nod1 | reverse complement strand
GGGTGTGACCGGGCCCGTCGGGCCAGCCGGGGCGGCCGGCCCCGGCCCGGCCGGGGCGGACGTCGGGCGGGCGCTGCCCGGCGGCGGGGTGGACGTCCGGCTGGACCGGCTTGCCACGACGCTGTCGCCGTTGTGGGTGGCGGCGGCGCTGGCGGCCGCGATACTCGCCGTGGCGACGGCGACGCGCCTGCTTACGCGCCACCCCCGTCGTGTCGGGGCCGAGCTGTGGGACTGCGGCGGCGGCGCGCCGAGCGCCCGCATGCAGTACACGGCCACCTCGTTCGCCGAACCGTTACAGCGTGTGTTCGACGACGTGCTCGCGCCCGAGCAGGACGTCGACGTCACCCCGACCCGTGAATCGGCCTACCTGGTCGAACGGGTCCGCTTCCAGCGGAGGATCCCGGACCGGATCGAGTACCGCCTGTACCGGCCGGTGCTGGCGGCGCTGGCCGGGGCGGGTGTGTCCGCACGGAAGCTGGCCAACGGCAGTGTGCACCGCTACCTCGGCTACGGGTTCTGCGGGCTGGTCGCCGTCCTGCTGGTGCTGGCGGTGACCCGGTGAGCGCGGTCGGGACGGTGGCGGTACTCGCCCAGATCGTCGTCGTGGTTGCCGGGGCGCCGCTGCTGACCGGGCTGATGCGGCAGGTGCGGGCCCGGATGGAGGGACGCGCCGGCGCCGGCGTCGGACAGCCATGGCGGGACCTGCGCAAACTGCTGCGCAAGCAGCCCATCACCCCGGTGGGCACCGGCCCGGCCTTCCGGCTGGCGCCGCTGCTGCTGGTCGCCACCACCCTCGTGGTCGCCGCGCTGGTGCCGCTGGCGTCCACCGCCACCCCGGTGCGTGACAGCGCGGACCTGCTCGTCGTGGTGACGCTGCTGGCGCTGGGCACGGTGATCCTGGCGCTGGCCGGCCTGGACACCGGGACCGCCTTCGGGGGCATGGGCGCGTCCCGTGAGATGACCGTGGTCGCGCTGGTGGAGCCGACCATCCTGCTGTCGGTGGTCGCGCTGTCGATCCCGGCCGGGTCGACCAACCTGCCCACCATCGTCGCGCACGGCGTCCACGACCCGGCCCGGCTGGCCTCCCCCGCCAGCCTGCTGGCCGGTGTCGCCCTGGCCGTGGTCACCCTCGCCGAGACCGGCCGGCTGCCGGTGGACAACCCGTCCACGCACCTGGAACTGACGATGATCCACGAGGCGATGATCCTGGAGTACGCCGGCCCGGATCTCGCCCTGATCGAGCTCGGCGCCCAGATGCGGCTGACGGTGCTGCTGGGCCTGCTCACCAGCCTGTTCGTCCCCTGGGGGATCGCCACCGGCACTGCGGCGGCGGCCCTGCCGCTGGCGCTGGCGCTCTTCGCCGGGAAGGTCGCCCTGCTCGGCGCCGGGCTGGCCGCGGCCGAGGTGTTCTGGGCGAAGATGCGCCTGTTCAAGGTGCCCGAGCTGCTCACCGGCTCCTTCCTGCTCGCGCTGCTCGCCGTCGGCGCCTCGTTCTTCCTACCCGGAAACTGAGCCCGCCCATGATCCTGTCTCGCCGCCCCGCACCTCGCCGCCCCGCACAGGGTGGGCCACGATGAGCACCGGTACGTACACCCAGCTGCTCGACCTGGCCTGCGGGGTGTTCCTGCTTGCCGCCGTGCTGGTGCTGTGGCGCCGCGAACTGACCGCGTTCGTGCGCCTGTTCGCCGTCCAGGGGGTGGCGCTGGCCGCCATCGCCGCCCTGTCCGGCATCCACGAGCACCGGTTCGAGTTGCTGGCCGTGGCCGTCGGCATCCTGGTGCTGCGCGCCGGGGTGCTGCCGTACCTGATGCGGCGGGTGCTGGCCACCAGCGGGGAGACCCGGGAGACCGAGCCGCTGGTCAACGTGGCGGCCTCGCTGCTGACCGCCGCGGCGCTGACCCTGCTCGCCTACGCCGCGGCCCGCCCGCTGGTGGAGCTGGCGCCCAGCCCGGCGACCCGGGCGCTGCCGGTCGGCCTGGCCGTGGTCCTCATCGGCTTCTTCACCCTGGTCACCCGGCGCCGCGCACTCGCCCAGGCGGTCGGGTTCCTGCTGCTGGACAACGGCATCACCGCCGTGGCCTTCCTGGCCACCTCCGGCGTGCCGCCCATCGTCGAACTCGGGGTCTCCTTCGACGTGCTGCTCGCCGTCCTGGTCCTGCAGATCCTCACGACCCGGATACACGCCACCTTCGGCGGGACCGACATCGACGACCTGCGGGAGCTGCACGACTGATGACCTTCGCCGCCGCAACATCCGCCGCCGCAACGTCCGCCGCCTTGGCACCCGCCGCCGCAACGTCCGCGTCCGCCGCCTCGGCCTTCGCCGCCGCGGCACCCGCCGGCACGACGTCCGTCGCCGCCACGCTGCTGCTGACCGCCCCGGTCGCGGCCGCGCTGGCCACCGCGGCCGGCTACGCCGTGCTCGGCTGGCGGCCGGCCACCGCCTGGGCGGGTCTTGTCTCCCCCGCCACGATCCTGGGCTGCGCGGTCGTGCTGGCCGTCCGCGTCCCCGGGCACGGGCCGGTCACCGGCTACGGCGGGCTGGCCCGCGCCGACGCCCTGTCCGCGTGGATCCTGCTGGTCATCGGCGCGGTCGCGGTCCTCGCCTGCGCGGCCAGCCCCGCCTACCTGGCGGCGGAGAACGCCGCCGGGCACACCGACGCCCGCGGCGCGCGCCGCTACGGCATCCTGGTGCACGCCTTCCTGGCCGCGATGGCCGTCGCCGTCCTGGTGGCCAACCTCGGCGTGCTGTGGGTGGCGATCGAGGCCACCACCATCGTCACCGCCTTCCTCGTCGGCCACCGGCGGACCCGCGCCTCGGTCGAGGCCGCCTGGAAGTACGTCGTCATCTGCTCCGCCGGGATCGCCCTGGCCTTCCTGGGCACCATCCTGATCTACTACGCTGCCCGGCAGGCCGGCATCTCGGAAGCCTCCGCCCTGGACTGGCCGGTGCTCGTCGCCCGGGCGCACGAGCTGGATCCGGACGTCACCCGGATGGGTATCGCCCTGGTCATCCTGGGGTTCGGCGCCAAGGCCGGGCTGGTGCCGCTGCACGCCTGGCTGCCCGACGCGCACAGCCAGGCCCCGGCGCCGGTGTCGGCGCTGATGTCCGGGGTGCTGCTGGCGGTGTCCTTCACCGCGATCCTGCGCTACAAGGTGATCGCGGACGTGGCACTGGGCCCCGGGTTCGCCCGCACCCTGCTCGCCGGCGCCGCCGTGCTCACCCTCGCGCTGGCCGCCGCCCTGCTGCTCGGCCAACGTGACTACAAGCGCATGCTCGCCTACTCCAGCATGGAACACATGAGCCTGATCGCGCTCGGCGCCGCCACCGGCACCCGGCTGGCGATCTCCGCGGTGCTGCTGCACATCGCCGGCCACGGGCTGGCCAAGAGCGTCGCGTTCTGCTCCAGCGGGCACATCCTGCACCTGCGGCACACCACCCGCATCGGCCGGGTCCGCGGGCTGCTGAGCCAGGCGCCGGTCCTCGCCGCCGCGTTCGGCCTGGCCGTGCTGGCGCTGCTCGGCTTCCCGCCGTTCAGCCTGTTCGCCTCCGAACTGGCCATCGCCCGCGCCGGTTTCACCGGGCCCGCGGGGCTGGGCTGGGCGACCGCCGCCGCGTTGGTGCTGGTGCTGGCCGCGTTCGCGGCGATGACCGCCCGCACCGCCCACATGCTGCTGGGCCCCGCCCCCGGCCAGAACGGCGGCGCCGCCGCCACGCTGGTCCAGAAAGACACGCCGGTCCAGAAGGACGGTGCTGCCGTCGCCGTGCCGGTACATGACGGCGGCACCACGACCGCCATGCCGGACCAGGATGCCGCCACCGCCATGCCGGCCCGGCACGGCGGTGGCATCGCCGCCGCGCCCGTTCAGGACGGCGGCACCGCTGTCACCGTGCCGGTGCGGTTCGGTGCCGCGGTGTGGGTGCCGCTGGCCGTCGGGCTGGCGGCCTGCGCCGCCCTGGGCGTCAGCGACGTCCCCCTGAGCAGCCTGCTGTCCACCGCCGCCGCGATCACCGGAGGGCCCTGACACCCATGCGTCCCGACCCGACCTCCCGCCCCGGCTCCGGTCCCGACCGGCCGCGCACCGGTCACAGCGGCCATACCTCCTGTGACGGCCACACCACTCGGACCATGATCGACACTGGGATCGCCGAACTGCCCCGGCGGGTCCGCGAGATGCTGGCCGACGGCCACCGCCTCGCCCTGGCCGCGGCCCACCACGACGGCGCCGACGCCCCGGGCGGCCCGGCCATCCGGGTGGTGTACCTGTTCGTCAAGGGCCCGCCCGACTCCCGCGTCGAACTGCACGTCCGCCTCGACCCGGACACCCCGGCGCTGCCGAGCCTCGCCCACCTGTCCTTCCCCGCCGGCCGGTTCGAGCGCGAGATGCGTGACCTGCACGGCATCGTCCCGCTGAACCATCCGCTGCCCCGCCGGCTGGTGCGCCACCCGCACTGGCCCCGCGGCTGGTATCCGATGCGGCCCGACGCCGGCCCGCCGCCGCCGTTCGCCGAGCCCGAGGGCCCCTTCCCGTTCCTGACCGTCGAGGGCGACGGCGTCTACGAGATCCCGGTCGGGCCCGTGCACGCCGGACTGATCGAGCCCGGCCACTTCCGCTTCTCCGTCGTCGGCGAGACCATCCTCAAGCTCAAGGCCCGGCTGTGGTTCGTCCACAAGGGCATCGAGAAGCTCTTCGAGCGGCGGGACGTGGCGCGGGGGCTGCCGCTGGCCGAACGGATCAGCGGGGACACCGCCGTCGGCCACGCGCTGGCCTACTGCCTCGCCGTCGAGGAGGCCACCGCCACCGCCGTCCCCGAGCCGGCCCGGCGCGCCCGGGCGCTCCTGCTCGAGCTCGAACGGCTGCACAACCACGTCGCCGACCTCGGCGCGCTGTGCAACGACGTCGGTCACGGCATCCTCAACGCCCAGGCCCAGCGCGTCCGCGAACAGCTGCTGCGCCTCAACCAGGAGGTCACCGGGCACCGGCTGCTGCGCGGGGGTGTCGTCCCCGGCGGCGCCGCCGTCCGCGCCCTGCCGGATCCGGCCCGCATGCGCGCGATCGGCGACGACATCCGCGACATCGTCGCCCTCGCCCTCGGCCACAGCACCGTACGTGACCGTTTCGCCGGCGCCGCCCGCCTCGACGGCCGCGCCGCCCGCGACCTGGGCTGCCTGGGCTACGTCGCCCGGGCCAGCGGCGTACGGGTGGACGCCCGGCAGGCCCATCCGTTCCTCGACTACGGCGATGCCCTCACCGTCCCCGTGCACACCAGCGGGGACGTGCTGGCCCGCTTCCTCATCCGGGCGGAGGAGATCGACGTCTCCCTGGCCCTCGTCGAGACGCTCGCCGCCGGCCTGACCTCCGGCGTCACGCGCGCCGAGCTCGCTCCCGGGCCCGCGTCCAGGTCCGCCCACGGTCTCGGACCCGGGCCGGCGTCCGCTCCCGGGCCCGCGTCCGGGGCCGGCCGGGACGACCTCCCCGGCCGGCCTGGTCCGCTCCTGAAGCCCGGTTCGGACGCGGATCCAGGCTCGGGCCTGGGCCCCACCGGCCGGCTCCCCGGCCCCGGTGCGGGTGTGGGCCCGGGCGGTCCGGACGTGGGCCCGGGCGTAGGTGCCGGTTCGGGGACGGGCATCGCCTCGGGCGTGGGCATCGTCGAGGGCTGGCGCGGCACCATCACCACCCGTGTCGAGCTCGCACCCGACCGTACCCTGGCCCGGGTGAAGGTCGTCGACCCGTCCTTCTTCAACTGGCCCGCCCTGCCCATCGCCCTGGCGGACACCATCGTCCCCGACTTCCCCCTGACCAATAAAAGCTTCAACCTCTCCTACGCCGGCAACGACCTGTGACCGTGGGCCGCCGTCCGAAGGCCGCTCAAGCGGTCGCGCAACGGACAGCGGCCTTCAAGCGTTTCCGCAGGCCACGAACCCCATCCGGAAAAACACCGACCAAGATCCACCGTATCCCGAAACGGGATACGGAAACAAAAGCGATCATGTTAACGAGTGTGTAAGTGGCTGCTCCAGCAGCCACTTACACACTCGTTCCGGGTGAGGCGCAGATTTCCGCAGGATTGAACGCTAAGAATTGATCTTGTCTGTCTCGGTGCCCGGGTCAGAAGTCGCCGGGAGGAGTTCGACGGCGCGGCGGCGGTGGGGCGATCTTGACGCGGGGTGATGTCGGTTCGTGGGCCTGTCCTCGCCCCTGGGCCGGCCGGGGTTGCCCGGCTCTCGCCGACATGCCGTAACCGGGTGACCGCAGACAGGAAAAATATCACCATTGGTGTCGTGGCTGACAACAACCGAGATATGTGGTCCGCAGGCCGCCTGCGTGGCCTCGCCGTCCTGATCCTGGCAGTGTCAGTGGTCATCGGCGTCGTGGTGGGGCTTACGAAAGGCGCCCAGGCGGGCGCGAGGTGCGCCACCGTTGTAGGAATAGGCGCAATCGTCTTGTTCGCTGTCGCTGATCATCGACGGGGATGAGACGACGCACCATAGTCATGATCATGCGTCCGGATCGGCGGTGGGATCCCTGTACTCCTGTGGTATGGGGGTCTCCGGCCCTTCGCTCTTGAGATCATCGTCGGTGGGTGGCCGCGGTGTCGCTGGTCGTTGAAGGCGTCCAGGGAGCAGCCGGTTGATCATGGCGGGTTGGCTGTCTGGCCGTCGGACCGGCTGCTTCGGATATGCGACGGTCGTTGCCTTGGGTGTGCGCTGTGCACTATCGGGGTCCTCGTTGCCGCCCAGGCTGGTGGATGGATGAGCCGTTCGGGTTGGGGGTTGCTGTACGGCTGGTGGGACGTGCGGAGGGGGCATCTGGGTTCGCAGGTAGAGGACGGCCGCGATGAGAACGGCTGCGCTGATGAGCTGACGCAGGTTGAGGGATTGACCGAGCCAGAGCCATGCGAGGACGACACCGAAGACGGGTTCGAGAGCGGTGGCGGCGGAGGCCGCCTGCGAACCCGCCCGGGCGACACCCCACGAGAACAGGACGAAAGGTACGAGGGTGCCGAGAATGCCGACGAGCAGGACGTTGGGGAGATGGCGGGTGTCGGTGAGGATGCGTGGCCAGCCCTGCGGGGCCTGGATGATCACCCAGGCGAGTGCGGAGACGGCGAAGGCTCGGGCCATGGAGGCAGCCGCGCCGTAGGCACGGCTGGAGCTTTCGCCGAGGACAGAGAACGACGCGACGGCGACCGCGGTCAGCAGGCCGTAGGCGAGACCGGTCAGACTGATCCGGCCGGTTCCGGCGGCCGGAAGGTCGGCGACGAACGCTACCCCGAGGATCATGATGGCCAGCGCGATGGGCACCGTCGCCGATGGCCGCTTGTGCTGGGCCAGCAGCGTCCACAGAACGACGAGGGCGGGAGCGATGTTCTGCAGCACGATCGCCACGGCGACAGGTAGGCGCGCGATGGCCAGGAACAGGGCGGCGTTGGCGGTGCCGACGGCCAGTCCGAACACGAGGGTGTGTCTAAACCGCGGGGGGTTCTCGCTGGTGGGGGTCCGATCGCCGGCGCGGGCGTGCCAGAGGTAGCTGAACAGGCCAAGTCCCACGGCGGTGATGTAGGTGCGTGCTTCCACCAGCTCGAGGGGCGCGACTCCGGCGCGGAACAGTTTGCCGGCGACGGTGGCGCCGAACGCCCACAGAACGGTCGCCGCGGTGACAGCGAGAAACCCGACCTGGCGCTGGGAGCGGCCGGCCCGCGGCGACGACGCGCCGCGGGCCGGCCGCCAGGTCAGGCGTGCCAGCGCAGGAGAACACTTCCCCATGTCATGCCTCCTCCGAAACCGAGCAGCAGGACGGTGGAACCGTCATCGAGGCGGCCGGCGCGGACGGCATCGTCAAGGGTGACGGCGACGGATGCGGCGCCGGTGTTGCCGTAGCGATCGACGGTGTAGTGCACCCGGTCCTCGTCGAAGTCGAGACTGGCGAGGCAGTCACGGACCAGGACACCGTTGGCCTGGTGGGGTACGACGAGATCGAGGTCGGCGACGGTGGTGTCGGTGGCAGCGAGTATCGCCAGGACGGCCGCCGGGACCACCTGCCAGACGAACTGCCGCACCTCGCGACCGTTCATGTGGAACAGGTGCTTGCGTGACGCCAAAGCTTCGGGTGAGACAGGCTGGCGGCTGCCACCCGCCGGGACGGTGACGAGATCGGCGAGCCGTCCGTCGGCGTTCAGATCGCTGGCGAGGACGCCATAGCCGCTGGGTACCGGGCCGAGGACCACCGCGCCAGCACCGTCACCGAACAGTACGCTGGTGGACCTGTCTTGATCGTTCAGGATGCGGGAGTAGGTGTCCGCGCCGATGACCAGCGCTCGGTGCATGCCGGGAGTACCGCGCATCATCGCGGCCACGGCCGCGGTGGCGTAGACGAAACCGGTGCAGACGGCGTTCATGTCAAAGGCTGCGGCGTGCGACGCTCCGAGATTGGCCTGCACGATGCAGGCGGTCGCGGGCTGTGGCTGATCGGGCGAGGAGGTGGCGACGACCACCAGGTCGAGGTCGGCCGCGTCGACACCGGCGGCTTCCAGGGCCCGCTGGCCGGCCGCGGTGGCCAGGTCCGATGTGGCCTCGGTGGGCGCGGCGATACGGCGTTCGGCGATACCGGTCTTGCGGATGATCCAGTTGTTGTCGACGCCGTAGCGGCGTGCGATCTCGTCGTTGTCGCGTGCCGCCTCGGGCAGGTAGGAGCCGGTGCCAAGCACACCGATGCTGCGGTCACCGGGCGCGGTGGTCATCGTGGTCATCGTTGCCCTCCGGATCGGGGGTCGGTGGGAACCGGATGGTCAGCGGCGATCGCCACGGCCTGGCGAGAGTGCGTGGCCCGTTTGCTTTCGAGTCGGCGCAGAAAGCGCGAGCGGTCGACGACGGCGCGCTGGTGGATGCCGCTCAAGATGCGGTCGTTCGAGTCGTCGGCGTGCACGGTGAACTCGAGGGTTCCGCCTTCCACCTTCGTCAGCGTGGCGTTGATGACGATGGTGTCGCCGAGCAGGGTGGGGGCGAGGTGGGTGCTGGAGTGGCTCAGCCCCAGGGTCATCTGGCTGCCGTCGACCGCGGTCGCGGTCGCGTCCATGCACGCGAGTTCGGCGAGCCAGAGCAGGACCGGGGTGGCGAGCACGGGGAGTTCGTTGGCCCAACGATCGGCGCAGTCGATCTCGGCGACCGTATGGATCAGCTGTGCGGTCATGCCAGGCTGAGGTCCGAGGTGAGCCACGGCGAGACCTCCTTCGCGTCGTGCAGGCGCAGGAGCTGGTTGAAGATGTTCTTGCGCTGCATCTCGCTGGTACCGCCCGCGATGCGGGTTCCGAGTGCGTCGGCGGCGGCACGGGTGATCGGACCGAGCATGTAGCCGCGATGCCCGAAGATCGCCATGGCGTGCTGTGTCGCCTGGCACAGCCCCTCGCAGGCGAGCATCTTCGCGACCGAGCAGGTGGCGGACGCGGCGGGATGGCCGGACAGGAGCTGGTCGAGGGCGGTGTAGGAGACGGCGCGGACGGTGTCGCTGGTGATCCGCAAGTCGGTCAGCCGGCCCTGGATATACTGGTGGTCGGCGATCGGTGCCTTGAACGCGTCGCGGTTGCGGGCGTACAGCAGCGTTTCGGCCAAGATCGGCTCGATGAAGGCGGCGGCAATGATGCCGTACAGCAGACGATCCATCGCGATTACCCGGTAGATGGTCTGCAGGCCGTCGCCGGGAGTTCCCATCACACCATTGGTGTCGATGAAGACCTCGTGGAAGTCCAACGGTCCGGTCGGACTCGTCGGGTTGCCGAACATCACCTCCGGTTCACCGGCGTTCAGGCCGGGCTGGCCTCGTTCGACGATGAAGACGGTGATGTCGCTGGCGCCTAGTTCGGGAATACGGGCCAGGACAAGCGCGATATCGGCAACGGGGGCGTTGGTGATGTGTCGCTTCGCGCCGGTGAGAAAGTAGCCGCCGTCGACGGCGGTGGCCTTGGTCGCGACCCGGGCAACATCCGAGCCACCGGTGTCCTCGGTCATCGCGGTCGCCCCGACCGCGCCGGACATCAACCGCTCCAGCCAACGTTCCCGTTGGGCCTCGCTGCCAAAGTCGACCAGGCCGCGAATGATGCCGCTGTGCGCGACGATCGACAGCAGGAATCCCAGGTCGGTGCTGGTGGAGCTGAGCCCCTCCAGCGCTGCGGCGAACTCCCACCAGCTACGGCCGGCACCTCCGAACTCGACGGGGACGGGTAGCCGCCAGAATCCGGTGTCGGCCAGCGCCTGCCATGATTCCTGGTCGAAACGCGCGGACCGATAGCATGCGTCCGCCCGGGCCGCGACCTCCCTTCGGCCGAACTCGGCGAAACCGTCACGGAGTTCCTGCTGTTCGTCGTTCCACTGCAGGTCCATCGTCTTCCTCCATTGCGGGGTGGGATGGGATGGGGCGGGGACCTACTGCTCGAGGAGCGTGAGTGACTCGTCCAAGAGGCCCAACAGCTCGTCAAGCTGCCCGTCCTCGATGACTAGTGGCGGTGCGATGATCACGGCGTCGGGGGATTCGTCGGTGCCTGCTGGATAGAGCAGCAGGCCGCAGTCGAATGCGAGGTCGGTGAGGCGCTGCGCGGCATGGGGTCCGACATCGACGCCGGCGAGTTCCATGCCGAGCAGGAGGCCCTGCCCGCGCACGTCGCTGATGGCGGGGTGGCGCTGCGCGAGGCTCAGCAGCCCCTCGCGCAGAATGCTGCCGGCCTCCCGGGCACGCAGCAGAAGATCATGGTCTTCGAGGTAGTCGAGCACCGCAAGACAGGCGGCGGCGCCCAGGGGATTGCCACTGTAGGTGTGGCCGAACACCCGGTCCGTACCTGTGGCGCGTACCGTCCGGTCGAGCCCGACACGGGTGATCATCGCTGCCATCGGTGCGTAACCGGCACTCATGCCCTTGCCGACGGTGACGATGTCGGGGACGACACCGTCGACCGCGGAGGCGAACCAGACGCCGGTCCGACCAAGGCCCGTCATGACCTCGTCGGCGATAAGAAGCACCCCGTGGCGGTCGCAGATCGTGCGCAGCTCGAGCAGGTAGCCGGGCGGAGACGGAATTGCGCCGCCGGCGGCGCCCACCACAGGCTCCACGATCACCGCGGCCACCTGGTCGGCGCCGACCTCACGGATCATGCGATCCCAGTCGGCTGCCCACTCGCGGCCCTGCCCGGGGGGACACGCATACGGTGAGACCACTCGCGGCACGTCGATCAGGAGTGATTCGAGGCCCTCACGGCGGTGCGGATGCCCGGACAGCGACAGCGCACCCATCGTCATACCGTGATAGCTCGTCCGGCGAGCCAGAATCCTCGTCTTGCCCGGTTGCCCCACGGCCCGCCAGTACTGGACGGCGAGCCGGATAGCCGCCTCGTTCGCTTCGGAACCGCTGTTGACCAGCGTGACCGCATCGAGATCACCCGGGGTGAGAGAGGCCAGCCGCCGCTGCAGTCGAACAGCCGGGGCGTTGTCGAACTGTGTGCGGTACACGAACGCGATCTGCTCGGCCTGCGCGGCGATAGCCGCATTGACCTCGGTGACGCCGTGGCCGATGTTCGCCACGACGGCGCCCGAACAACCGTCGAGGTAGCGCCGGCCCTCCTCGTCGTACAGGTAGATGCCTCGGCCGGAGGCGATCTGGGGCCGTACCCGATTGGCTGCGTGGACAGGCTCGGCAGCCAGGATGCTCATGCGCCCTGCTCCCCTCGAAGCGAGGGCGTGACCGAACGCGTCGGGTCCACCCGGCTAGTCACCGACATCACCGTGCCGCAGTAGCGGCACTCCCGGTCGCCCAGGTCGGCCGTGGGCTCCATATGACCGCAGCCGACCTGCTCGCAGAAGGCGACGAGTCCTCCCGCCGCGGGATGCGATCCCTCGGAGGAACAGGCGAACCTCATGCCAGTCGAGGCACCGCCGTAGCCGTGATCGCCGATACCCGCGTGTATCTGCGCGGGGCCGTACTCGGAGCATCCGCGGAACACGACGGGCTCTTCGCCTCCCGCTTGGCCGCTCACCATGACCGGCGAACCAGCGCGATCTTCGCTCATGTCCGGTTCCCTCTCCCCAGCAAGGATGATGTAACCTGTGAAGAGGTTAGCCGGTGTCATGCGTAGTAGCCAACCCTAAGCGGAGCGAATCTGAATGAGACATAAAACACATATTTGACTTCTTTTTGTTACACCATTGGAAGATCTAGGGTAAAAATTTTACTTATACGACATAAATGATTACATGGAGTGGTTATCGCTCCGAGCTTCGCGCGTCCCACTGGACGGGTCCAACCGCCCCTGGCGAGGCGCGGACGTTCCCCGACGGCGCACCACCTGGCAGTCGATCGGAAGACTGCGCGATGCCCCCGCGTGGCACTTGTCGCGCACGCGGTCCGCGCCATCGAACATGATCTTTAGCTACCCCATCAATCGATCTTGGCAACGGAGGATGTCGATGACAGGCAAGCGCCATGACGCGCCGGGCGAGTTGGAGCTGGTCCGAGATTTCATCAACACCTACGATCTCGAGACGGGCGTTGACCGCCTGCTCACCGCCGCCGGGCTGCGTGACTGGATACAGTCGACCCCGTTCGTCCGCGGGGACGAGGCCCCGCCGGACGACGACGACCGCCGCCGTGCCGTCGACCTACGAGAAGCGCTACGCAGGCTGGCTGCCGTGAACGGGGGCGGGGGCGACCTCGACCAGGATGTGCCCGAGATCCTGCAACGAACCGTCCAGCGCAGCAGTGTCGTGTTGCGTTTCGGTCGGGACGGCGCGCCGCAGCTTCTGTCGGAGGCGAGTGGCATCGATCGGGTGCTGGGCCAGATCCTGGCGCTCAGCGTCGCCGCCCACGCCGACGAAACTTGGGCCCGGCTGAAGATCTGTCCCAACCCCCAGTGTCAATGGGCGTTCTACGACCACTCCCGTAACCGCTCCGGTTCCTGGTGCCAGATGGCGGAGTGCGGCAATCGGGCCAAAGTCCGCGCCTACCGCCAGCGCCGACAGGAGATCGCGGGGTGACGTCGATGAAGACGCGGCTTATCCCGGCTCCTCCTCGACGGGGTCACGCAGGGGACGTAGGTCTCCGGCCAACCCTGGCCGGACGAACGGGTACGACCCGTGGAAGTTGATGTGTTCGAAGACCAGGGGGCTGAGCCGGGACCGGATCTCGGCGGACAGCTCCATCCCGTCGGCGTGGAGGGCTTTGACGGCGGCGTCGATGTACCAGGTGTTCCACAGGACCACGCAGTTCAGGGCGAGTCCGAGTGCGCCGACCTGGTCTTCCATGCCGGTCTGGTAGCGCTGGCGAAGCTCGCCGCGGTTCCCGAAGAAGATCCGCCGGGCGAGGTTGTGCCGGGCCTCGGTGATGTTCTGCTGGGCGCCGATCATCCGCCGGTAGGACTCGTCGTGCAGGGTTTGCAGGACGTGGAGGGTCTTGAACAGCCGGCCGTAGGCGACGAAGGCGTGGCCGAGCCCAGTCGGGTTGCCGTCCCGGGTGAGCATCCGGATCACGTCGTGGGCGCGGACCTCTCCGGTGATCAGGGAGCCGGTGACGCGGAGCATGTCCTGCCAGTGCTCGACGATCTGGGCGAGGTTCACGACGTGCCCGGAGACGCTGTTCAGTGGCCCGTAGTCGGCGTCGGGGCGGGTGCGCCACAGTCGGGTGTCGCCGATGTCGCCGATGTCGGCGATCCGCGGGGAGAACTGGTAGCCGCAGATCGCGAACAGACCGAAGACAAGATCCGAATACGATCCGGTGTCCGTCGTGATGATCTCGGGGGGTTCGTCGACGTCGAGGTTGTGCAGGGCGTCGAGGATGTGCAGGCTGTCGCGTGGGGTGCCGGGCACGATCAGACCACCCAGGCCCATCACCTTGTCCGAGACGACGTTGAGCCACGTCGCGCCGGCGCGGCGTTTCGAGCCCGCGAAGTACTTCGCGCTGGGCCGGGCTGCGATCGAGCGGACCGGGACGACGAAGCGCATCCCGTCGGCGCCGGCGACCAGACCGCCGCCCCAGTCGGCGGTGATGTCGACCTGGTCCTGGGCGCCGACGAGGCGGGCGGAGCCGACGGCCATGCACTCGGCGCGGAAGTACGCCTGGTCGGTACCGAGCAGCCGGCCGCGGGTCAGCGCCCGCACCGCCGGGTTCGTCACCGGGACCAGGCCGATGTTCGTCGACTCGGCGACCAGGACACCGGCGAGGCTGAGATCGAAGTCGGCGGGGCGGGCATCGGACCCGGAGATGTGGGTGAACGCGTCGGGCAGGCCGGTGCGTTCGAAGACCTCCAGCAGCAGCTCGGCGAAGTCGACGCGGGGCAGCAGTGCGGCCACGGCGTCGCGGGCCGCGTGCATGCCGGTTCTCCCGCGGCACGACCTGCTCGATCGCGGCCCACATATCCGCCAGGGTCATCACCTGCCCGTGCCCTGCCGGTGGCACGTCGAGGAGCACGGTGACCGCGGCCGCGACCCGCGCGGCGGCCTTACGGAAGCGGGGCAGGGTCTTGAGTCGCTTGGTGTCGCTGACCCGTTCGGCGCGGGCCAGCAGCTTCGTCGCCATCAGGATGTCGAACAGCAGCAGCGCGTCGTCGACCGAGACGGCTTCCAGATGGCGCACCGTGGCCAGCACGGTCGCGACCTTCCGATCATCCTGCAGGCCCCGGATCGTCGTGGCCTTCGTGGCCATCCCGTAGGCGGCGAGCTCGGCGAGTTTCACCGGCGGCACCGCCGCCACCTCCACCCCGCCGGTCCCCACCGCCCACACCGACGACACCCGGTCCAACGCCCCGACCATGCCCCGCCCGGACACCGCGGTCACTGTCGTGCGCATCTCCTCCAACGTCGAGACGTATTTGCCGTCGGGTACCCGCAGCAGCCCGACGAGCTCCCGGCGCATCTCCACCGGCGTCGCCTCCCGCAGCACCAGGTGGATCCGGTCCTGCTCGACGGCACGCACATCGGCGACTGCCCGGGCCAGCACCGTGATCCCGGGCAGCAGCACCCGCTCACCCAGCAGCCACAGCACCGCCCGATCGAACAGCTCGCGCCGCGACGGCGTCGACGTCCACACCCGCGAGGCCACAAACGCCCGCAGCTGCTCTTCCGCCACGCTGAACGGCCGGTAGCTCAGCAGGTCCCGGATCTCCCGGGCGTGCTCATGCTGGGTCGGCAACCGGTCCGGGTAGCCCTTCAGGCAACCCGGGTCCGCCACCCCGACCTGTTCGGCCATGAACGCCGCGACCACCGCGGGCACCTCACCCGGGTCGGTCAGGAACGTGCCCACCATCCGCACCGTCGCCCACTGCACCGACCAGCCCAGCCGGTTGGCCTCCCGCCGCTTCGACGCCACCAGCGCCAGCGTCGCGTTGTCCATCCGCCCGAACTGCTCCAACTCCCCCGGCGAGGGATCCCGTGCGAACCCCCCATACCGGCGGACCTGCTCCTCCGAGAGGTACTCGATCGCCATAGCCGCCGAACATAGCGATCTGACACCATCTCAGTAACAACACGGTTCGAATCGGTTACCGACAACGCGGACAGACCACACACGCGCACAGTTCGCGTGCAATGGGGGTGTCATCCGGTGAAGGACAACGACCACGTCGACTCGCCCGCACCCCCGACGACCCGGATCCCCAGGGCCAGCGGACGCACCCGCCGCCCGGCCAGCGCCACCGACGTCGAACAGATCCGCGACGTCCTCGCGCACCTGCGCCGACCCGACCCCACCGCCCCCAGGCCCACCTACCGCTACCTCACCGTCCGCGGCCTTACCGGCGACCCACGCACCCAGACCCGACTCCGCGCCCGGATCCTCGTCGCCCACCGCCGCGCCGCCGCCGGCCAACCCCAGACCTACCAGCCCGAACCCGACGGCCTCACCCTCGGCATCGCCGGCAACGACGCCACCGACCGCATCACCGCCCTGGCCACCGACCTCCGACGCATCCGCCGAAGCCGCGACTGGACCATCACCATCCACCCCGACGGCACGGACAAACCCAAGATCAATCCTTAGCGTTCAATCCTGCCGAAATCTGCGTCCCACCCCGATTCGGTGCGGGAGAGCGGCGATGGCGGATCCTTCGGCGGATCCGCGATCGCCGGGGCGAGCCGTGAAGGCGTCGGCCCGGCTCGACCAGGGCTCGGATCGGACGGCTGCGCGAAGGCGGCGGTGGTCAGCCGGCCGGGGCGGGGTGGTTACGGGCGGGCGGCATTCGCTGGCTGGGTGGCCAGGAGGTCGAGCAGGTCGAGGGTGACCTCGTGCAGGCTCGGGCGGACGGTCAGCTCGGCGGCCAGCGGATGGGCCGTCGAAGCCGTCGCGGAGGGTAGCGACGGGACGATGATCGTCGGGCAGCCGGCGTCGAGGCCGGCGCGGGCACCGGCCTCGCTGTCCTCCAGGACCACGCAGCGCGTCGGGTCGACTCCGAGCAGCCGCGCCGCCGTCAGGTACGGCTCCGGATGCGGCTTGCGCCGGCTCACCTCGTCCCCGGCGACCGTCACCGCGAACCGGTCGGCGCCGATCGCGGCCAGCACGGGATCCATCAGGATCCGGAACGACGACGACACCAGCGCGGTCGCGATCCCGGCGGCGGCCAGCGCGTCCAGCAGCGCCACGGCGCCGGGCATGGGGACGATCCGCTCGGGCTCGCCGAAGAGCTCGGCGGTCCGTTCGATCAGGAAGCGGGCGGCGGCGTGCGGGTCGGCGTCGGGCACCCCGAGCATCGACAGCATCAGCGGCAGGGCGGTGTCCACGCCGTGACCGATCATCGCGGCCTTGATCTCGGGGGTGAAGCGGGCGCCCAGGCTGGCCGCCAGCTCGTGCTCGGCCACCGTCCACAACGGCTCGGTGTCGACGAGCAGCCCGTCCATGTCGAACAGAACGGCGGTGACACCGTCGTGCCCCCGTGCCCCGTCACCTACGGGGCTCAGCGACAACGCTCCATCACCGAGGCCGTGGGCATCGAACCGGGCCGTGTGCACGGGACGCGCCGCGTTCACAGGGCGCACCGGCTGCTGAACGTCACCGGCCGGTGCGCACCAGACCCGGCCGCACCCCCAGGATCCACGGCGGCCACGGCAGTTACGACGTCCAGGGGATTCACCAGGGCCTGCTCTCCTCGGGGCGGGCCGGCTCCCTGACAACGGCCGGATCCCTGTCAGCCAACCAGTCCCGGCAGCACCGACACCAGCACACGTGACAGGGATCATCCCAGCCCCGGCCCACCTCGCGGACCTCTCCAGCTCCCTGTGGACGACCGTTTATGACTGATCCTTTCGGTACTGCGTGGGAACGCCCGGATCTGTCGCAGGCTGGGACGAACATGGTCCCAGCTGGCCCGGACCGCCACCCCCGAGGTCCACTGACAACAGCCACCCCCTGGGTCCCGCCCTGGCCGCAGGTCGCGCCAAACCGCCAGCGACCTCCTCGAGCCAGGTTGACGGTGACCGTTACCTGTCCGCCGGCAGCAGGCGGAAGGCGCTGAACTTGCGGCGGCATCCCGGATCAGGTCCGCCTCGCTGCGACGTTGCCGGCGCGCAGCAGCCGACAGCCGCTGCTTGTCGTCCAGCGACAGGTACACGGTCGTACGCGTCATCGACATGCCATATACGGTAGTCATCACTCGGCCTTGGCTGAGCTCCTTCGCCGTCTTCTCCTGACTGACCAGCCCTCTGGCAGCTTGGCGTGACCCGAGCTCGAATGCCTTGCCTTCACGGTCAGCACGTGGATGGGAACGGTCCGGATCCGCGGCAAATCGGGCCGAGGGAGGGAGCCCGGTTCTGGCATGCCTGGTCGGCGGTGGCCAGCAGCGCCGGCATGTCGGCGGCGGCGAGCCCGCGGACACGGTCACGCGTCTGTTCGCTGTCGATGGTCGGGGCGGTCATGGCGTGATGTTCGGTTTCCAGTACGCGGATGATCCGGAGGGTGTCCGCGCCGAGCAGGGACGTCACCAGCGGGTCGAGCTGGTCGGGTGGGGCCAGTGCGGGGGCGTCGTGCAGGAGGACCGCGGCCGGCAGCGCGGGCGGGGCAGCCGGATGATGCCGGCCGAGGACGACCGCGACACGGACCGCGTGGGCGAGCGCCGGGGCACCGTCGATGCTGTGCCCGGAGCACCAGCGCCGGGCAAGCTGTACGCGCTGGACGTCGTTGCGCGTTCCCGACCCGTACGGTCGTGCAGCGGGCCCAGGACCTCTCCGGCCTGTTCGCCGACCACCGCGGGCTGCCCCCGGTGGCGGACTTCCGGGAACGGCTCGCGGCCGACGCCGCGGCTGATGCTGACCGCTGGCGCATGACCCTGCACTTCGGCCAGCCGACGACCGTCACCATTCCCACAGTCATCACCGACCGGGCTGATCCTGCGCTGCTGGCAACCGGAAGACGTCGGCCCGTACACCGCGATGGCGGCACATCCGGACATGTCCCGCTACACCGGCAGCCCCCGCGACCGGGAAGCCGTCTGGGACATGGAAGCGGCTCTGACCGGCCACTGGCATCTGTGCGGGTTCGGCATGTGGGCCGCGGAAGACCGCTCGAGCGGCGAGTTCGTCGGCCGCGCGGGGCTGTACCGGCCGGAGGGCTGGCCCGGCATCGAAGCGGCCTGGACGATCCGCCGGGACCGGTGGGGGCAGGGGCTGGCGACCGAAGCCGGAGTGGCGGCACTCGAGTTCGCCTTCACCCAGGTAGGGGCCGACGAGGTCATCTCCCGGATCCGCCCGGACAACGCCGCGTCGATCCGGGTTGCCGCCAAGCTCGGCCTGACCGACGCACACCGTACGTTCCGCGGCGACGCCGTCTACGTCGCTGCCCGGCGTACGTGGACGTCCCGCATCGGGTAGGTAAGGCCCGGCACGGCCGGGATCAGGTGGCGAAGTACCTGGCTTCGGGGTGGTGGGCGATGATGGCCGAGGTGGACTGTTCGGGGACGAGCTGGAATTCTTCGGAGAGCTCCACGCCGATGCGGCCCGGTGTCAGCAGCTCGAACGCCCCGACCTGCTGCTCAAGGTCGGGGCAGGCGGGGTAGCCGAAGGAGTAGCGGGAGCCGCGGTAGCCCTGGCGGAAGACGGCGGCCAGTTCGTCGGCGTCGGCTGCGCCGGTGGGGGTGCCGTCCGGCAGCAGCAGTTCGGCGCGGATCCGCTTGTGCCAGTACTCGGTGAGTGCCTCGGTGAGCTGCACGGACAGTCCGTGCAGCTCCAGGTACTCCCGGTAGGAGTTGGCAGCGAACAGCTCGGCGGTGACCTCGCTGATCCGCCGGCCCATCGTGACGATCATGAACGGGACGACGTCGACCTGGCCGGACTCCTGCGACCGGTAGAAGTCGGCCAGGCACAGCCGGCGGTCCCGGCGCTGACGCGGGAAGGTGAACCGGGCCCGCTCCGCGCCGTCCCCGGACAGGACGATCAGATCCTCACCCTTGCTCACGCAGGGGAAGTAGCCGTAGACGACGGCCGCCTCCAGCATCCGCTCGGAGGCGATGCGGTCGAGCCACATCCGCAGCCGTGGCCGTCCCTCCGTCTCCACCAGCTCCTCGTAGGACGGCCCCTCGCCGCCGCGGGCACCGCGCAGCCCCCACTGGCCGAGGAAGGTCGCCCGTTCGTCCAGGAAGGACGCGTAGTCGGCCAGCGGGACGCCCTTGACGATCCGGTCCCCCCAGAACGGCGGGGTGGGCACCGGGTTGTCGGTGGCCACGTCCGAGCGCGGCGGCGTCTCGGTGGGGAGCTGCCCGGCGCGCTCCTCGGCCCGGGCGACGGCCCGCGCGGCCCTGATCCGCTCGGTGCGCTCCCGGCGGGCGCGGCGCTGCGCGG
>NZ_CAKKTM010000247.1 GCF_920888515.1 Protofrankia sp. CiP1_Cm_nod1 | reverse complement strand
GCCCTGATCCGCTCGGTGCGCTCCCGGCGGGCGCGGCGCTGCGCGGTGCGCGGGTCGTCGGCCAGCGGCGGGGCCTGCCCGCGCTTGGCGGCCATGACCGCGTCCATCAGCGCGAGCCCCTCGAAGGCGTCCCGGGCGTAGCGGACGTCGCCCTGGTAGAGCTCGGCGAGGTCGCCCTCGACGTAGGCGCGGGTGAGCGCGGCGCCGCCGAGCAGCACCGGCCAGGTGGCGGCCACCCCGCGGGTGTTCATCTCCGCGAGGTTCTCCTTCATGACCACGGTCGACTTCACCAGCAGCCCGGACATGCCGATCGCGTCGGCGTCGTGCTCGGACGCCGCGGCCAGGATCGTGCCGATCGGCTGTTTGATCCCGAGGTTGACGACGGTGTAGCCGTTGTTGGACAGGATGATGTCGACGAGGTTCTTGCCGATGTCGTGGACGTCGCCCTTGACCGTGGCGAGCACCAGGGTGCCCTTGCCGCGGGCGTCGGTGCGCTCCATGTGCGGCTCGAGATAGGCGACGGCGGCCTTCATGACCTCGGCGGACTGCAGCACGAACGGCAGCTGCATCTGCCCGGAGCCGAACAGGTCGCCGACGACCTTCATGCCGTCCAGCAGGGTGTCGTTGATGATCGCCAGCGGGTCGCGGGAGCGCATCGCCTCGTCGAGGTCGGCCTCCAGGCCGGTGCGCTCCCCGTCGATGATCCGCCGTTTGAGGCGTTCGTCCAGCGGCAGGGCGGCCAGCTCCTGCGCCCGGGTCGGCCCGCCGGCGCTGCCGTCCACACCCTCGAACAGCTCCAGGAAGCGGGTCAGCGGGTCGTAGCCTTCGCGGCGGCGGTCATGGACGAGGTCGAGGGCGACCTCGCGCTGCTCGTCCGGGATACGCGCGGTCGGCAGGATCCTGGACGCGTGGACGATGGCCGCGTCCAGCCCGGCGGCGACGCACTCGGCCAGGAACACCGAGTTGAGCACCACCCGGGCGGCGGGCTTGAGCCCGAAGGAGATGTTGGACAGCCCGAGGATGGTCTGGACGTCGGGACGCCGGCGTTTGAGCTCGCGGATGGCCTCGATGGTGGCCGCCCCGTCGCCGCGGGACTCCTCCTGGCCGGTGCCGAGGGTGAAGGTGAGCGTGTCGACGAAGATGTCGGCCGTGCGCATCCCCCACCGGCCGACGAGATAGTCGATCGTCCGTTCGGCGATCTGTACCTTGCGCTCGGCGGTGCGGGCCTGGCCCTCCTCGTCGATGCACATCACCACGACGGCGGCGCCGTGCTCGACGACGGCCGGCATCACCCGGGCGATCCGGGAGTCCGGCCCGTCGCCGTCCTCGAAGTTGACCGAGTTGACCACCGAGCGTCCGCCGAGGCACTCCAGGCCGGCCTCGATGACCGGCGGTTCGGTGGAGTCGAGCATGACCGGCAGGGTGGACGCGGTGGCGTAGCGGCTGGCGACCTCGCGCATGTCGACGGTGCCGTCCCGGCCGACGTAGTCCACACACACGTCGATCATGTGGGCGCCCTCGCGGGTGGCGGTCCGGGCGATCTCGACGACGTCGTCCCAGCGGCCGTCGATCAGCGCGTCGCGAAACGCCCTGGACCCGTTGGTGTTGGTGCGTTCCCCGACCATCAGGACCGAGGTGTCCTGCCGGAACGGCACGGACTGGTAGAGCGAGGCCGCGGCGGCCGGCGGCTCGGCGTCACCGACGGCCCCGGCCCTGGCCTCACCGACGGTCGTGGCCTCACCGGCCTCACCGGCGGCCCCGGGCGTCACCGAGGAGCCTGTCCGGGCGGGGGCCGGGCGGCGGCGGGTGGGCACACCCCGGCCGGCGACCCGCTCGACGACCTGGCGCAGGTGCTCGGGGGTGGTGCCGCAGCAGCCGCCGACGAGCACCGCGCCGTAGTCGCGGGTGAAGACGTCCTGGGCGTCGGCGAGCTCCGCCGGGGTCAGCGGGTAGGTGGCGCCGTCGCTGCCCAGTTCGGGCAGGCCGGCGTTCGGCATGACCGACAGCCCGGCCCGGGCCTGCTGGGACAGGTAGCGCAGGTGCTCGCTCATCTCGGCCGGGCCGGTGGCGCAGTTCAGGCCGATCAGGTCGATGCCGAGCGGCTCCAGCGCGGTGAGCGCCGCGCCGGTCTCCGAGCCGAGCAGCATCGTGCCGGTCAGCTCCACGGTGATCTGCGCGATCAGGGCCACCCGCCGGCCGGCCTCGGCCATCGCGCGGCGCGCCCCGATGATCGCGGCCTTGGCCTGCAGGAGGTCCTGGGCGGTCTCGACCAGGATGGCGTCGACGCCGCCGGCGAGCAGGCCGGCGGCCTGCCGCTGGTAGGCGTCCCGCAGCGGCCGGTAGGTGATGTGGCCGAGGCTGGGCAGCTTGGTGCCGGGGCCCACCGAACCGAGGACGAAACGGGGCTGACCCGGCCGGCTCCAGAAGTCGGCAGCCTCACGGGCGATCCGGGCGCCCGCCTCGGCCAGTTCCCCGATACGGTCGGCGATGCCGTACTCTCCAAGATTGGCGAGGTTGACCCCGAACGTGTTTGTCTCGACCGCGTCACACCCGACAGCGAAGTAGGCGTCGTGGACCGCCCGTACCACGTCTGGACGCGTCACGTTCAGGATCTCGTTACAGCCTTCGTGCCCGTCGAAGTCGTCGAGTGTCAGGCCGGTGGCCTGCAGCATCGTTCCCATGGCGCCGTCGGCCACCACGACGCGCTCGGCCAGGACGGACAGCAGATCTCCTCGCACGTCCGAAGCGTACCGGTAGCATCACCGCCGCCCATGGTCGTGGCTTGCGCCGCGTCCTGGGTTCGCCCTGCTTACGGGCCTTCCGGCCGGCAATATTTTTGTCAGCCGGACGGTGGGGCGGGACGGGCCGGGACGGTCCCGTGGCATTTCCCCGACAGTGGGGCACAAGGATCCGCCGGCACGCGCGAGCGTAGGACGTACCGTTGCACTGTCACAGGGGCAGTGAACCGCCAGGGGGCGGCAGGAGGTGGCAGGTGATCGAGTTCTCCGATGTCGGTCAGCTACGGTCGCCGATCGTAGTGGCTGCCTTCGAGGGCTGGAACGATGCCGCGGACGCGTCGTCCGCGGCCGTCGAGCATCTGGAGTCGACGTTCGACGCGCGGGTCGTCGGTGCCATCGACCCGGACGACTACTACGACTTCCAGGTGAACCGGCCGACGGTGAGCGGGACAGGCGACGACCGTAAGATCGCCTGGCCGACGACCCGGCTGTCGGTGGCGCGCCCGACCAGCGGCGACAGCGACCTGATCCTCATCCGCGGCCTGGAGCCGAACATGCGCTGGCGCAGCTTCACCGACGAGCTGATCGAGGCCGTGCACGCCCTGGGCGGCGAGACGGTGGTCAGCCTCGGCGCGCTGCTCGCGGACTCACCGCACACCCGTCCGGTGCCGATCAACGG
Organism: Protofrankia sp. CiP1_Cm_nod1; assembly: GCF_920888515.1. Taxonomy (GTDB): domain Bacteria; phylum Actinomycetota; class Actinomycetes; order Frankiales; family Frankiaceae; genus Protofrankia. The sequence continues at coordinate 4,152 of NZ_CAKKTM010000247.1, read as the reverse complement.
CACCGCCGGGGACGCCGGCACCGCCGCCCGCTTCCGGCTGGACGCGTCGAAGTACGAGGGCCCGACCGGTATCGTCGGGGTCTTCGCGGACGCGTGTACCCGCGCCGGGCTGGCGAGCGTGTCCTTCTGGGCGGCGGTCCCCCACTATGTGGCGAACCCGCCCTGCCCGAAGGCGACGCTGGCGCTGCTGCGCCGGGTCGAGGACCTGCTCGACATCGAGATCCCCCTCGGTGACCTGGCCGACCGGGCCCGGGCCTGGGAACGCCAGGTGGACGAGCTCGCCGCCGGCGACACCGAGGTCGCCGAGTATGTCCGGGCACTTGAGTCGAGGGAGCCGGAGACCGAGCTGCCGGAGGCCAGCGGGGATGCGATCGCCCGCGAATTCGAACGGTACCTGCGGCGCCGCGGACGGTAGCCCACCGGCCCTTGGACCAGATCGTGCATGCCCTGCCCGAGTGCGACACACGACACAGGACCCTCCCCGCCGCCCGTTCTGACGCTCCGCCGCCCGGCGGCCGCCGTTCCTCGGCGGCTACTCCTCGACGACCTCGGCGTCGAGGATGTCCTCGTCGTCGCGGTAACGCGAGGAGCTACCGGGCACCTTCGCCGTCCGGGCGAAAAGGCTCGTATCGGTAAAGCTCGCATCAGTGACTTTCTGCTCTGAGCCTATCACTGTCTGCGCGGATGTAGCCACGTCCTCCGGACGGTACGCAGTGGCCCGTTCACGCTCCTCGGCGCCCACGCCCGCGGTCCCGGCCCGGGCCAGCTCCGTGACCGCCCGGTCGATCTCCTCGGTGTTGACCAGGCTGCGCAGCCGCAGCAGCGCGCCGAGCACCTCGCCCTGCTGGCGGCGCAGCGTCTCCAGGCTGCCGGACAGCTGCGTGATCTGCGTCTCGATGTCGGCCTGCCGCTGCCGGGCTTCCAGCCGGGACTGCTCGACCGCGTCGAAGAGCAGCCTGTCGGCCTGCTCGCGCGCCTTGCGCACGATGGGATGACTGGCGGCGGAGTCCTCGACGACCTCCTGGAGGGCCCGCTCCGCGATACCGCGGGCACCCGCGACGATCTCGTCGGCCTCCTGCTGCGCGATGGCCAGCATGATGCCGATCCGCCCACCCGCCTGCGCCGGCGACCGGTCGGGCAGCTGGGCCTCGGCGTCCCGGCGGCGGCGTTCGCTCTCCAGCGCCGCCTCGGCCGCGGCCGCCCGGGCCGTGACCTGGCCCGCGTACCGCCACAACGTGTCCAGGTACGCCTCGACCTGCTGGGGGTCGTAGCCCCGCGCCACCTCGTCGAATGTCGGCCGTTCACCGTAGGTTCCAGCGTCTGCCCGCTGGTAGTGGGCGCCCATCAACGTGAACATCCTCCAGGCACGACAGGGTCACGGCACGACAGGGTCACGGTACAACCGGGTCACGGTACAACCGGGTCAAGGTCCACCCCGAGCAGCGAGTCGATGATGGCACGTGCCAGTCCGGGAGCCTCGAGGTCCTGGCCGCCCACGGTCAGCGCCGTGGCCGCCCAGCGGTCGACCGCGGCGAGCGCGCCCGGGGCGTCGAGATCGTCCGCGAGATGCCGGCGGACGTCGTCGAGCAGCGGCCGGGCGTCCGGGCCGCGCTCACCGGCGGCCGCCGCCTGCCAGTGGGCCAGCCGGTCACGGGCGGTGTCGATCGCGCCCGGTGTCCACTCCCATCCCACGGTGTGCCGGTGGTCGAGCAGGGCGAGCCGGACCGCCGCCGGCTGGACACCGCCGCGCAGCAGCCGGGAGACGAACTCCAGATTCCCCCGCGACTTCGACATCTTGTGCCCGTCGAGGGAAACCATGGCGGTGTGCACGTAGGTACGGGCGAACGGCCACACCCCGCTGGCCGCCTCCGCGTGGGCGACGCCGCACTCGTGGTGGGGAAACACCAGGTCGGTGCCGCCGCCCTGAATGTCGATGCTGTCCCCGAGGTGCGCCAGCGCGATAGCCGCGCATTCGATGTGCCAGCCCGGCCGGCCCGGCCCGAACGGGGAGGGCCACGACGGTTCCCCGGCGCGTTCCGCCCGCCACAGCAGCGGGTCGAGCGGATCCTCCTTGCCCGCACGCCGCGGGTCACCACCGTTCTCCGCGGCCCGGGCGACCATTTCGGCGTGGCTGAGGTGGGAGACCTCGCCGAAGCGGGGAGCCACGCCGATCGGGAAATAGATGTCCTGTTCCACCGGGTAGGCCGCGCCACGGTCGCGCAACTGTTCGATCAGTTCGATGACAAGCGGAATCGACTCGACCGCCCCGGCGTACACCGCGGGCGGAAGGATGCGCAGCGCGGTCATGTCGGCGCGGAACAGTTCGGTCTGGCTGCGGGCAATCTCCCGCCAGTCCAGGCCATCCCGCCGGGCCCGCTCGAACAGCGGGTCGTCGACGTCGGTGACGTTCTGGACGTAGACGACGTCGTGCCCGGCATCCAGCAGAACCCGGTACGCCAGGTCGTAGGTGAGATAGGTGAATGCGTGCCCAAGATGCGTGGCATCATACGGGGTGATCCCGCAGACGTACATTCGGACTGTCTGCCCCGCGGCGAGTGGGCGCACGGCGCGGGTGGCCGTGTCGGAAACCCGGAGGGGTAATCCCCGGCCAGGCAGCCGGGAGCGAGAGGGAGCCGGCCAGGATTGCATATGGTCAGCGTAGCCGGACGCGCGGAACACGCAGTCGCTTCGGGGGATCCGCGGACCCGCGCCCGCCGGCCGGTTGGCCGGCAGGTCAGAAGGGCGGCCAGGGGATTGCCGGCCAGTCACCGGACGGCATCGGAAAACGGCGTTCGGTCAGCAGCCGGGCGGCCCGGGCCCGCAATCCGCCGATTTCCGCGGTGGTGAGAAGGCCGGCGAGCGCCGCCGCGAGCGGGCCGTCGAGAGCCTCCCGCAGGCAGGTGAGCAGTTCGGTCTCGTCCGCGCGCAGGCGCTGGCCCCGCCACGTCCACAGCACTGTCCGCAGTTTGTTCTCGACGTGGAAGGTCACTCCGTGGTCGACGCCGTAGACGCGGCCGGACGGGGCGGGCAGCAGATGCCCGCCCTTGCGGTCGGCGTTGTTGATCACGGCGTCGAACAGGGCGACCGCCCGCAGCCGGGGATCGTCGGAGCGGATGAGAGCAAGCAGGTCCACGGTCTCGTCGACGTCGATCCACAGCTGGACCATGCCCGTCCCGAACGGGCCGCCCCGCAGCACCGTGGGCGGCACGATCCCCGTCCCGGTCTCCTCGGAGACCAGGTAGGCCGCGCGTTCCCGGCCGGCCAGCGTCCCGTCGGGGAAGTCCCACAGCGCGCGCTCGCCGCGCACCGGCTTGTAGACGCAGCGCCGGTCGACCCCGTCCAGGCTGATCTCGCAGTACAGGGTGGCGTTGCTGGCCTCGAGCAGGCGTCCGGTGACGGTGATCTCGCCGTCCCGCAGCAGCGTGAGGGCGTCGGACGCGTCGAGGCCCCCGGTGTCGGCCGGACCGGGCCCCGGCCCCGGCCGTCCAGGCGGGGTGACGTTGGAAGCGGGCTCACTCACGCCACCCAGTCTGGACGGCCGGGTGCGCGCCCGTCCCGCCCTGTGGCCCACCCTGCTTATGGTTCGGGCTTATGGTTCGGCCTACGCCCCGCCGCCTACGCCCCGCCGCCTACGCCCCGCCGCCTACGACCGCGTCGCCCTCGTCGGCGGGGAACGTCAACGGGGCCGGCAGCAGGTCGGCGACGGGACCGCCCCGGTCGTTCACCCGGACCACGAACGGCCGCCGTTCGGTGTAGCGGATGATGGTCAGCGAGCAGGGGTCGATCAGTATCCGCTGGAACAGGTCGAGGTGGATGCCCATGGCGTCCGCGACGATCGCCTTGATGACGTCGCCGTGGGAGCAGGCCAGCCAGACCGCGCCCGGGCCCAGCCGGGTGTTCCAGTCCCGCACCGCGGTGACGGCCCGGTGCTGGGTGTCGCGCAGCGCCTCACCGCCGGGGCCGGGGAAGACCACCGCGCTGGGATGGTCCTGCACGGTCCGCCACAGCGGGTCGGCGGTCAGCACCTTCGTCTCCTGACCGGTCCAGTCGCCGTAGTGGCACTCCCCCAGCCGGTCGTCGAGCGTGACGGCGTCCCGCTCCTGCCCGCCGGCGCCCACTCCGGCGCCGGACGCGGCCGGGGCGGCCGGGGCG
>NZ_CAKKTM010000246.1 GCF_920888515.1 Protofrankia sp. CiP1_Cm_nod1 | reverse complement strand
GCCGTGCCGGGCCCGGCAGGGCCGGCGTCACCGGCCTGTTCGTCTTCGCTCCGGCCCGCGGTGGCCGCCCGCTGTCGCGCGGCGATCGCCTCGGCGGTCTCCCGGCAGCGCTGCAGCGGGCTGGAGACGACGGCGGTGAGCGGGACGGACGCCAGCCGCCCGGCCAGCGCGTGGGCCTGCGCCCGGCCTCTGTCGTCGAGGCCGACACCCGGCGTCCAGCCGAGCAGGATGGAGCCGGTCACCGCGGTCAGCCCGTGGCGCACGAGCAGAACGGTGGTCACCGCGGCTGCCCGACGGTGCCCCGCACGGCGATCCCCGCCGCGATCCCTGTCGCGGCCCGCATGACGACCTGCACGATGCCCACCCGCGAGACGCTGTGTTGCCGGGACATGTTCCCAGGACCTGGTTTCCGGGACCTGGCTTCCGGAACGATCGCCGTCATGGCGTGGCCGCGATCACTCCGGAAGCGACCAGAGAGAGTACCAGGCTCCCCAGCGCCACCCGGTATGCGACGAACACCATCGTGCTGTGCCGGACGAGGAACTTCAACAGACCGGCTATGGAGGCGTACCCGACGCCGAAGGCGAGGATGGTCGCGATCACCGTGGCCCCGGTGCCCGCGCCGCCGTCCTCGCCGATCTTGCGGAGCTCCAGCAGGCCGGAGAGCACCACGGCGGGGATCGACAGCAGGAAGGAGTAGCGCGCGGCCGCCTCCCGGGTGAGCCCGGTCAGCAGCCCCGCGGTCATCGTCGACCCCGACCGGGACACCCCCGGGATGAGCGCGCACGCCTGGGCGCACCCGATGATGGCCGCGTCCCGCGGCCCGATGTCGTCGACGTCGCGCTTGAGCGTGGCCTTCCGCTCGGCGTACAGCAGCGCCAGGCCCAGCACGATCAGCGCCGAGCCGATCACCCACAGGTTGCGGGCACCCGTTTCGATCTGGTGCTGGAAGGCGAAGCCCATCAGCCCGATCGGGATCGTGCCCAGCCCGATGTACCAGCCGAGGCGGGAGTCGAGCGTACGGCGGATCTCCGGGTCCCGCAGGCCGCGGGCCCACGCCAGCGCGATGCGGCCCAGATCCCCACGGAAGTAGATCAGGACCGCGGCCATGGTCCCGAGCTGGGTGACCGCGGTGAACGCCGCGCCGGGATCCTCCCAGTCGAAGAACGCCGGGACGATCCGCAGGTGCGCCGTACTGGAGATCGGCAGGAACTCCGTCAGCCCCTGCACGGTGCCCAGCACGACTGCTTCCAGGGCGTTCACTCCCGGCCCCCTCTGTGTGGCTCTGCGTATGGCGTACGTGGCATTGCATGATCAATGCTGGACGTGGCCGCTGTCACCGCGATCGGCACGACAGGGGCGGTGTCGATGATCGGGATACGAGCCGCCACCGGGAGACCTGCTCAGGGTAACCGGCCGGACGCCGTGCGCCCGGCCGCCCCGGATCCGCCGTGGCGGGGCCCGCCGGGTCGCATCGACCTTAGCGGCCCCCGCCCACGGGCCCTCGCCCGAGGCTCCCCGGAGGGCGGGAGCCGCTGTTCCACTGATCGTCTGTGGATCCCCCGTCGATCCCCCGTCGCTCCCGCGTCGATCGCCGGTCGCTTCCGCACCGGACGTCACCGTCGGTAACTACTGGTGGCACGTCGGGATTCGGCGCGCAACGGCCGGTCCGACGGCCGCTCTAGACTGCCGGCATGCCGGCCGAGACCATCTCCACCGACGAGCCCCCCAGCCTGGTCAGCGACGGGGCGCCAGCGGACGGCCCGGTGGGCGCGACGGCCGCCGCGGCCGTCGGCCCGGGCGTCGATCCCGCTGTGGTGTTCACCGCCTTCTGCGCCGCCGGGCTGTGGCCGGGGCTCGGCCGGACGATCGCGGCCCGCCTGCCCGACGCCGGGATCCGCGCCCCGTCCGACGTGGACGCGGCCCGGCTGGCGACCGTCCCGGGGGTCCCTCCCGCGCGGGCCCGGCGGCTGGTGGAGTCCTTCGCCGCCGCCGGGGGCGCCTTTGCCGCGGCCGAGCTGCTCATCCTGGCCGACCTGCCGGTCCGCCTGGTCCGCCGGCTGGTCGACGAGCTCGGGCCGGGAGTGGCCGACGCCCTGCGTGCCGACCCGTGGGCGCTGCTCGCCGCGGGCGAGGCGGAGCTCACCCAGGCCGACCGGCTGGCCCGGGCCATGGGCGCGGGCCGTGACGACGACCGGCGCGGCCCCGCGGTGGTCGCCCACCTGCTGCGCCGCGCCGCGTCCCGCTTCGGGGACACCGCGGCGGAGGTGGACCCGCTGCTGCGGGCCGCCGCCCGTGACGGGGTCGTGGACCCGGCGGCGGCGCTGGGCAGCGCGGTCGAGGACGGCCAGGTGGTCATCACCGGCAGGCTGGCCGCGCTCGAGCGGTACGCCACGGCGGAACAGACCCTGGCCGAAGGGATCGCGCGGCTGCTGGCCCTCGCCGAGCCGCTGCGCCCCGGATCCGCCCGCCCCCGGCCGGCCACAACGGCCACAACGGCCACGACGGGCACGGCACCGGCACGCCCACCGGCCGCCGGCGAGGACGATGACGATCTTCCTGGCATGTTCGACGCCCTGGACGACATCGACGCCCCCGGCCCCGGGGAGAGCGCGGACGGCGCGGAGCCGGGCGGCCCCGCGGACGCCGCCGCCAGGGAAGCGGCCCCGGCAGCGGACGCGGACGGGAACGACGGGGCGGACGAGGACGACGAGGCGGATGAGGCGGACGAGGGCCTCGCCGCCGTCCTGGCCGGCCTGGACGAGACCCAGCTGCGCGCCGCCCGCACCGCCCTCGACGCCGGTGTGAGCCTGCTCACCGGCGGTCCGGGGACGGGCAAGAGCCGGACGGTCGACGCGGTTGTGCGG
>NZ_CAKKTM010000245.1 GCF_920888515.1 Protofrankia sp. CiP1_Cm_nod1 | reverse complement strand
GTCCTGGCCGGCCTGGACGAGACCCAGCTGCGCGCCGCCCGCACCGCCCTCGACGCCGGTGTGAGCCTGCTCACCGGCGGTCCGGGGACGGGCAAGAGCCGGACGGTCGCCGCGGTTGTGCGGCTCGCCCGCGCCGCCGGCGCGCAGGTGGCCCTGGCGGCCCCGACCGGCCGGGCCGCCAAGCGGCTGGAGGAGCTGTGCGAGTGGCCGGCGAGCACGCTGCACCGGCTGCTGCAGGCGCAGGGCACCTCCGGGACCTTCGCGCGCGACGCCGACAACCCGGTCGAGGCGGACCTCGTCGTGGTCGACGAGGTGTCCATGCTCGACGCCGAGCTCGCCGCGGCCCTTGTCGACGCCTGCGCGGACGGCACCCATCTGCTGCTCGTCGGGGACCCGGCGCAGCTGCCCAGCATCGGCCCGGGCCGGGTGCTGGCCGACCTGCTGGCGGCCGGGGTGGTGCCCGTGACCGAGCTGCGGCGCCTCTACCGGCAGTCCGAGGGCGGCGGGATCGCGACGCTGGCGACGGCCGTGCGCGCCGGCGAGCTGCCCCCGCCCCCGTCCGGGCCGGACCGCGAGGTGGTCGTGGTGCCCACCCGCGGCTCGGGCGAGGCGGCACACCGGGTCGTCCAGCTGGTCACCGGCTCCATCCCGCGGGCGCTGGGCATCCCGGTCGCGGACATCCAGGTGGTGACCCCCGTCCACGGCGGCCCCGCGGGGACGCAGGCGCTCAACGCCGCGCTCAAGCAGGCGCTCAACCCCGGTGCCGGGGCGGCCGGCGGGTTCGACGTCGGGGACCGGGTGGTGGCCACCGCGAACCATCTCGACGACGGGTTCGCCAACGGCGAGATCGGCGTGGTGACCGCGACCGGTGACAAGGGCGCGCTCACGGTGGCGTTCCCCGGCGGGGACGTGGTGGTCCCGGGCGGGATCGTCGGGGACCTGCGGCACGGCTGGGCGGTCACGGTCCACCGGGCCCAGGGCAGCGAGTGGCCGGCGGTGGTGGCCGTGTTCCCCCCGGAGGCGGGCCGGATGCTGACCCGTCCGCTGATCTACACCGCGTTGACCCGGGCGCGGCGGCACCTGTCGGTGGTGTCCGTCAACGGCCCGGCGCTGCGGGCCGCGGTACACAGCGCCGGTGGCCGGCAGCGCGCCACCCTGCTGCCGGTCCTGCTCGCCCAGGAGGTCCAGCCTGAGGCGGCCGACGAGGAGGGACGGCAGGACGGATCATGAGCCCATCCGAGCTTTCCCCCGCCCCCGTGCGGGCCGTGGCCGATCAACCGGCCGGCACCGACGATCGGCAGGCCGGCACTGTGAGTACCGTCTCGCTGGTGAGTGCCGACTTTTCCGGGAGCCCGGTGGCGGATCCGCCCGCGCCGGCGCCCCCCGCGCCGGCAGCGGTGCCGGCCGCGCCGGCGTCTCCACCGGCGGTAGGGCTGGAAACGGCGGTGGCGTCGAGCGCGGCACCGGCGGTGGCACCGACAGCACCGACAGCGGTGGCGGCACCGACAGCGGTGGCGTCCCGCCCGGAGGCGGCGCGCGTCCCGTCGGCGGCCGTTCCCGGCGAGGCCGAGCGGCCGCCGGCCACGCCCGACTGGGTGGCGCACGGGGAGCGCTGGCTGCGCCGGCTGCTGGTCGTCGGCACCATCGCCGCGATCGTGATCGGGGCCATCGCCCGCTTCGCGACCCCGAGCCATCTCTGGCTGGACGAGTCGCTGACGGTGGAGATCGCCCGCAGGCCGGTCGGCGGCCTGCTCGACGCGCTGCGGCGGGACGGCTCACCGCCGTTGTACTACCTGTCGCTGCACGTGTGGATCTCGATGTTCGGGACGGGTGACGTCGCCGTCCGTGCGCTGTCGGGCATCCTGTCGCTGGTCACCCTGCCGGTCGCCTGGATCGCCGGCCGCCGGGTCGGGCGGATCGCGGTGACGTTCGGCAGCGGTGACGCCGACACCCCGCGCCGGGCGGGCCTCGCCGCCCTGCTGCTGTTCGCCTGCTCGCCGTACGCGATCCGCTACGGCAGCGAGACCAGGATGTACTCGCTGGTCGTCCTGCTGGTCCTGCTGTTCGGGCTGGCCCTGGTGCGGGCGCTGGAGCGGCCGTCCCGCCGCCGGCTGGTGGTGCTCACCGTGGCCACCTCGGCGCTGGTCTACACCCACTACTGGACGTTCCTGCTGCTCACCACGGTCGCGGTCTTCCTCGCGCTGCAGGCGCTGCGCCGGGCGAACTACCGCCGCCCGGCGCTGTCGGCGCTGGCGGCGATGCTCGCCTCGGCGGTGGTGTTCGCGCCGTGGATGCCGTCCTTCCTGTTCCAGATGCTGCACACGGGCACGCCGTGGGCGGCCCGGGTGCAGGCGCAGGTGCTGCTGGACACGGTGTTCGACTGGGCCGGCCCGACCTCGACCGGCGCGCTGCTCGGGGTGGTCCTGCTCGCCGCGGCCCTGCTCGGCCTGACCGGGCGCCCGCAGGACGACGGGCTGCACATCGTCCCGACCGGGCGGGTGCCCGGCCGCTACCTGGTCGCGGTGTGGCTCCTCCCGCTCGCTCTCGCCTACCTGGTCAACACCACCGGCGGCAGTGCCTATACGGAGCGTTACACCGGGATCTCGCTGCCGGCCTGCCTGCTGCTCGCCGCGCTCGGCATCGGCCTGCTGCCCGGCCGGGCGCACGTCACGCTGCTGGTCATCGTCTGCGTGACCGGGCTGTTCGGCGGCTGGCACATGGCCCGGCAGGAACGCACCCAGAGCGGGGAGATCGCGAACCGGATCGCGGCGCTGGCCCGGCCGGGTGACGTGGTCGCCTACTGCCCCGACCAGCTGGGCCCGGCGGTGTACCGGGCGATCGAGCGCCGCGGCGGCCTCGACGTCCGGCAGATCGTCTACGCCGACACCAGCGGGCCGGCGCTGGTCGACTGGGTCGACTACGCGGAACGGATGCGACGGGCCTCCGGCGCCGACTTCGCCGCCCGGGTGAACGCGATGGCCGGGCCGGGGCACGCGGTGTTCCTGGTCCGGGCGGACGGCTACAAGACCCTGGAGGGGGCCTGCGCGGTCGTCTCCGACCAGCTGGCCGCCCTGCGCGACCGCACCTTCCAGGTCGACCGCCGCATGGTCTACGAGGGTGCCTCGCTGGAACGCTTCTCCACCCTGCGCTGACGGGCAGGCCGCCGCTGCCGGCAGCCACCCGGCCGGGCCGCCGCCGACGTCGCTGTCGGCAGCGGCGGCGACGACGTCGGCGACGGCCCGCGGCCCGGCCGCTGGCAGCTCACCGTCATCACCAGCAGCGCCATCGGCAGCGTGTAGTGGTTGAAGTACGACTGCTTGTTCATGACGTCGAGGGTCAGCAGCACCACGGCGGCGCCCAGGCAGAACCCGGCCGCGTCCGCGCGCACCCGCCAGGCCAGCAGGTAGGCGCCGGCCAGCGCGAGCAGCATCGGGGCGAACCCGGCCGTGACCCCGGCGTGAGCCAGCACGCCGGGGATGGACAGCGAGTCACCCCGGACGGGGTAGCCCAGGTTGGTCGTCACCGCGTCCGCCCAGAAGTCCGCCGGCCCGGCCAGCACCCAGGGGGCCACCAGCGCGGCGGCGGCGCCGGCCGCCACGAGCACCCGCCGGGGCCCGAACGCCGGCCACATCGCCGCGACCGGGGCCAGCAGCACCAGAT
>NZ_CAKKTM010000244.1 GCF_920888515.1 Protofrankia sp. CiP1_Cm_nod1 | reverse complement strand
ACGCCCGTCCACGCGGCGGTGTGCCAGCGCCGGGCCCACCGCCGCACCCGCTCGGCGGGGCCCGCGGCCAGCAGGACGGCGAGCCAGCCGGCGAGCACGGGCACCAGCGGCCACGGCCCCCGCCCGTCACCGGCACCGATGCCCACCGCGACACCGCCCCAGCCGGCCAGCAGCAGGGCTGTCGTCCCCCGGTCCGGGTGGCCCGGCGGCGCCCACCCGGGTGCGGTGGCCGGATCGCCCGTCCGGGCGGGTATGGGCACGTCCATGACGTGCACCCTGCCAGAGCGCACGTCCACGGCGTGCGCCCTGCCAGAGCGCACGTCCACGGCGTGCGCCCTGCCGGAGGCGCGGGTCACCGGCGTGCACGCCGTCGTCGGCGGGCGGGGCACGGCCTGGCCGGCAGGGAGCGGGAGCCGGGCTGTCGCGGCCGGCCCGCCGTGGCCGTCAGGGGGCGCAGGCGGGCGGCTGTGGGGGCCGTGCCAGACTGAGAAGCCGAAGCCGGATCATCGTCCACCGGCTTTGCTGGTATGTCGCGCGGATGACTATCGCGTGCGAAGGTGAGGAGAGGTCAGGCACAGTGGCCGAAAAGCCCGAGGTCGTCGTTATCGGAGCCGGACCGGCAGGTCTTACAGCAGGCTGGGAGCTGGTCAAACGGGACGTGCCCGTAACGGTCCTCGAAGGTGACTCGGTGGTGGGTGGGATCAGCCGTACCGCGCAGCGCGAAGGCTGGCGGTTCGACATCGGCGGGCACCGGTTCTTCACCAAGGTCCCCGAGGTCGAGGCGCTCTGGCACGAGATCCTGCCCGACGAGGACTTCCTGATGCGCCCGCGCTCGAGCCGCATCATCTACGACGGCAAACTGTTCGACTACCCGCTGCGCGCCGGCAACGCCCTGCGCGGCCTGGGCCTCCTGGAGGCCGCGCGCTGCATCTTCTCCTACTTCTGGGTGCGGGTCCGCCCGCCGAAGGACCAGACGAAAATCGAGGGCTGGGTCGCGGCCCGTTTCGGCTGGCGCCTCTACCGGATCTTCTTCAAGACCTACACCGAGAAGCTGTGGGGCGTGCCGGCGGACACGATCGAGGCGGACTGGGCCGCGCAGCGCATCAAGAACCTCTCGCTGTTCAACGCGATTGTGAACGCGGTCACGCCGAAACGGAACCAGAAGGACATCACCTCCCTCATCGAGGAGTTCCAGTACCCGAAGTACGGGCCCGGAATGATGTGGGAAGCCGCCGCCGACAAGATCGTCGACCGGGGCGGGAAGATCGTCTTCGAGGAGAAGGTCCGCGCGATCCACCACGAGGGCGGCCGGGCGACCGGGGTGACCACGGTGGTCACCGGCGGGTACGGCCCGGGCGCGGGCGCGCCGGAGGCGTCCCGGACCGACATCGGCAGTGAGCACCACTACGACGCGGACGAGATCGTCTCGTCGATGCCGTTCTCCTCCCTGGTCCGCGCGATGGATCCGCCCGCCCCCGCGCACGTCCTGGCGGCCGCGGAGGCGCTACGCTACCGGGACTTCCTCACCGTCGCGCTCGTGGTGCCCGAATCCGCCGGTTTCCCGGACAACTGGATTTACATCCATTCCCCCGAGCTCCAGGTCGGGCGTATCCAGAACTTCGCGTCGTGGTCGCCCTTCCTGGTGAAGGAAGGACGCACCTGCCTCGGGCTGGAGTACTTCGTCTTCGAGGGTGACGAGACCTGGTCGATGGCCGACGACGACCTGATCGCGCTCGCCTCCAAGGAGCTCGCGGCCCTCGGCCTGGTCCCGGCGGACCAGGTGGAGGGCGGTTTCGTGGTGCGCATGCCGAAGGCCTACCCGTTCTACGACGCCGAGTACAAGAAGAACGTCGACATCATGCGCGGCTGGCTCGCCGAGGCCGCCCCGAACGTCTATCCGGTCGGCCGCAACGGCATGCACCGCTACAACAACCAGGACCACTCGATGTACACCGCTCTGCTCAGCGTGCAGAACATGGTGGACGGCACCAGCCACGACGTGTGGGGCGTCAATGTCGAGGAGGACTACCACGAGGAAGTCTCCCCGGGTTACACCGGCACCAAAGCGTCGCACTGACCTCGGTTCACGGGACTGGAGGATCTGACCGTGACCGATGTCGCGGTTCGGCCGCTGGCGAACATCCCCGACCCGGCCGACGCGGGCCTGAGGCGTCCTGACCGGACGGCTGTCCTGTTCAGGGCGGCACTGCTCGTCATTGTTGTCGCGGCGGTGGCGGCGCGTTTCTCCGCCCGGCAGGCGTTGTGGCTGGACGAGGCCCAGAGCGTGGCCATCGCCCGGCTCCCGCTGACCGGGCCGGGCCTGACGCTGTTCGACGGCCTGCGCCAGGACGGCTCACCACCGCTGTACTACCTGCTGCTGCACGGCTGGGCCGAGCTGTTCGGGACCGGCGCGTTCGCGGTACGGGCGCTGTCGGCGCTGGTGAACCTGGCCGCGGCCGGGCCGCTGTACCTGCTGGCCCGGCGGGTGGTCGGGGCACGTGCCGCGTGGGTGGCGGTGGTGCTCTACCTCACCTCGCCGTTCGCGCTGTACTTCGCGACCGAGACCCGGATGTACAGCCTGGTCGTGCTGCTGACCGCGGCCGGCGGGCTGGCGCTGGAGAGCACCCTGCGCCGACGCTCGGCCGGGCCGGCCGTCGCGCTGGCGGTGTGCTCCGGCCTGCTGGCCCTGACCCACTACTGGTGCTTCTACCTGCTGTGCACGGTGGTCGGCTGGCTGCTGCTGGTCACGGCCCGGCCGCGGCCGGGCTGGGGCCGGCGGGCGCCGCTGACCGCTCTCGGCGGCATCGCCGGCGGGGCGGTGGTGTTCGCCCCCTGGCTGGGTGGCTTCCAGTACCAGCTGGCGCACACCGGGACGCCGTGGGGCGAGCCGGCGACGTTCGCGGCGATCGCGCACGCCTACGGGCAGTGGGCGGGCGGCCCGACCACCGGCGGGCGCACGCTGCTGTTCCTCATCACCGGCCTCGCCGCCGCCGGGATCGCCGGCCGGGCGATCGACGGCCGGTACGTGATGGTGGACCTGCGGGGGCTCGAACCCGGGCGGACGCTGTTCTTCCTGGCCACCGTCACGCTCGTGGTGGCCGTCGCCGTGGGCAAGGTGGTGGGCAACGCCTGGGCTGACCGGTACACCGCCACCGCGTTCGTCCCGTTCCTGCTGGTGATCGGCCTCGGGGCGACCGTCCTCGTCGACAGCCGGCTGTTCCGGGGTGTCGTCCTGGCGTGCGCGTTGCTCGGGCTCGTCGGCGGCTACACCGACATCTCCCGCGCCCGCACCCAGGCCGAGCAGGCCGCGGGCGTGCTCGAGCGCCTCGGGCGGCCCGGTGATGTGCTGCTGGTCTGCCCGGACCAGCTCGGCCCGGGCCTGGCCCGCACGGTCCCGCCGTGGATGCGGGTGTACGTCGTCCCGACCTACGCCCCACCCGACCGGGTCAACTGGACCGACTACGAGGACCGCAACACCACCGCCAACGGGGTGGCCGTCGCGGACCGGGCGCTGGCGGAGGCGGGCCCCGGCAACACCGTCTTCCTGGCCGGGTCGGGCGCGTACCGCACCTACGAGACCCTGTGCACCCAGGTGCGCGGACGTCTCGAGGCGCGGCGCCCGCGCGTCGACCAGGTCATGGAACAGGGCCAGTCAGCCAGGGTCTGGGAGAACTTCGCCCTGCTGCGCTTCCAGCCGTGACCGCCGGGACGCGCTGGTGGATCCTCGGTCGGACGGGACGGCGGCCGCTGCCCGTATGACGGTGGCCGCCCACCGCGTGCGCACGCGTCGCGCGCGTGCCGCGTCCCGACAGGACGGCGCCGTCCTGCCGGGACGTCCGCCCGCGCAGACCGCGCAGACCGCCGGGCGGACGCCGAGACTCGCGGCGATCTCACGCCGCTGGCGCGGTTGGCGCGCCGGCCGGGCCGGCCCGTCCGCCGGGCCGGCCCGGTGG
>NZ_CAKKTM010000243.1 GCF_920888515.1 Protofrankia sp. CiP1_Cm_nod1 | reverse complement strand
GCTGCGGCGCGCGGCGGCTGTCGCGGCGCCGGCCGTGGGCCTCGGCGGCTACCTGCTGTGGGCGGGGATCGCCCACGGGGACGCCCTCGCCCCGGTCCGGCTGCAGCGGCAGCAGTCGCTGCACGGCAGCTCCTCGAACCCCGCGGCGGTGCTCTGGGACGCGGCCCGCGGCGCCGCCCACGGTGAGGTGGGCACCGCCCTGCACGTCCCGTGGCTGCTGCTTGTCGCCGTCCTGCTCGTGGTCATGGTGCGTACGCTGCCGGCGTCCTACCCGCTGTGGGCCGCGCTGACCATCGCGGCCCTGCTGACCGGCAGCAACCTGGACTCCAGCGAGCGGTACGCCTACGGCGCGTTCCCGTTCCTGTTCGTCGCCGCCGCGCTGACCCGCCGTGACGAGGTGTTCCGCGCGGTGCTGGCGGCCTGCGCCGCGATGATGGCGGTGTACGCGTCCCTGGCCTTCCTCGGCCTGTACGTACCGTAAATCCTTTACGTAGGGTAGCCAAACTATCCTGTGCCCCGCTTTGCCCCGGATGCTCTTACAGGTTCGTCACACCGGCAGTCCACCTCGTCGTTACGGTGACGTCATGGATGTGGAGTACCAGCGGCTGTACCTGCCGCCCGGGACGGACCGCCGGCAGGCTCTGGCCGTCCTCACCCTGCACGCCGAGTTCGGCGACTGGGAGCTCGAGCGGCTGCGCCTGTTCCCGGACGGCTCCCGGCGCGTGCTCCTGCGCCGCTCACGCCAGCGCGGCGGGCTGCCGGGCTACCTGCCCACCTGACGGCCGTCAGCCGCTGGCACCGTCCGTGCCGCGGGCCTGTCGGTCACGGACGGCGATAGCCGCCGCGGCGGCGGGACCATGCCGCGGCGTGGCCGCACGGTGACCAGCCCGGCCGCCGGATCGTAGCTGTCCGGTCGCGGCGAGGAAGTCTTTCGCGAGACAGCAACCTGGATGGGCGGACAGACGTCAGGATGGCTGACAAGTGGTGGAAACCGCACCAGCCCGCCGGCCCTCCAGGAAGGACCCGCCGTGACGGTCGAGAGCGGATACGTGCCGCCCGGTGGTGAGCCCGCTCCGAGCGCCCTCGAGCCGAGCGCCCTCGAGCCGGGCGGCACCGGCCCCGACGGCGCGCCCGGGCTGGCGGGCACCGGCTCGCGGAGCACCCCGAGGAGCCGCCCGGAAAGTGCGGCGGGCCCGGGGAACACGGGCCCACCCGACGCGGCAGGGCCCGCGAGCCCGGCGGGCACAGCCCCGACGGGCACGGTACGGCCCGGTGGCGGCAGCGGGCCGGACGGCGGGGCCGGGACGCGGGCGGAGCCGGCCATCCAGGCGACCACCATCGTCGCGGTGGTCGCGGTCGCGGCGGTGGCCGCGTTCGTCTCCTACCGGCACATGCGCGGGGTCGCCCTCGAGCAGGGGGAGGACCGCCTCGCCGCCACCGTCATCCCGTTCAGCGTCGACGGCCTGATCGTCGCCGCGTCCATGACGATGCTGCGGGACCGGCGTGCCGGGCGACCCCGCTCCTGGCTGTCCTACACGCTGCTGACGCTGGGCGCGTGCGCGTCGCTGGCGGCGAACGTCATGCACGCCGAGCCCACCCTGGCCGCCCGGATCATCGCCGGCTGGCCGCCGCTGGCGCTGCTCGGCTCCTACGAGCTGCTCATGCGCCAGATCCACGCCGGCCGCGGCACGGCGGGCGGCCGGCGGCCCGCCGACATCGCGATCACGGTGCCGGCGCAGCGCGCCGAACAGCCGGCGGCACGACCGGCCGTTCACCACAGCGCATCAACACCGCCAGCACCACCAGTACCACCAGCGGCGCCCGCACCGCCGACAGCGCCCGCACGGCCAGCAGCGCCGACAGCGCCCGACATCCCGGCCGACGGCGTCCCGGCCGGTGCGCCCGGTGGTGCCGCCCGCCCGGATCCGGGCAGCACCATCCGGTTGGACGCGGGCGCCGGTGTCCCGTCGGACACCCGGCCAGCCGGCAACCCGGGCGAAGCCGAGAAGCCGGACGACGACAGATCCGGCGCGGGGCGCGACGAGCCCGTCCCGATATCCACGACGGCGGCGTCCACATCACTTCCTGTCACACTGGCCGCACTGGACGCGGCCGGGAAACGCGATGCCATTGTCCGCGCGCTCGAACAGACCGGAGGTGCCGCCGCCGATGCCGTCGCCTTACTGGCCGCGCAGGGAGTGAAAGTCAGCAGAAGCTGGGTCTATCAGGTCCGGAAAGACATCCGTCACCAGGACGGCGTCGACACCGCACCGCCCGCCCTGGTGGCCGCCGCGAAATCCGGCTGACCGAATATCCCGACCAGTGTTCCGGCCGGCACCGACGGTAATGTCGAACAACGGCGACAACAGCCGGCGCCGGCCGCGAAGCACGAACGGCCACGGGCCACGAACAACGCCGGACGAGAACGGCCCCAGGGGGCGTTCGTGGATTTTCCGTGGTTTTCCGTCGGACCCGGGCGGCCCGGGCGGCACTCCCGTGAGCATCCCGTGACGTCCCGGACCCGACGACGACACGTCCTCGCCACCGCCGGCCAGGCGGGAGCGGCGGACGTCAGAGCCGGGGCTCAGACCGTGGCACCGGCCATCATCTGGCAGGATGCGGCGCATGCGCGGCACGCTTCCGCCAGCTTCATCATCTGGGCGTCGCCGGGCATCTTCATGGCCATTTCGGCGCACATCGTACATATGCGCGCACAGATGCCACACATTTCCCGGTACATCGACGACATGCGGCACATCATGTCCGCGCAGACCTTCGTGACGGCCGCGCAGTCCATCAGGACACGCATGCTCGCCGCGTCCATCATCGTCCCCGGCATGTCCATGCAGTAGGCAATCGTCTCCTCGCACGTGGTCGAGCAGGACATGCAGTTGTCGATCGCCTTGCGCATTTCATTACTGATCTTCTCGGCGTGCTGCACGATGACCCTCCTGACGGTCGCGCGGCGTGAACCGCCGCCCCCGATGATCACTGCGAACCGCTCACGTCGAATGTTCCGCTGTTCCGTGAA
>NZ_CAKKTM010000242.1 GCF_920888515.1 Protofrankia sp. CiP1_Cm_nod1 | reverse complement strand
TCACCCACGGGGCCGGGCACCGGGGACGGCCGGAGGCCACCGCCCGCGGGTACGGTCAGGGCCGCGGGCAGGCGGGTGTGCGGGACGACGGGAACACCGCCGAGAAAGACCCCGGTCACCGCGTCGGGACGTTCGAACAGCGACAGGTCGCCCGGATCCTCGTCCAGCAGAACAGCGTCGAACTCGTAGCGTGGGGCAATACGACCGATACTTTCCGAGATACCGCACAGGCGCGCACCGTTGGCTGTCGCCGCGAGCAGGGCTTCGGACACCGACAGTCCACTCTGGCGCAGCCGGGTGATCTCGGCGAGGTTGGTGCCGTGGCGGTCCCGGTGCCGGCTGTCGCTGCCGAGAGCGATCCTGACCCCGGCGTCACGGGCCACCGCGATCGTGTCGGCGAGCATGGCCCGGGTCACGTGCGCACGGTCAGCGGCCCACTGGGGCAGCTGCCCGCTGTCGGCCAGCTGCCCCAGCTCGTGGTACGGCGACAGGGTCGGGACCAGCGTGACGCCCCGCCGCGCCATCAGGTCGGCCTCACGCTGCGTGAGACCGATCCCGTGCTCGACCGAGCGGACGCCGGCCGACACCGCCGCGTCGACGGCGCCCGCCCCCAGCGCGTGCGCCATGACCCCACGCCCGAAGGCGGCCGCCTCCGAGACCGCGGCGGCGAGCTCCGCGGCGGTGAACTCCGGCAGCGGCTGCCCCGGGCGCACCGACATGATGCCGCCGCTGGCGAAGACGTTGACCCAGTCCGCGCCCGCCCGCACCACCGCGCGGACCGCCGCGCGCATCCCGTCCGGCTCCCGGACGACATGCCGGGGCCGGCCGGGGTAGCCCAGCGCCGTCAGGGTCTCCGGCGCCTCCAGGCCGGGGCCGAGCAGCGCACCGTCGCCGTGGCCCTCGGAGCGGGTCAGCCCGACCACCGAGACCGCCAGCCGCGGCCCGGGAATGTGCCCGGCGAGCAGCGAGTCACGCACGCCCGCGTCCGCGCCGCCGGCGTCCCGGACGTACGTCACCCCGGCGGCCAGGGTGCGGCGCAGCATCGCCGCCGTCTGGAAGAAGCGCTCCGACAGCGGAGTCGTCATCATCTCCAGCGGGTCGTATGTGCAGAGCGTGACACGGGAGTGGCAGTCGATGATGCCGGGCATCAGCCACAGCCCGTGCGCGTCGACATCGACCGCGTCGGCGTCCAGCGGGAGATGCGGCCGGACGTCGGTGATGTGCCGGTTGCGTACCGCGACGTCCACCGGGCCGTCGAAGTAGCCGTGCTCGTCAAGGGCGTGCACGCCCCGCAGGACGAAGCCGCCCGACAGGGCGGTGCCGCCCCGCCGCGGGACATCGGTACTGGTGATCGTCATCGTGCCGTTCCTGCCGCTGGGGTCCGGCGTCCACCAGCGGATGGATCACCGCGCTGATTACGGGACGCCATGGAGATCACATAGGATATGCCGGCTCGGGCCGGGTACCGCGCTGGGCCCGCTCGGCCCGGCCGCGCACCGGGTCACCCGGTTGGGACGGCGTGGCGGGGACGACGGCGAAGAAGCGCCGGGCGGCAGCCAGGCCGCCCGGCGGTCGCGACGTCCGAGCGGGTACTCAGGTCACGGTCGACAGGCCGTGCTCGACACGCGGCAGGTGTCGATGTACCGACGGACAGTGAAGCCGCACGCCGGCATGGCACGGTCGTCCGCGGCACCCGCCGCTGGCTTCCACCTGGCCCTGTACACCTGTACCTCCATGGTCGGCGCCCGGGGACGCGCCGTCACGGACTGGGCTGCCCGCCCGGGCCGCGCACGGCCCCCGTCTGGGCGGCTCAACCGCTCGTGACGTCCGCCGACGAGCGGATGCCGCAGCCGATGATTCCAGTCCGCTCGTGAACGTAACTGACTGTCATTGGCAGGGTCAAGAGCCTGTGGCGTCGGACGCTCTTCGACCGCTCTCCGAGCGCTCTCGCCCGTAGCCCGACGGATCCCGACGGATGATGGCCGCCCGCGCCCCGGCAGCTACCCGCGATGGCCGGCGACGGCGGTCGGCCACCGTCATCCGACCGGCGCGGCGGTGACCGGCGGGTCCACCGGATGGCGCGCCGGCACAGGCTCCGCCGCCGCCACCGGGCCGGATGCCGCGGCCAGCCCGGCCCGGGCGGCGCGCAGCTCGCAGGTGAGCTCGTCGGCCTGACGCTCGGCGCGTTCGGCCCGGGAACGGGCGTCCGCCCTGGCCTCGGCGAGCACGGCCTGGCGTTCGTCCGCGGCCCGGTGGGCTGCCTCCAGCCTGCGGTCGGCGTCGGCGTGCACGCGGGTGATCTCCGCGTCCGCGGCGTCACGCTGACGGACCAGCTCGGCGTGCAGCCGGTCGGCCTCCGCCCGGGCCTGGGCCGTGGTGTGCTCCAGGGCCTCGGCCCGGGCCCGCGC
>NZ_CAKKTM010000241.1 GCF_920888515.1 Protofrankia sp. CiP1_Cm_nod1 | reverse complement strand
GCCTCGTCACGCGCCGCCCGGACGGCGGTGTCCGCGGCCTGGTGCGCCTGGCAGGATGTCCGCGGCCGTCTCGGCGCGCAGCGCCTCCAGGCGTTCCTCGGCGTCCTGCCGCGCCGCCTCCGCCGCGGCGGCGGCCTCGGCGCGGGCCTGCTCGAGCGCCCCCTGCGCCTGCGCCCGGGCCGCCGTGGCCGCGTCGCGTTCGGCCTCCAGGGCGGTGATCCGCTCCTCCAGCGTGTCGACCACGCCGACCGCCTCGGCGGCGACGGCCTCCGACTCGTCCTGGACGGCCTGCGCCTCCCGGGCGGCCTGCTCGGCGCGTACGGCCCGGGCGATCGCTTCGGCGACGCGCTCGGCCGCCTCCGCCTCGACCGTCTCCACCCGCGCCTCGGTGGCGGCTATGTCACCGAGAGCGTTCATCTCCCGGGCGAAGGCGTCCAGCGTCTGGGTGAGGCTGCCGGCCAGCGCGGTGATCTGCTCGGCCAGCGCGTCGGCCCGCCCCCGCGCGCCCACGGCGCGCTCCGGACCGGCCCTGCCGACAGCCGTCCCCGCCCCGGCCGCTCCCGGCCCGGACTGCCCGGCGAGCTCCCGTCGACGACGGTAGGCCGACAGCCGGTTGTGGACGGGATCGTCGCAGTACGCGGGCGGACGCCCCGGCCCGGCCGGCGCGCTCGGCGGCTGGCCGCATCCCGGGTAGGCGCACCGCGCCGGTGCGCTCCCGTCGACCGTCGCGTCCTCGGTCATACTCATCGCTGTCCGTTCTCGCTCCCGGGATCCCGCCCGCACCGACCCGACAAGAATGCACCAGGACGCACGGGCAGGGGTCCAGCGGCCGGCACGGTTCGCCACGGCCCCGCCTCCGGCGCCCCACGGCCCTGTCCCCGGCGTCCTACGGCCCCGTCCCCAGGCGGCCCGTGGGGCGCCGCCTGCTGTTGGCCCGCTCCGCCGGGCCGGGCGACCGGATGCCGTCTGGCGTTTCCCGGCCGGCGGCCGGCCAGGCACCTGCCCGGTATTCCGCGCCCTTCTCGTCCCTGATCGTCTTTTGTGACGTTCAGTATCAGCGCACATCGCTGTTTCCGCCGTGTAAGTGGATGATGCGGACCCCTACCGGACAGGTTCACTCACAATCAGTTACTGTCACGCTCCGTGATTAAGGAATTGCGCGCCGGCAGGCGTACAGCTATGGAGGGCAGACCGCCAGGGAGGGCAGCGGCGCCGCGATCATTCTTTGACGGCCGAGGGACGACGGCCAGCCCGACAGCTCCGACAGGCCCGGGACACCCGGGACGCCCGGGAGGGCCAGACGGCCCGGGCACGCCGGGTGGGCCGTGGCTCCGGGCGCGGCGGCACGCCAGGCGTGCCGCGATGGCGGGCATGCTGACGCTGCTCCTCGCCGCGGCGACCGCCGGGCCCGCCGTGGGCGACACGCCAGGCGCCCACGGCGCTCCCGACACTCACGGCACCCCTGATCCCCACGGCGTCCCCGATCCCCACAGCGTCCCCGATCCCCACAGCGTCCCCGATCCCCACAGCGCCCACGGCACGGACGGGCCCGCGCCCGGCGCGCAGGACGGAGCGGCCGGGTCGTACTGGAACGAGGTCGCCGGCGAGGCCTTCCACCCGACCGGGCGGGTGCGCACCTACTACATCGGCGCCGACGAGGTCGTGTGGGACTACGCCCCGGACGACCGTAACGACATCACCGGCCAGCCCTTCAGCCCCCAGGAGAAAAGCTTCCTCGAGTCCGGCCCGGGGCGGATCGGGCCGAGATATGTGAAATGCCTCTACCGCGGCTATACCGACGCCGGCTTCACCACGCTGGTGTCGCGCCCGCCGCAGGACGCCTACCTGGGCCTGCTGGGGCCCACGATCCACGCCGAGGTCGGCGACACCATAAAGGTCGTATTCCGTAACGGATGCCGGATCCCCGACAGCGTGCATCCCCACGGGGTCTTCTACACGAAAGCCAGCGAGGGGGCGCCGTACGCCGACAACACCTCCGGCGTGGACAAGCTCGACGACGCCGTCCCCACCGGCGGCCGGCACACCTACACCTGGCTGGTGCCCGACCGCGCCGGCCCCGGCCCGCACGACGGCAGCTCCGTGATGTGGATGTACCACTCCCACACCCAGGAGGTCAGCGACACCGCCGCCGGCCTGATGGGCGCGATGGTCATCACCGGCAGCGGCCTGGGCCGCCCGGACGGCACCCCGAAGGACGTCGACCGCGAGATCGTCGCCCTTTTCGAGATCATGGACGAGAACCGCAGCCCGTACCTGGAGGAGAACCTCCGCCGTTTCGCCCAGCCGCCCTACCCGCCGCGCGACGACGTGAACTTCACCAGGTCCAACCTCAGGCTCGCCATCAACGGCTACATCTTCGGCAACGAGCCGATGATCACCATGAGGAAGGGTGAGCACGTCCGCTGGTACGTCATGGGCATGGGCGGCGAGCAGGACCTGCACACCCCGCACTGGCACGGCAACAGCGTGCTGTGGAGCGGCATGCGCATGGACACCGTCCCACTGCTGCCCGCCACCATGGCCACGGCCGACATGGTGCCCGACGACGTCGGGACCTGGCTGTTCCACTGCCACGTCAACGAACACCTCCTCGGCGGCATGATCACCCGCTACCAGGTCCTCACCCCCGACGGAAAACCCGGCCCGTCCTCAGGCTCGGCAGGGCAGGGGGCGGCGGGATCGGGCACGGGGGCGACGTCGTCGTCCGGCTCCGCTTCCGGCTCGGCATCCGCGTCGTCGGCCGGCGGCTCCCCGTCCACGAAGATGCCGATACCGGCAGGCGGCGTACCAGCCGGCGAAGGCGGCACCGCCCACCCCTCGCCCTTCCCGATCGTCCCCGCACTGATCGTTTTCATGATGGCACTGGGCGCCCGCAGACTCGTCGTCCGCCGCCGCACCACCCCCTGACCCCGGCTCCGCGGACCACCTGACCCCCGACGGTTCCGCCCAGCCCAGCACACGGCCATCGCAGGTGTCCCGGCCCAGCCCCACCCGGGACACCTGCATCCCCCACACCACCAACCCAGCTCCACGCGACAAGGCCAGACGCACCGCCCCCATTTCGTCGGTCTGTGAGCCGTAGGCGGGTAGCCTGGTGCTCTTCCGGGCGCTGATAGACAGAAGTAGATTGACCGTGGTGTTTTCCCTGGAAGATCGTCTGCCAGCCTATCGGGTTGCGCCTCGGAGGGCTGAGACAGGCACACCGATTCGCCGCCGGGGTCGGGAGCGTCGTCTACAAGCCGTTCCGGGTACCACCACTACACAGTCCTGGCGGCGAACAACTGACGATGTACGTCCGTAAAGCGGATCCGGCAGAGTTCGACGATTCGACCTGGCTTACCGCCCACCTGTTCCAGGCGCGCCTTGACAAGATCGCAGATATAAGGGGGGCGTCAGCCGTCGCCATCGCTACCAGCGGAGTCGAGCAGCTCAAGAACATAGGCGGCATCCGCGGGAAGCAGATGCTCACCGAGGACCTCATGGAAACGTTGTTCCCCAAGCGCTCTCCGCTGTCGCCCCAACCAGTAGACGTCAATTCCCACCTCGGGCACACCGATTTGTAGACGGACAGCCAGAGCGCTCAGATTATAGGGCACAGCCTCGGCCACACGTCCCAACTCTGTATAAATCACCCCAATCTGGGCTGTGCTGGTGGCGATGCCGGCCCGGTTCCCGATCTCCTCTTTGATGGTGAGGGAGCGGCGGTAGTGTTCTTCCGCCGCACCATAATCCCCCCGCAACTGGGCGATCCTCCCGAGCTGGTGGTAGCTGGCGGCGATGCCGGCCCGGTCCCCGATCTCCTCTTTGATGGTGAGGGAGCGGCGGTAGTGTTCTTCCGCCACACCATAATCCCCCCGCAACTGGGCGATCATCCCGAGCTGGTGGTAGCTGGCGGCGATGCCGGCCCGGTTCCCGATCTCATCGAGAATGGTGAGGGAGCGGCGGTAGTGTTCTTCCGCCACACCATAATCCCCCCGCAACTCGGCGATCCTCCCGAGCTGGTGGTAGCTGGTGGCGATGCCGGCCCGGTCCCCGATCTCATCGAGAATGGTGAGGGAGCGGCGGTAGTGTTCTTCCGCCACACCATAATCCCCCCGCAACTCGGCGATCCTCCCGAGCTGGTGGTAGCTGGCGGCGATGCCGGCCCGGTTCCCGATCTCCTCTTTGATGGTGAGGGAGCGGCGGTAGTGTTCTTCCGCCGCACCATAATCCCCCCGCAACTGGGTGATCATCCCGAGCTGGTGGTAGCTGGCGGCGATGCCGGCCCGGTTCCCGATCTCCTCTTCGATGGTGAGGGAGCGGCGGTAGTGTTCTTCCGCCACACCATAATCCCCCCGCAACTCGGTGATCATCCCGAGCTGGTGGGTGAAGGCGGCAGACAGTCGGGTGGTGGGGGGCAGGTGGGGCAGGGTGTGGCGGCAGATCTGTTCTTCCCAGTCCCACAGTCCCCAGGTGTGGAGCTGGTGGCAGGCGGCGCCGGTGGTTGCCTCCAGGGAGTCGAAGTCGGTGGCGGTGAGGTGGTGGTGGCCGGCTTCGAGGAGGTCGGTGACGTCGGCGAGGCGGTCCTGGGGCCAGACGTTGACGCGCCATTGCCAGTAGGCGGCGGCGGAGCGGTGGGCGGTAGCGCGGGTGTCGGGGTCGGTTCGTTTCTGGTCCAGGAGGGCGGTGGCGGTCCAGCGGTGGACGGTGAACAGGCTCCGGCCGGCCGCGTCGGGGGTGGGGGTGAGCAGGCCGAGGTCGAGCAGGGCGGTCGCGGCGTGGCCGAAGCCGTCGGGGACGGCCAGCGGCGGGCGTTGCTGTTCCCGCACCCAGCCGTGGTAGGCCTCGATCTGCGCGGCGGTCAGCCCGGCGTCCTCCAGGCTGGTGGCGCCGCGGGCCCGGGCCTCGCCGACCAGCCGGAGGATCTCGGTCACGTGTGGGTCGGGGTCGGCGGGTGGGGCGGTCTGGTCGGAGATCTGCCAGGCCAGGCCGATGTCGTCGACCGGACGGCGATAGACCGCGGCGCCGGTCAGCAGCCGGCGGGCCAGGGGGATGCCGTCGAGGCGGGCGAGCAGGGTGTCCAGGACGATGTCGTCGACGGCCAGGGTGACGGTTTCGGCCAGCGCCCGGTCGAGGTCCCCGGCGGTGGTGGTGTACCAGTCGGCCGGGTCGGTGATCCCGCGGGCGTCCAGCGCGGCTTCGAGTTTCGCGGCGATGTCAGGGAAGCGGGCCTGCCCGCCGGCGAGCAGGGCGTCGAGGTACTCGAGCGTGCGGGGATGCCCACCGACGTCGGTGATCGCCCGGGTCTGCTCGGCCGGGGGCAGGGCGTTGAGGGCGGGCAGCCGCCACAGCAGCTTGCGGGCCTCGGCCGGGGAGAGCGGGCCGAGATGGTGGGTGTGCAGCCGCCGGGCGACGGCCCGGTCGACGGGCAGCGGGAAGCGGCTGGTGACCAGCAGCCGCGCCCGCCCGCGCGGGAGCGCCGTCCAGACGGCGAGGAAGGCGGCCACCTGCTCGTCGGCGAACCTCTGCCCGCCGCCGGGCCCGTCGGCGACGAGAATGTCCTCGGCGTTGTCGAGCAGCAGCGTGACCGGCAGCGTGGGCAGCAGATGCTCGGCGAGCTGGGCGAGCCGGTCCGCCCACGGCGTCTGCCCGGAGCGCAGCACGTCGACCAGGCGGCGACGGGTGTCGGTGTCGCTGAGATTGTGGACGAAGCACCAGGAGGACAGCCGGGCGGCGACCGCGTAGAGGATCTGGTCGACGGCGACCGGGCCGGCCAGCGAGACCACCAGCCCGGCCCGCTCACCGAGAGCGGCGACGAGCTGGGCGGCCAGGGTGGACTTCCCGACCCCGCCCATCCCGTGGATCACCACTCCGGTCTGCGTCCCGGCCTGCTCGCCGCGTAACACCCGGGTCAGGGTGCGCAGTTCACCGCGGCGGCCGACGAACTCCCCGACCCGGCGGACCACAATCCCGTCGGCCAGTACCGGCTCAGCCGGCTCGATGATCGTCTTGAAGCCGGCGGCCGGGTCGTAGAGCGGGATCGCCGGGCCGCGCAGGAACAGCGCCGGGGTCGCCCACTCGACCAGCCCGGCCCGCAGGTCCGAGATCGGCAGGGCCTGCCGGTCGGCCTCCACCGCCCGGCGGGCGTCCGCCAGCGCGGCCAGCGGGTCGGGCACGGCCCGGTCGGCGAGCTCACCGTACAGCCGGGAGACCAGCTCGGTGGCGTAATGGTCAGTGACAGACTCGGTCATGGCCAGCACGGCGGGCACCCCGTGGGCGAGCAGCCCCCGGGCCAGCCCCGGGAGGAACCCCTCCCCTCTGTCTTCCTCCCCGCCCTCCCGGCCGCCGGTACCGCCGGTGTCCTCAGCGCCATCGGTACCGCCACCATCGGTGACATCACCAGCGTCGGTACCGTCGGTGGTGCGGATAGCCGTTCGGGCGGTGGAGCAGCCGGCGAGCACGACCAGCGGCACTCCCTGGCCGGGTACCAGCACCTTCTCGGCGAACGTCTCGCTGTCGACCCGGTCTGCGTCGCCGGTGCCGGTCTCCAGGACCAGCCGGCCGGGCTCGGCATGGCAGGAGATATGCAGGATATGGAACCGCTCCTGCTTCAACGCGTCACGGATCGCCGTCCGGCTGCCCTCGTTCAGGATGCGCACGTACGCCGCGCCGCGGCGGCGGGCGTCGTCGACCGCGTCCAGGATGCGGGCCAGCTCGGCTTCGTAGTCCAGCAGCTCACCGCCGCCCCGCTCCGGGCTGGCGATCACCGCGAGGATCCGCAGCGGCCCGGGGATCCCCATCGCCGGGGCGGCACCCAGACCGGTCACGACCCGGTGCAGGTGCACCGACGGGTGCAGCACCAGCGGCCGAGGGTCACCGGGCAGCGTCAGGGTCTCCCACGGCAGATCCGCCAGCCCGGCCCACCCCGCCCCGGCCCGGCCGGTGACGCCCTGACCGCTCCGGCCGCCACCGCTCCGGCCGCCACCGTCCTGACCAGCGCTGTTCTGTCCGGCACCGTTCTGCCCGCCGCCGTCTTGGCCGGCGCCGTTCTGCCCGGCGGCGTCCTGGCCGGCGATCTCGAGGGCGAGGCGCAGCGGCGCCCCGCCGCGCACGGCGGCTTCGAGCTCCACGGCCAGGGTGTCGGCCACGGCGGCGGGCAGGAGCCGCTCGCCGAGCATCCGCCCGGCCGCGCGTAACGCCGCGTCCACCGGATCCACCGGCGCCGTCCCCACGGCGGTGGCCGTCGCCTTCACCAGCAGACCGCCGACGGACGACCGGCGGGCACGCACCCGCTCCAGCTCACGCAGCACCTGGACGGCCGACCAGTCCAGCCCACCCGGCCGGCCCTCGACGACGGTGCCGTCCGCCCTGGTCAGGGCCACACCGTCCGGGCTGATCCGCAGGGTGGCGGCGAGAGGGCCCTCCGCCCGGTAGGCCAGCCCCGGCGGCGGCCGCACGGTACCGTCCACCTCCGGCCGGGCCCGCCGCTCGCCGCGCAGCGCGGCCACCAGCTCACCCACCCGGGCGGTATAGCCGGCCGGGTCGTGCGCCTGCCGGAAATCGACATACACCCGGGCGGCCAGGAACGGCGGCAGCTCGGCATCCCTGAGCAGCACCGGGATCAGCCGCTGCCGGCCGGCGACCGCCCGGGTCAGCATCGCCGCGTACTCCTCGGCCACCCACGGCCGGGCCAGCGCGTCCGGACTGACCACCAGAATCCCGTTCGCGGACGTACGGATACCCTCGTCCAGCCGATGGACGAGCACGTCCGAAGCCGAGATCTCCCACTCGTCGTAGAACACGTGCAGGCCGGCGCGTTCCAGGTTCTCCGCGAGTACCCGCACCCACTCCTGGTCGGCGTGCCCGTAGGAGACGAAGACGTCGAAACCGCCGGCCATCCCAACCCCCCGTACACCGTGACATGACGACGCTCTGCATCGTAATGCCCTGATCGTCGCTGTTGGCGGCCGGCCGGCCACCGTGGTGGCCGCAACCGCGTGACCGGTATGGCCACCACCGCCAGCACGGTCGGAACGACTGGGCCGCCCAGCATCCCGGGACGGGAACGGAGATCCCCGGCAACGCCAGGACCAGCGCGATCAGCGCGATCAGCGCGGACGCCCGGCGTCAGAAGCCGGCACGGGCATGCTCGCCTAGAGCGCCGGTCAGGTAGCGCGGATCTCATCCACGGCCGCCCGCACAGGTCATGATCCAGAAGAGTTTGTCGTTATGTACGCTTTTTGGTCGCGAAAACGTACATAACGACAAAATTACGCTGATCTTCTCCGATGGCCGGCGTCCATCGGAGCGTGCCATCGTTCAGGAGGGATACGTATGGTTACCCGACCGGCGCTCTGGCGGTGGCGGGGAAGGGCTGGGACGGTCAGGTGCCGGTGGCGCTGTCGGAGCCCACCGTCGGGGTTGAGGCGGACGGTGCGGGCGAGGCGGACGGCGAGTAGGCGCGGCCCTTCCAGGCGGCGCCTCGGCCGCGCCAGTGCGCCACGGCCGAGTCCACGGTCATCAGCGTGTACAGGGCGGCGACGGCGGGCAGGGCCACAGCCGTCCACACCGGCTGGCGGTAGTAGCGGAGCATCGGGACATAGGTGGCAGTCATGATCGCCCAGGTGGCGAGCCCGGCGATGCCGGCGACCAGCGCGGCCGCGCCCCCGGCGCCCCCAGCGCCCGCGCCGGCGGCGTCACCGCCACCGGCGAGAGCCCCCGCCAGCCCGATCACGGCCGCCACCGGCGGCAGCAGGTAGGTCAGCACCAGGCCGACGACGGTGCCGGCGAGCAGCACGGGCGAGTGCCGCAGCTGGGTGTACGCACTGCGGGAGATCATCTTCCACAGGTCGGCAAGCCCGGGGTACGGGCGGACGCTGCGCACACCCCCGGGCCCGCGGTCGGCCAGGCCCAGCCAGATCCGTCCCCCACCGCGCTTGACGGCCCTGGCCAGCGAGCAGTCGTCGATGACCGCGCCGCGGATGGCGGCGATCCCGCCGGCGCGGTCCAGCGCGGCCCGGCGCAGCAGGACGCACCCGCCGGCCGCCGCCGCCGTGCGCGCCGTCGGCCGGTTGGCCCGGCGGAACGGGTAGAGCTGGGCGAAGAAGTAGACGAACGCGGGGATGACGAGCCGTTCCCAGCGGTTGCTCGTGCGCAGCACGGCCATCAGGGACGTGAGGTCGAGCCCGTGGCCGGTGGCGTGGCGGACCAGCCGGGTCACCGAGCGCGGGCCGTGGGCGATGTCGGCGTCGGTGAACAGCAGCCACCGCGCGTCGGGCCCGGCCGCGCGCACGCCCTGCTCCATCGCCCACACCTTGCCCGCCCAGCCGGCCGGGCGCGGCTGGCCGTCGACGACCGTCAGCTTCTCGCCGGCGCCCGCGGCCCGGCCGATGGCGCGGGCGACCTCGCCGGTGCCGTCCTCGCTGGAGTCGTCGACCAGCAGGACGCGCAACTGTCCCGGGTAGTCCTGCGCGAGCAGGGTCGGCAGGGTGTGCGGCAGCATCTCGGCCTCGTCCCGGGCCGGCACGATCACGGTGATCGCGGGCCAGCCGCCGGGCGGCTCGACGCCGCCAGCCCCGCCAGCCCCGCCGGTGCCGGCGGCGTCGGCGGCGTCGAGCCGGGTGTCGGTCCGCCAGAACATTCCGTGCCCGGCCGCGAGGACCAGCCAGACCAGCATCGAGAGCACCGCGCACGCCGCCAGCGTCATCATGCCGGTCAGCCTCGCAAATCAGCCGCCCACACGCGCCCATCGACACGGCTGTGTGGTCAGTTCCTCCCACTGTTGACGTGCCATGTCCCGTCCCGTCCTGCTGCCCGGACGGCACGGGCACGGGTACGGGCGGGCACGGCGGCGGCGGCGGCGGCGGCGAGCAAGGCAAACACGATACACGCCTTCCACACCGCCGCCAGCCCCCGGCGGGCGCTTTCCCGCGCGGCGCTTCCGGCCATGCGACGGCTGCGTCGAAGAGCACCCCTCCGGCCACCCTCACGGCTATTTCCACGATCGCCTCGACCGCCTTCCCCGGAAATTTTCGGCGAGTTTCCGACGGGCATTTCCATGTTCATGTCGGTGTTCGTTTTCATGAACATTTCCGTGACGGCGCTGCCGGCGGTCACGAATTCGGCCCGGCCGTCCACACCGCGCGCAGGAGCACCCGGCCGGAAGCGTGGCGATATCGCCACGCTTCGCCGGCGTCACATGCCCATCCAGATAATGAGCGCGCGGGCGCGCGCGTTACCGGACGACCGGGGCGACAATCAACATCAGGAATGCGGTGTGCTCATCTTCACGACTGTCCGCCCCCGCTTGCTTTCCGGGCCGGGACGGTGCGTATGGTCTGCGCCGTGCCTTCGCGAAGAAGGCACCCGTCGGGCGACACGCCGAATCCTGCCCCGGCCGACGGAAGCCAAACCAATGGCAGGAGCGGGGGAACCACTTTTTGCGGGCGTCGCGTATCGGACGTCCTTGGGGTGAAGCCGCGGAACGCGGCCGGGCAGTCCCAGCCCGAACCCGACAGCTCACCTCGCAGGCGTGGGGAAGGACATCATCATGTCCCAGACACGTACTCGTGACGGACACACGCGTGACGGCGCGGCCAGGCACAGCAGGCGGCGCAGCCGCCTGGGAATCAGGACCCGCACCCGCGCGATGATCGCGGTTCCGGCCGTTGTCGCCGCCATCGGCGGCAGCGTCGCGATGTCCCAGCCGGCGAACGCGGAACCGTCCTCGGACCGGGTGCTCTCCGCCATCGCGCAGTGTGAGTCCGGTGGCAACCCGGGCGTCGTCAACGAGATCGGCGCCGGCGGGCTGTTCCAGTTCCTGCCGCCCACCTGGCGGGGCGTCGGCGGGTCCGGTCTGCCGCAGCAGGCCAGCCCCGAGGAGCAGTGGAAGCGCGCCCGCATCCTCTACTCACAGCAGGGCACCGGGCCGTGGTACGCGTCCAGGCACTGCTGGTCCGGAAAGGTCGGCTGACCGGCCACCGGCGGCACGGCCACATTCCCTGTTCTTTCCGTGCCCTTGCCGTCGCTGTTTCCCTTTGCTTCCCTTTGTTTCCCTTTTCACGCTCGGGCCTCCCGCCGGACGGGTTTCGCTGATCCGGTAGACCCGGACGGCCCGTGCCCCGGATAACCATCCGGTTCGCCCCGGGGAGCCGGCGTCATCCCGGTGGAGATCGGACCTCGGTCGGATCTCCACCGGGCGCCCGGTGGACAACCATCACCCACCGGTCACCGGCCGGCCGTGAACCGCCCAGGATTCCCGGCCGGGTTCAGAGCCGGAAACGTTCCCGGTCCACCCGGCCGAGCGGCGGGCGGGTGCGCTCGAGCTCCAGCCCGATGTCGACCAGGTCGATCCGCTCGAGAGCGTGGACCTGACCGAGGTCGACCCACGCGGCCTGGTCGGTCGAACCACCCACCTCGTAGCGCAGTTCACCGGCCACCACCCGGGCGGCGTAAATGACCCGCAGGGTCTGCTGGTCGGCTTCGACGCCCACCGCGCGCGGAAAGTTCCGACGTATCGAGTCCAGACCGAGCAGGGACTCGATCACGACGTGGTATCCGGTTTCCTCCTCGACCTCGCGGATCGCCGCGGCAAGCGGATCCTCCCCGTGGTCGAGCCCGCCGCCGGGCAGCGTCCAGAACGCCTGGCCCGCGCCGGCGAAGCGCGCGAGCAGCACTTCACCGTCCCGGATGCAGACCACATATGCCGCGAGTCTCAGCTCCCGGGTGAGAACCGGCTGTGCCTCCCCGTCCTCCAACAACCCACTCACCTGTGCGGCAACCCCTTCCGGCAGCGACAACCGACTCCGTCCGTCCACCCCCGCACCCAGCCGTTATGACTGTATTCGCGCGCGGCTATTCACGGGCGGCACGGACCGGTCAGCGCTCCACCGGACGGGAGAGCCCCACCCCACCCATCAGCCCGCCGGGCGGACGGCCGGCCCGGCGGGTCAGCCGACAGACGGCGTGTTGAGCGCGACGAGCAGGTCGCTCGTCACCTCCTGCTCCCGCGCCGAGCCGATCGGCTGCGCCACCAGCTCGGTGACACCGGCGCTCGCCAGCCGCCGGATCTGCCGTTCGACGGACGCCTCGTCACCGAGGATGACCGTCTCCCCCGGGCCGTCCACACCCTCCCGGTCGAGGACGGCCCGGTAGCTGGGCAGCTGGCCGACCATGGCGAACCGTTGCGCGACCCACTCCCGGCGTGTGTCGGCGTCCGCGGTCACACAGACGAAGCTGAGCGCCACCACCCGGGGATCCGGCCGGCCCGCGGCCCGGGCGGCCCGGGTGATCGTCGGCACGATGTGGTCGGCGAGGGTCGCCGGGCCCGTCCACGTGGTGACCGTGCCGTCGGCGAGCTCACCGGCGGCACGCAGCATCGCGGGGCCGAGCGCGCCGACCAGCAGCGACGGCGGCTTGCCGCCCGGCACGTCAACGGCGCCGACGGCGGTGAGGGACGCGCCCTGGTGGGTGACGCTCTCCCCGTGCAGCAGCGGGACCAGCACGGACAGGTACTCCCGCAGGTGCGCCGCGGGCCGGTCGAACGAGTAGCCGAACTGGCCCTCGATGATGGGCCGATGACTCACTCCGATACCCAGGGTGAGCCGGTTGCCCACGGCCGCCTGCACCGTCAGCGCCTGGCTGGCGAGCACCAGCGGATGGCGGGGATAGGTCGGCACCACCGCCGTCCCGACCTCGATACCGGGCGCCTCCCGGCCCACGACCGCCAGCGCGGTGAGCGCGTCCCACCCGCCGAACTGGGTCATCCAGGCACTGGCGAAGCCGGCCTTCGCCCCGTCGCGGGCCGCCGCCACGACCGCGTCCAGCGACCGCCCCTGATCGTCCAGGTACATCC
The DNA here is from genome assembly GCF_920888515.1 of Protofrankia sp. CiP1_Cm_nod1. GTDB lineage: Bacteria > Actinomycetota > Actinomycetes > Frankiales > Frankiaceae > Protofrankia. The sequence continues at coordinate 2,917 of NZ_CAKKTM010000241.1, read as the reverse complement.
CGACACGCATCGGACCCTGCTTTCCCTCATATATGATCACCAACGAGCCCGGCGTCACCGAACACGCTGATTCTGATTACTCTCAGCGAGTATCCAATGGCCTACGTGGCCACGTGGTACGCCACTCGCGGGTGGCCGTCGGCCATCGGCCATATGGGCGCCACGGGGGGCGCGCGACCGGGAAGCCCATCCGCATCCCAGGCGTCCTGCCATGATCGCGAAACTGGCGCCCGAGCGCGGGGAGCACGGAAGATTCACATAAAGTGAGTGTCCCTCCGGCTAGCGGCCGGCTCCGCCATTTCCGCCGTTGCCCCGCTGTGGTCCTCGCAACGCCCCGCCCCGGCGCTCCACCCAGGCGTGACCGGTCATGATCGGATCAGTTCGGAGGCTCGTCTCAGCCTCGACGGCGCTCCGCCGGAGCACACCGGCGCCTCATCGCGGAACGGAGAACGCGCATGCCCGCCCACGCCATCGTGTCCGGCGCACTCGGCCCGCCCGACGCCATCGCCGCCCACACCATCGCCTGTGCCACCGTCGCCGCCCGCACGGTCACCGGCCGCCGCCGCGACGCCTGAGGCGAGGATTGTCACTGTGACGAAGTTCTTCCTGATCCTGCACGTGCTGGCCGCCGTCCTCGCCGTCGGACCGGTCGCCGTCGCCGCCAGCATGTTCCCCCCGGCCCTGCGTCACGCCCAGGCCAGCCCCGGCGATCCGGCCGCCGTCGCGGCCCTGCGCGTCCTGTACCGCGTCTGTGCGGTCTACGCCCTCGTCGGTGTCGCCGTGCCCGCCCTCGGGTTCGCCGCCGCGGGTGAGCTGGGTGTCACAGGCAACGCCTGGGTGATCGCCTCGATCATCCTCACCGCGGGCGCGGCCGCCATCCTGGCGCTGCTCGTCCTGCCCGGCCAGCGCGACGCCCTCCACGCCGTCGACACCGCCGCGCAGGCCACGGCGGGCGCCGACGCCACCGCCAGCCTCGACGCGCGGGCCGGCGCACGCCTGGCCATGCTCACCGGCGCCTTCAACCTGCTCTGGGTGACCGTCACCATCCTGATGATCGTCAGACCCGGCTCCACCACCGGAGGCTGACCCACCCGTAGGTGAAAACCGCCATCCCCCCAGCCGAAACCACCTACAACCGCGGCAAGCGTAGGTGGAAACCGTCATCCTCACAGCGGAAACCACCTACACGGGCTGAGGCGGGCGTAGGCGGCTCTCCGCTGTCAGGCCCGAGTGAACCGAACCGCTCCGCGCGGACAGCCGGTGCCGTACCGGTTCGTGGTTTGGGCCTCCGTCCGTTCGCCGGCACTGTCGCTACAGGGAATCGGCTGCTGTGAGCACGTCATCGACGAGGTCGGCGGTGTCCTCGGTGCCGGCGGCGAGCCGGACCAGTCCCAGGGGGATCCCCGAGGCGATGATCTGTTCCTCGCTGAGCATCCCCGCCCACATCGCCGCGGGGCGCACCGCCAGGGACTCCACACCGCCGAGGCTGACCGCTCGTCGGACGTAGCGCAGCCGGTCGAGGAAGGTGTCGGCCGCCTCGTGGCCACCGGCGAACTCGACCGCGAGCACCCCGCCGAAGCCGGTGAGCTGGCGGGCCGCGAGCGCGTGCTGCGGATGCGCCGCCAGGCCCGGGTAGTGCACCCGCGCGACGGCCGGGTGCCGCTCCAGCGCCTCGGCGAGGGCCTGGCCGTTGGCGTTGTGCCTGGCCATGCGCAGCGGCAGCGTGCGCAGGCCGCGCAGCAGCAGCCAGGCGTCGAAGGGGCCGAGTACCGCGCCGGTGAGCAGGCCGACGTCCCAGACGCGGTCGAGGAGCTCCGCCGGCCCCGCGAGCACACCGGCTGACACGTCGGAGTGGCCGTTGAGGTACTTGGTCGCGCTGTGCCACACCAGGTCGACACCGAGGTCCAGCGGCCGCTGGTTCACGGGTGTGGCGAAGGTGTTGTCCGCCAGGACCAGCGCGTCGTGCGCGTGGGCGAGGCCCGCGACGGCGCGCAGGTCAGTGATCTGCAGCAGCGGGTTGCTCGGTGACTCGACCAGGACGAGGCGGGTCCGCGGGGTCAGGGCCCGGGCGAAGGCGTCGGGGTCCGTCTGGTCCACCTGCGTGGTCGTCACGCCCAGGCGCGGCAGAAGGTTCAACAACAGGGACGCCGTGCCGCTGTAGGTGGATCTCTGCCCGATCACGTGGTCACCGGTGGAGACCAGGGCCAGCACGGCCGTGGTGAGCGCCGCCATGCCCGAGGCGGTGACGAGCGCGGCCTCGGCGTGCTCCAGCTCCGCGACGACGGCCGCGACCTGCGCGTGGTTGGGGTTGCCGAAGCGGGTGTAGAAGCCCTGGCCGCGCCGTTCGACCGCCGCCTGGGCGAACGTCTCGGCGTCCTCGGCCCAGAAGGTCGCCGTCTGGTAGATGGGCGGCGCCACGGAGAGGTCGCGGCGCGCCTCCCGGTCGGCGTGGTTGACCGTCGTGCTGGCCGCGCTGGCCGCGCTGGCCGTACGGGCGTCCGGCATGCTTCTTCTCCTGTGTCGGCGGGGCTGGGGCTGACATCGCCAGGAACAGCACGATGTAACGGACCATAACCAACTAAAGAACAAACCCGGGCTTCACGCGCGGATCCGGCCCCCGCGGAACAATGGCCGCCGACCTGCGGTCGGCGTGGCTGGAATCGACGGCGGCGGACCGCGCCTACGCGGCCTGGGCGCGTGAGGGGGCCGGCATCTGTGTCTCACCGGCGCCGACGACATCCTCCAGCGTCCTCGCCCAGCAGCACAGCACGCAGGCCACCGCGGCCAGGCAACGGTTCGTCGCGTCCTGGAACGAGCTGGCCCCGCGCTACGGGTTCGCCTCCCGGCAGGCCGACGAGATCTGAGCGGAAAGCGTAGGTGGAAACCGTCATCGGCCCAGCGTTTTCCACCTACAGCA
>NZ_CAKKTM010000240.1 GCF_920888515.1 Protofrankia sp. CiP1_Cm_nod1 | reverse complement strand
GGGGCAGCCGTAGGTGGAAAACGTCGCCCACACAGCGGAAAGCACCTATTGGCTCCAGCCAGACTTTTGTGATCAGTTACGAGCGTGGCCAGTGGCGCCGGCCGTGAGCGGCTACGTCGCGGCGCGGCGGTTCGCCTCGTCGGCGAGTGAGACCGCCAGCAGGCGGGTCAGGGCGGGCGTGTCCTGGGTGTCGAGCATGGCGATGTACGCGGGCCGCTGGGTGACCTGGACGATGGCGGGGAACCCGAACCTGCGGATGGTCTGGTAGGCGATGATCGCGCGGCCGACGCGGCCGTTGCCGTCGGAGAACGGGTGGATGCGTTCGAATGCGATGTGCGCACCGGCGATCGCCTCCAGCAGGGCCTCGTTGTCGAGGTTGACGGTCTGCCACTCGGCCTGGTCGGCCCACTGGAGCGTGAGCTCTCGGACGCGTGAGGGTGGCGCGGGCCGCCAGGACGCCCCGGTGACAATGTTGCTGGAGGTCTTGTACCGGCCGTGGTCGTGAGCCAGATGGTCCATCAGCGCGGCGTGCAGGTCCAGGACAAGGCCGGTGGTCAGCGGTTCGTCGTCGGCGACGGCCCGCAGGATCCGGGCGAGCGCCTGGTAGTGGTTGGCGGCCTCGTACAGCTCGCGCACCGGCGTGCCGGCCACGGGCACACGTTCGTCGACCAGCAGGGTGATGGTGTCGGCCAGGGTGAGGGTGTTGCCCTCGATCGCCGCGGAGTGGTGCGCCAGGCGCACCAGCACGTCCTCGGCGTACTCCGGCGACAGGACCTCGGCGCGGGCGACCTCGGCCAGGAACTCCTGCCGGGTCCAGGTCACGACCGGGTCCGGGCCGCGTTGATCACAGCCATCAGCTCGGGCAGCGACGCGTCCTCGTACCGGCTCACGGCGCGGACCTCGAGTACGCCGGCCCGGACGGTCACCTCGACCGTGTCTCCGGGACCGATGCCCAGAGCGTGCAACTCGGCCGGGCTGATCGTGATGCCCGCCGAGTTCCCGATCGTGACGACCTTCTTGCGCATACGAACAGGGTACATCTCAGTACGAACCCTCTGTGGCGATGGCGGCCGAAGCCCGGCCGGCCCGGCACCTGTCGACTGAGCGTTCCGCTGTCCTCGACGGCCGTAGGTGGAAACCGTCATCGGCACAGCGGAAACCACCTACGCATCCCCTGGCGGCGGGGCCGTCAGGGGTCACCGTGCCTGGTCCGGGACGGCTGTGCGGCTCCGCCGGCAGGCCCACCTCCGTTCAGTATCGTTTTGTTTTATGTTTCGTATAGTTACGAAACTTTGGATACGAAACTATAGACATCCTGACGCGCGATAAGCTTTACTTCTCGGGCGTCAGCGGGATGGGGAAGAGGAGGGCCGGGGAGTGGGCGGCGACGGTGCGGAAGTTGCGATTCGCCGGGATGACGATGGCACGCTGCTGTCGTCCGACCTGGTCGAGCGGGTGGCCGACTATGCCCGGGCGGCCAGGGCCGACTCGACGTGGCGCGCCTACGACACGGACCTGCGGCACTTCGCCGCCTGGTGCGCCGAACGCTCCCCGCACCTGGTGGCGCTGCCGGCGCTGCCGGCGACCGTGGCCGGCTACCTGACGGCGCTGGCCGACGCCGGCTACAGACCGGCCACCATCCGCCGCCGGCTGGCCGCCATCTCCGTGGCCCACCAGCTCGGCCGCCATCCCAACCCGGCCGCCTCCCCCGAGGTCGCGACCGTCTGGGACGGCATCCGCCGCGTCCACGGCACCGCGGTGACGCGCAAGAACGCGCTGGAGACCGGCCTGCTCACCCGGGTGCTCGCCGAGCTGGACGACTCCCGGCCCGCCGACCTGCGCGACCGGGCGCTGCTGCTGGTCGGTTTCGCCGGCTGCCTGCGCCGCGGCGAGCTCGTCGCGCTGGACGTCGCCGACATCGCCGAGACACCGGACGGGGTCGTGCTGACCATCCGCAGGTCCAAGACCGACCAGGAGCGGGCCGGGGCGCTGGTCGGCCTCACCTTCGGCTCCTACCGGCCGACCTGCCCGGTCCGCTCCTGGATCGCCTGGCGGCAGGCCGCGGGCCTGACCGACGGGCCCGCCTTCCGCTCGGTCAGCCGCCACGGCGGGGTGGGCGCGGGCCGGCTGCACCCGGGCTCGGTCGCCCGCATCGTCCAGCGCCGGGCCGCCGCGGCGGGCCTGTCCCCGGAGGACTTCGGCGGGCATTCCCTGCGGTCCGGGTTCGCCACGGCCGCCGCCCGCGCCGGCGTGCCCGACCGGGCGATCATGCGGCAGGGGCGCTGGCGGTCGTCGGCATCCCTGGACAGCTATGTACGCGCCGGCCGCCTGTTCGACCGCGACAACCCCTCGGGCCGGGTCGGCCTGTAGCGGGCGGCGGCCGCGGCGTCCGGGCCGTTACCGCCGGGGCTGGCCCGCGGGCCCCTCGGGC
>NZ_CAKKTM010000239.1 GCF_920888515.1 Protofrankia sp. CiP1_Cm_nod1 | reverse complement strand
TCTGCGGGTCCACGACCAGGGGGATGTCGTCGGGAGTGAAGACATACGGGCGCAAGGGCAGGCTGCTCGGCCGGCCCGCGGCGAGCAGGCGTTCGTACCAGCGGGCCACCGCCGGGTCGGGGCAGTAGGCCAACAGGGCGGTGTCGACGTCGAGCTCGGCCTCCAGCTGGGCCACGTACAGCTTCCAGGTGCGTTGTTTGACCGGGTCCCGGGCGCGTTGGACCTCGACCACGGCGGCCGCCAGCGGCCGGTCGGCCGGGTCGCAGAACAGGACCATGCCGTCGGCGTGGTAGGTGCGGGGGACCAGGACGCGGACGTCGGTGGCCTGGGTGCGGGCGTGGTGGTAGGCGGGTATCTCGACGTCGAACACGGTGGTCAGCAGCCAGCCGACCAGGTCCGGGTCCAGCCTGGTCAGGGCGACCGGGGATTCGTGCTCGGCACTGGGCATGGCCGCACCATATGCACCGGATACACACCGAATCTGCCAACAGGCAAAAAAGATCACAAAGATGCCACGGGTATTTCCGGCCTGCCCGTGCCGAGCGACGCCGCTTGGCACCTGAACCCATGGGATGTCTGAACCGCCGCCATACAACCCGTCATTCCGGACACCGTGTTTCACGTACTGAGGAAAGACCACTGTGAGGAGGGGGCGTTGAGGGAGGACCACCGTCAGGGGAGGGTGAGGATGCGGGGGCCGATCTCGGTGATGGCGACGGTGTGTTCGACGTGGGCGGCACGGGTGCCGTCGGTGGTGTGCAGCGCCCAGCCGTCCGGGGCGGTGCGGTAGCGGTCGCCGCCTCCGGCGGTGACCATCGGCTCGATCGCGAGGACGAGCCCTGGCTGTAGCCGCGGGCCCCGGCCGGAGCGGCCGTCGTTCGGGACGTGGGGGTCCTCGTGAATCTGCCGGCCGATGCCGTGCCCGCCGAAGCCGTCCGGGATACCCAGGCCCGCCGCCCGGCACACCCGCCCGATCGCGTGGGAGATGTCCCCGACGCGGGCGCCGACCCGGGCGGCGGCGATGCCCGCGACCAGGGCCCGCTCGGCCGTGGCGATCAGCCGCAGGTCGGCCGGGCACGGGATGCCCACGACGAAACTGACCGCGGCGTCGCCGGTCCAGCCGTCGAGCCGCGCGCCGCAGTCGATGCTGACCAGGTCACCGTCGCGCAGGCGGTAGCCGTCCGGTACACCGTGCACGATCACATCGTTGATCGACGTGCAGATCACCGCTGGGAACGGGGTCGGCGCGAAGGACGGCAGGTAGCGCCGTAGCCCTCGCCGCTGGGTCACGGGGGCCGGGAAAACGGCATGACGAGCGGCGCGACGGTTGCGCTGGGCGAACGGGTGCTCTGGTGGGGCCTCCCGAGCGTGTTCGGTGCATGTTCGGTGTTGGGAGGCCCCACCAAGGGCAGCCAGAGCAGGAGCGGTCAAACCGCCGTTAGGTGGTTGCGATTGCCCGGAGGATGTCCATCTTCGCGGCCCGGCGGGCCGGGAAGATGGCGGCGAGGATGCCGAGGAGACCACCGACGATCACGACGATGATGATCGTTGCTGTCGGGTAGGCGAAGGTGTCGATGCCCTGCTCCTTCAGCGCGATGGTCAGTGCCCAGCCGAGGAAGCTGCCGACCGCGACCCCGAGCAGCGCTCCGAACACCGCGATCACGACCGCCTCCAGCCGGACCATTCTGCGTAGCTGCCGTCTGCTCATGCCGACCGCGCGCAGCAGCCCGATCTCCCGGGTCCGCTCGATGACCGACAGGGCCAGCGTGTTGACGATCCCGAACAGGGCGATGACGACGGCCAGCGCGAGCAGCACGTAGATGAAGCCCAGCAGCTGGTCGACCTGTTTCTCCTGCTGCCGGATGAACTCGGACTGGTCCCGGACCTCCACGTTCGGATGGGGTTTGACCGCGGTGTCGATCTTCTGGCGTACCTGGGCGAGATCCGCGTCCTTCGCCGTTTTCACGAGCACGAAGAAGTCCAGGGTGTTGGTGGGGAAGCGCTGGCTGAACTCGTCGAGCGAGATCAGGTACTGCCCGGCCACCGGGCTTTTCTCGAACGTGCCAACCAGCCGCAGCGTCGTGGGCCCGTCCGGGAAGACCACCGGGACCTCCTGGCCGACGGTCAGTTTCTGGTCCTTGGCGGTGTCCTCGTCGATCAGGATCGAGCCCCTGCCCAGGGCCTGGAGATCGCCGGCGGTGGTTTTCAGTGCCAGCAGTTCCGGCAGCGCCGCCGGATCACCGGCGGTGACCTGTTTCTTCGCATCATTGATCTTCACCGTGTCGGACCGCAGCCCGGTGACGAGCTCGATGTCGGGGGTGTCCCGCAGCGAACCGGCGACGTCGGCGCTGAAGCCCTGCGCGAAACTGGTCGAGGTCAGGTAGAAGTCCGCGCCCAGGTTGTTGCGGACCGTGTTCGTCACCGACTGCTTGATGGACTGGCCGAGCACGGAGAAGGCGCTCACCAGCGCAAGACCGATCATCAGCGCGGACGCCGTGGAGGCGCTGCGGCGCGGGTTGCGCATGGCGTTCTCCCGCCCGAGCCGCCCGGTCGCGCCGAAGAGGGCCGGCAACGGGCTGCCGATGGCCCTGGTGACGGGCCGGGCCAGCAGCGGCGAGAGGGTGGCCACCCCGAGGAAGGCCAGCCCCGCCCCGACGCCGACGACGGCCGCCGCGCCCTTGCCGCTGGCCGTCGTCAGGCCCAGCACCAGCAGCGCGGCACCGATGAGCGCCAGCGCACCCCCCGCAACCCCCCGGATACGCAGCGAACGCGCGGGCAGCACGAAGGTCTCCCGCATCGCCGCCACCGGGGGTACCGACGCGGCCTTGCGCGCGGGGACGAACGCGGCGACGGCCGTGACGAGGATCCCGACGGCGTAGGCGACGATGATCGTCCGTGGCTGGAAGACCAGGCCCCCTTCGGGGAGGGAGACCCCGATCGCGGCGGTCGCGGCCCGCAGCAGCACCGCCAGCCCCGCGCCGAGCAGCAGCCCCAGGGTGGCTCCGACGAACCCGACGACCCCCGCTTCCAGCTGGACCGCGAGCTGCACCTGCCGCCGGCTGGCGCCCAGCGCCCGCAGCAGGGCCAGTTCCCGCACCCGTTGGGCCACCAGCATCGTGAAGGTGTTGAAGATGATGAAGGCGCCGACGAAGACCGCGATGCCCGCGAAGACGAGCAGGAACGTCGAGAAGCCGCCGATGGCCTGCTGGACGGTGTTGGCGTTCTCGTCCGTCAGCTGCTTGCCGGTGATCGCCTCGATGCCGGCGGGCAGCACCCGGGCGATCCGGTCGCGAAGCTCGTTCTGGGAGAGGCCGTCGGCGGCGGCGACGCTGATCGAGGAGAACTCGCCCGGGGCGAGCAGCACGCGCTGCGCGGTGGCGGTGTCGAACGCGGTCACCGCGGCACCGCCGAGACTGTCCTGCCCGGCGATCCGGAACGTCCCGACCAGGGTGTAGGGGGTCGGCCCACCGTTGGTGAGGACGGTCACCTGTTCCCCGAGCCGCAGGTCGGCATCGTCCGCGGTGGCCTTGTCCACGACGATCTCCGCCCCGCGCGGCGCGCGGCCGCTGGCGAGCTCCACCGCGGAGGTCTGGCTGCCACCGTCCCAGCTGGTGCCGAGCGAGGGCCCACCGCCGGTGTCGACGGCCTTGCCGGTACGAGGGTTGACCAGGACCGCCGTGCCGTCGACGCCACCGAAGGCCTCGCGCACGCCGTCGACGCCCCGGACGGTGTCCAGCACGGAGGCGGGCAGGGGCTGTCTGCTGCTGGTCCCGGAGGTGTTGTCCACCGCGTTGGTCGACCGGACCGAGACGGCCACGTTCTGGTAGATGTTGGCGAACAGCCCGTCGAAGGTCCGGTTCAGCGTGTCGGTGAGAACCAGCGTGCCGGTGACGAAGCTGACGCCGGCCACGACCGCCAGTGCGGACAGCACCAGCCGGATCTTGCGGGCCAGCAGGCTCTTGAGGGTCGCGCGCAGCATCGTGTCAGGCCCTGCCCGCGGATCCGTGGCCCTGTTCCCGGGCCGCCTCGTGCCACTCGTCCGGGCTCTGCCGGGGCTGCGGCCGCTGGCCCTCCGGCGACGCGCCGCCGGCGGCGGACGCCTCCTGCTGGAGATCGTCGAGATGCTTCATGCGCTCGAGGACGCTCTGCGCGGTCGGGTTCGGGATCGAGCCGACGAGCCGCCCGTCCGCGAGGAAGACGACCTCGTCGGAGAAGGACGCCGCGGTGGGGTCGTGGGTGACCATGACGACGGTCTGGTCGAACTCGCGCACCGACCGCTGGAGGAACGCCAGCACCTCCGCGCCCGACCTGGAGTCGAGGTTGCCGGTGGGCTCGTCGGCGAACACGATGTCCGGTCGGGTGACCAGTGCGCGGGCGCAGGCGACCCGCTGCTGCTGCCCGCCGGAGAGCTCCGCGGGACGGTGGCTCAGCCGGGGGGCGAGCCCGACGGCGTCGACCACCGCGCGCAGCCACTGCTGGTCGGGCTTACGCCCGGCGATGCTGAGGGGAAGGGTGATGTTCTCCGCGGCGGTCAGCGTCGGCAGGAGGTTGAACTGCTGGAACACGAACCCGATGCGGTCCCGCCGCAGCTGGGTGAGCTGCTTGTCCGACAGCCTGGACAGGTCCACGTCGCCGACGTAGACCCGGCCGCTGGTCACCGTGTCGAGACCGGCCAGGCAGTGCATCAGGGTCGACTTCCCCGACCCGGACGGCCCCATGATCGCGGTGAAGCGGCCGCGAGGGAAGGACACGTCGATGTTCCGCAGGGCGGTGACCGCGGTCTGCCCCGATCCGTAGATCTTGACCAGGTCCTCGGCGCGGGCGGCGGCCGCGGCGCCGGCCACCCCGCCGGCGGCACCGGCAGGATCCGGGGGCCCCGGGGACGCGACCGGCTCGGCCTGGGGATCGGCGCCGGAGATCCGGCCCGCTCGGCTCATGGAAGAAGCTCCTTTCACACAACGTGCCGATCACAACATATCGATCACAGCCTGCCGGTCGGGCAACCCACCGGCACCGCCGGCCCGGACGTCCGGCAAATGCGGCATCCCGCTGATCGTTCCGCCGGTCGGAACCGATCGGCGCCGTCCGCCGGGGAACCCTCGTCGAAGCGATGACCGGCCCCGCGGCGAGGCCGCATTCATCGGATCGGATCCGCCCGGCTCCCGGTACTGTCCCACCCTCGTCCGAGGATCGCCCGTGACTTTTTCGGTGTCGTCCTCGCCTTTCCAACGTTGTCCGGCCCGGCGGCGATCCGAATAGCCGCCGAAATCCGGATGTACGGCGACCGACAATCTATGAACGCATACCGCCATGAACGCATATCGTGCCGGGCTGCCGTCAACCGGCTGTCAGCCATCTGTCGGACCGGGGCCTGTGTCCGGCCGCGGTGCGTCCGTTGCCCGCCGCGCTGTCGACACCACTGGCTCCACTGGCGCTGCTGGCGCTGCTGGCTCCAGCCCCGCGGCCGGCTCCGGCTGGCCGGCCGCCGCGGCGGCGTCCGGGGCCGGACGGTCGGCGGCGGGC
>NZ_CAKKTM010000238.1 GCF_920888515.1 Protofrankia sp. CiP1_Cm_nod1 | reverse complement strand
GGCCGGCCGCCGCGGCGGCGTCCGGGGCCGGACGGTCGGCGGCGGGCAGCGGCGGCGGCGTCCCGCCGAACGCCGGGCATCGGATCTTGTGATCGCACCAGTCGCACAACTTGCTGGGGGTCGCCCGCCAGTCGCCCGTGTGCCGGGCCCGGCTGATGGCCGACCACACGGCGTCGATCTTCCGTTCGGTGGCGCGCAGGTCGCTCTCGTCGGGCTGCACCCGCAGCCAGGTCCGGTCGGCCAGGTAGTACAGCCGCAGCTCGCGGGGGATCACGCCGCGGATCCGCCAGAGCAGGTAGGCGTAGAACTTCATCTGGAACAGCGCCTGGCCCTCGAACGCCGGGCCGGGCGCCCGGCCCGTCTTGTAGTCGACGATCCGTAACGCCGGGCCGTCGCGGGTCGCCGCCTCGTCGAGACGGTCGATGTAGCCGCGCAGCCGCACCCCGGAGCCGAGCACGTGCTCGACGTAGAGCTCCCGGGCCGCCGGGGTGAGAGCGGCGGGGTTCTCCAGGCTGAAGTAGCCGGCGAGCAGGGAGCGGGCCGACTCCAGCCACGCGGCCCGCTCGGCCTCGTCCGCGAACAGGGTGGCAAGCTCCGGCTCCCGGGCAAGCAGGTCGCGCCAGGCCGGCTCCAGCAGCGCCTCGGCGGCGGCGATCGTGCGCCCCGGCGGGGGATGGTCGAACAGCCGCTCCAGGACGGTGTGGACGACCGTCCCGCGCACCGCGGCGGAGCTCGGCGGCTCGGGCAGCCGGTCGATCACCCGGAAGCGGTAGCGCAGGGGACAGCTCATGAAGTCGCCCGCCCGCGACGGCGAGAGCGACCCGACGACACGAATCCGGCCCGCGGGAGGCGGGGCGTCCCCGTCGGGCGCGGGCGGGAGGTCCATGGACGGGCTCATGCCTTCGGACCATAGGCGGCCGGTCCGACAATCCGGACGCCGGCCCCGGGCGGCCGGAGCCGCCGCCCCGTCCCACCCCGTCCCATCCCAGTTCGTCCTGTCCCGTCCCAGTTCGTCCTGTCCCAGTTCGTCACCGGCTCACCTCACCGGCTTCACCGCGGTGCCGACGACGGCCGTGCCGCCGGCACCGGCACTGCCTGGCCGCCCTACGTCGGATACGCCCGACGCGCACCGCCGGTGACGGGGTGTCCCGCCACCGGCAAAGACTCCGTAGCATCGCAGACATGGCCGATCAGCCTGACCAGGTCCCGCGTCCCGGCTCCCCGCACGCCGACGGAGGCGGCCGGCGGGGAGGTGAGCCCGGCCGGCGGCAGCCCGGCATGCTCGTCGGGCGGGTCCGCGGCGTACCGGTGTACCTCTCCCCGCTGGCGCTGCTGTTCGGCCTCATCATCGGCCTGCTGCTGCTGGAGCCCAACCGTGTGCGCCTGCCCGGTGTGGCGGACGGACGGCTGTACCTGCTGGTCGCGATCACCTCCGCCGGGTTCATCGCCTCCCTGGTCCTGCACGAGATCGGCCACTGCCTGACGGCTCTCGGCCTCGGCCTGCGGGTACGCGCGGTGACCGTGCACGGGTTCGTGGGATTCACCGCGATCGAGCCCGAGCCGCCGACCCCCGCCCGGGAGTTCCTGGTCGCCGCCTCCGGTCCGGCCGTCAACGGGGTACTGGCCGGCGTGGGCTTCGCCCTGCTGACCGTGCTGGACGGCGGCACCCAGCCCAGCGTGGTCATACTCGACCTGGCCGTGACCAACCTGCTCCTCTTCGCGTTCAACCTGCTGCCCGGCCTCCCGCTCGACGGCGGCCGGCTGGTCGTGGCCGCCGTCTGGGGCGGCACCCGGGACAGGCTGCGCGGTGTCCGGGCCGGCGCGTACGGCGGCTACGCGGTCGCCGGCCTGCTGGCGCTGTGGGTCCTGCTCTCCCCGGGCAACCGGTTCGCCGGTCTCTACCTGCTGGTGGTGGCGGCGTTCATCGCGCTCGGGGCACACCAGTCGCTGCGCCAGGCGCGGATCTGGATGCGCCTGGTGGGGGTGTCGGCCGGGCGCCTGGTGCGGCGTACCCTACCGGTGCAGGGGGACGTGCCGCTCGCCGAGGCGCTGCGACGCGCCCGGGAGCTCGGAGCGAGCGCGGTAGCCGTGATCGACTCCGCCGGCACACCTTTCAAGATCATGAACGGCTCCGCGGTGGACGCCCTGCCCGAACACCGCCGGCCGTGGATGACCGTGGACGAGGTCAGCCGCACGATCACCCCCGGCATGGTGCTGGCAGCGGAACTAGAAGGCGAGGACCTGTTGGCGGCGGTACGCGGCACACCCGCGAGTGAGTATCTGGTGACGCAGGACGGACGCCCGGTGGGCGTGCTCGCCATGGTCGACCTGGTCGCCCGCATCGACCCGGCGAGCGTCGACCGGCTGGTGAAGCAGCGGTGAGCGTCGAGCCGGTTCCGCACGGTGACGCGGGCGAAGGCGAACCGGTGGCGCACCGGTCACCCACCGGCGCCGCCAACCGTCGCGGGACGTTCACCAAGGGCGACCGCGTCCAGCTCACCGACCCCAAGGGGCGGCGGCACACCGTGACGTTGGAGCCGGGCCGCCAGTTCCACACCCACGCCGGCGCCATCGAGCACGACGACCTGATCGGCCGCACCGAGGGCGTGGTGGTCACCAGCACCGGGGGGACGCCCTACCTGGCGCTGCGCCCGCTGCTGACCGACTTCGTCCTGTCCATGCCGCGCGGCGCCGCCGTGGTCTACCCGAAGGACGCCGCGCAGATCGTGACCTACGCCGACATCTTCCCCGGCGCGCGGGTGCTGGAGGCCGGCGTGGGCTCGGGTGCGCTGTCGTGCTCGTTGCTGCGTGCCGTCGGCGACCAGGGGCTGGTCGTCTCCTACGAACGGCGGGCCGACTTCGCCGAGATCGCGCGCCGGAACGTCGAGACCTTCTTCGGCGGGCCGCACCCCGCCCACGTCCTGCACGTCGGGGACCTCGCCGAGGCGGCCGAGCGGGACGTCGACCGGGTGGTCCTGGACATGCTGGCCCCCTGGGAGGTGCTGGGCACGGCCAGCGCGGCGCTGGTGCCCGGCGGGGTCGTCTGCGCCTACGTCGCCACCACCACGCAGCTGGCCCGTGTCGTCGAGGAGCTGCGTGCCCACGGCACGTTCGCCGAGCCGGCCGCCTGGGAGTCGATGACGCGCACCTGGCACGTGGACGGGCTGGCGGTGCGCCCCGACCACCGGATGGTCGGCCACACCGGCTTCCTCGTGACGGCCCGGCGGCTGGCCGACGGGGTCACCGCCCCGCCGCGGCGGCGGCGGCCCGCCAAGGGCGCGCGTCCCGAGGAGGCACAGGCCTCCGGGACAGTTCAGGCATCCGCCCCGGTGTCGGATTCCTGATGCCGCCACCGCCCGGATGTCGGATTCCCGACATCCGGATGCCGGATTTCGTGACGCTGGGAACAGGCGCCGGGAACATCCGGATGCTCCCGGCGTACGCCCGCCGCCCGGTCCGCTGAGATGTTCCCGGGGTGCCGCCGGATGCCGGTGCACCCGACACCTGATGGGGCGGTGCCCCCGGGTGAGACAGCGCGCCCGGGTGAGACGGTCAGGAGCCGGGGCCGGCCTCGAGGGTCCCGTCGGGGCGCTCGACGTAGATGCAGCTGCCCGGGCAGTCGTCCGCGGCGGCCACGACGTCGTCCACCAGCGGCAGCGGTACCGGCACCGACGCGCCGGCCCGGGTGCGCAGCTCACCGTCGGCGCCCTTGACGTATGCCAGACCGTCAATGTCGAACTCGAACACGGTCGGGGCGAGCTGGACGCAGAGGCCGTCGCCGGTGCACTCCGCCTGGTCCACCCGCACGCGCAACGTCGAGGACGCCGTCGAAGGCGTTGATGCCGCAGAGAAATTCGTGGGCGTTGCCACAGGGCTCCGATCGTCTGTCACCATGGCACCGTAACTCGCTGTTTACGCCAAAGCAGGCCCGTAGTCGTCAGACCGGCGTGCCAGCGGCGGTCACAACGGTAGTGTTGGGTGCGTCCCGGTCAGCACGGGGGAGGTGGAGGCGCGGTGTCCGGTCCCCGTTCGGGCTCTGGCTCCGGTGGGAGTTCGGGCCGTCCAGGCGATGGAGATCCACGAGCGTCGGCGTACGAGAAAGAGGTGCACGAGCTCACAACACAGGTCGCTTTCCTCGAAGAGGAGGTGGCGATGCTGCGGCGCAGGCTCAACGAGTCGCCGCGGCAGGTTCGCGTACTTGAGGAGCGTCTGGCCGAGGCCCAGGCGGACCTCGCCGGCCTCAGCGGGCAGAACGACAGGCTCGTGGCCACACTGCGCGAAGCTCGTGATCAAATCGTCGCCCTGAAAGAAGAAGTCGACCGACTCGCCCAGCCGCCCAGCGGCTATGGGATCTTCATCGGGTCGTACGACGACGGCACGGTCGACGTGTTCACCCAGGGGCGCAAGCTGCGGGTGACGGTGTCGCCGAACGTCGGCGTCGGCGATCTGAGCCCTGGGCAGGAGGTCATGCTCAACGAGGCCCTCAATGTCGTCGACGCGCGCGCGTTCGAGCGGCACGGCGAGATCGTCCTGCTCAAGGAGGTCCTGGAAAGCGGTGACCGGGCTCTGGTCATCGGCCATACCGACGAGGAGCGCGTGGTCCTGCTCGCCCAGCCGCTGCTGGAGGGGCACCTGCGGGCCGGCGACTCGCTGTTGATCGAGACTCGGTCGGGGTACGCGTTCGAGCGCATCCCCAAGTCCGAGGTGGAGGAGCTGGTCCTCGAGGAGGTACCGGACATCGGCTACGAACAGATCGGTGGCCTCAAGGGCCAGATCGAGTCGATCCGGGACGCCGTCGAGCTGCCGTTCCTCTACAAGGAGCTCTTCCTGGAGCACAAGCTGAAGCCCCCGAAGGGCGTCCTGCTCTACGGCCCGCCCGGCTGTGGCAAGACGCTCATCGCCAAGGCGGTGGCCAACTCGCTGGCGAAGAAGGTCGAGGCCCAGACCGGCCAGGGCAGCGGCCGGGCGTTCTTCCTGAACATCAAGGGCCCCGAGCTGCTGAACAAGTACGTCGGCGAGACCGAGCGGCAGATCCGGCTGGTGTTCCAGCGGGCGCGCGAGAAGGCGTCCGAGGGCATGCCGGTGATCGTGTTCTTCGACGAGATGGACTCGATCTTCCGGACCCGCGGGT
>NZ_CAKKTM010000237.1 GCF_920888515.1 Protofrankia sp. CiP1_Cm_nod1 | reverse complement strand
ACGTCGAGAACACGATCGTCCCGCAGCTGCTCAGCGAGATCGACGGTGTCGAGCAGCTCGAGAACGTGATCGTGATCGGCGCGTCCAACCGTGAGGACATGATCGACCCGGCGATCCTGCGCCCGGGCCGACTGGACGTCAAGATCAAGGTGGAGCGTCCGGACGCCGAGGCGGCCAAGGACATCTTCGCCAAGTACGTCACGCCCGACCTGCCGCTGCACGCCGAGGACCTCGCCGAGAACGGCGGCAGCCGGGAGGGGACCTGCCAGGGCATGATCCAGCGGGTCGTCGAGCGGATGTACGCCGAGAGCGAGGAGAACCGTTTCCTCGAGGTCACCTATGCCAACGGTGACAAGGAGGTCCTGTACTTCAAGGACTTCAACTCGGGCGCGATGATCGAGAACATTGTCGCCCGGGCGAAGAAGATGGCGGTCAAGGAACTCATCGAGGGGGGCGTCAAGGGGCTGCGCATGCAGCACCTGCTCAACGCCTGCGTCGACGAGTTCAAGGAGAACGAGGACCTGCCCAACACGACCAACCCGGACGACTGGGCACGGATCTCCGGCAAGAAGGGCGAGCGGATCGTCTACATCCGCACGCTCATCACCGGGACCAAGGGCACCGAGGCCGGCCGGTCCATCGACACGATCGCCAACACGGGCCAGTACCTGTAAGCCGCTCGGCCCAGCCGAGCGGACGAGGAGACCGGAAGGCACCGGACGGAGCGGGGCCCGGCCCCGGGGCGCCCACGCCAGGGCGTCCCAGGGCCGGGCCCCGCTCCGTCTCGTCCCCCCTCGGTGTCCTCCCCTCGGTGTGCGCAGAGCCGCGAGGAGCATCGGGGACGCGGTGAGGAAACGGCGAGGGAACGGCGGAGAAGCACAGCCACGGGTCTCTTCCGGGTACGCAGGACGTTCCGCCGAGGGCGGGAGAGCGGGGATTCCCTGCTCTCCCGCCCTCGGCGTTGACGGGGCGCGGCACGCGCCCGGGCCGGGATTTTCCGGCCATCGACGGGCCGTCGATGGGTGTTTGGTCCGTATTTCTGGAGGTTTGTCGGACGGTCACCGAAGGTCACCCGTCCGGTCCAGGTCTCGGTGTGGGCTCAAAGCACCTACGCTGACAGTGTGAGCGTTCGCCGGATCATGGGAGCCGAGACCGAGTACGGCGTCTCGGTGCCCGGTCAGCCAACCACCAACCAGATGCTGGCCTCGTCGCTGGTGGTCAATTCCTACGCCAGCCGACAGACGACCGGCGGCAGCCGGGCCCGGTGGGACTTCGAGGAGGAGTCACCACTGCGCGACGCGCGGGGCTTCGAGCTGCCCCGCGAGCCAGTGGTCGATCCGTCCGCGCCCGCCAACGAGGACGACCTGGGCCTGGCCAACGTCATCCTCACCAACGGCGCCCGCCTCTACGTCGACCACGCCCACCCGGAGTACTCCACGCCCGAGGTGACCAACCCGCGCGACGTGGTGCTGTGGGACAAGGCCGGCGAGCGGGTGATGGCCGAGGCCGCCCGCCGGGCGCTGTCCGTGCCGAACACCATGCCGGTGCACCTGTACAAGAACAACACGGACAACAAGGGCGTCTCCTACGGCTGCCACGAGAACTATCTGATGGCCCGGTCCACGCCGTTCGGCGACATCGTGCGCCATCTCATCCCGTTCTTCGTCTCCCGGCAGGTCGTCTGCGGCGCCGGCCGGGTCGGCATCGGGGTGGACGGCCGGGAGGCCGGCTTCCAGCTCAGCCAGCGGGCCGACTTCTTCGAGGTCGAGGTCGGCCTGGAGACCACCCTGAAGCGTCCGATCATCAACACCCGGGACGAGCCGCACGCCGACCCGGAGAAGTACCGCCGGCTCCATGTGATCATCGGCGATGCGAACATGAGCGAGATCTCGACCTACCTCAAGGTCGGGACCACCTCGCTCGTGCTCGCGATGATCGAGGACTCCTGGCTCGACGTCGACCTCAGCGTCGACAACCCGGTGAGCAGCCTGCGGGCGGTCTCCCACGACCCGTCCCTGCGCCACCTGCTGACGCTCGGCGACGGCCGGAAGATGACCGCCGTCCAGCTGCAGATGGAGTACCTCGAGCAGGCCCGCAAGTACGTCGAGGACCGCTTCGGTACCGATCCGGACGCGCAGACCGCGGACGTGCTCTCCCGCTGGGAGTCCGTCCTGGTGCGTCTGGAGGACGACCCGATGTCCTGCTCCCGGGAGCTGGACTGGGTCGCCAAGCTCGCCATCCTCGAGGGCTACCGGGCGCGGGACGGGGTGGGCTGGGACGCGCCCCGGCTCCAGCTGGTCGACCTGCAGTACTCCGACGTGCGGCCCGACCGTGGCCTGTACAACCGGCTGGTGGCGCGCGGCCGGGTCGATCTGCTGCTCACCGAGGACGAGATCGTCCGCGCCATGACCGAGCCGCCGCACGACACCCGGGCGTTCTTCCGGGGCCGCTGCCTGGCGCTGTACCCGCAGCAGGTGGCCGCCGCCTCCTGGGACTCGGTCATCTTCGACATCGGCCGTGACTCCCTGCAGCGGGTACCGACCCTGGAGCCGCTGCGCGGCACCAGGGCACACGTCGGCGACCTGCTCGCCCGCTGCCCGACCGCCCAGGATCTCGTGGACGCCCTGACCAACGGCTGACCGTCCGCCACCGCCACCGCCACCGCTGGAGCCCGGCTGCCGGGCGGGGCACGGCCCGGGTACGGGACCCGCTCCGCCCGTACCCGTGGCGGGGGCCAGCGGGCCCGTGGACCGGCCAACACCGCCGTCGACGGGTGTGGTGTGGCCGACGGCCGGGCAGACCCGCGTGTGCCGCGCCACGGGCGGGCGCCGCGACGGATCCGCCACGGCGACGTGGTGAGGTCGGTGGCGGGCGGCGAGGAACGCCTCAGGATGTCCGGACCCGGAGATAGTGTCGCTCCAGACGATCGAAGGAGGGTCTCATGGCCACGAAGGACACCGGCGGCGGTCAGCAGCGCGCGGGCCGACGGACGGACCAGGGTGACGACGTCGAGGTCGAGGAGTCCGGCGCCAGCGACATCAAGGAGAGGCACGAGAAGCTGTCCGAGGACGTCGACTCCCTGCTCGACGAGATCGACGACGTGCTCGAGGAGAACGCGGAGGAGTTCGTCAAGGGCTACGTCCAGAAGGGGGGCGAGTAGGCAGCCCCCCGCCGGCCGGCCACAACGGCCGAGCGGGAACATCAGGACCGGGGCCGGGAGACCGGCCGGGACGTCGGCCACCGGGTGGGGCACGGCACAGCCCGCTGGCAGGCAGCGCGGGACGGGTGCGTGCTCAGACCGGGGTCCGCCGGCTGCCGGGCCGCACACGGCCCACCCCGGTCGCGGCAGGGCGCGGCCCCGGCGACGTCGCCGGTGGACCGCCCCCGGCATCAGCGGCGCGGGATGACAGTGACATCGTGTGCGTCAGCGCACCACGGGTCATCATGCGTGCCAGCGCACCAGGGGCCACAGTGCACATCGGTGCACTATTGGCTACGGTACGTGTCGGCGTGCCATGGGCCTCGGCGTGCGTCAGCGCACTACGGGTCGCTGCGTGCGCCATCCGCACCATGGGTCTCGGCGGCCTCACCGACGACCTGATACCACTTACCCGTTACCCGTTACCCGACTTACCCGTTACCCGACCCATCGACTATCTGAAGGGGGATGCGTGGCTGATCCAGCGGGAGTCGCCGGACGTCTACCGTCTGTGTTCATGACACCGGGAACGTCGTCGTTCACCGAGTTCCTGTCCACCGCCGCGCCCGAGCTGCTGCCAGGCGCGCGCGGCAGTCTGCCGGCCGCCGTCACCGAGGTGGCCCATGGCACGACGATCGTGGCGGTGACGTACCCCGGCGGCGTGATCATGACCGGTGACCGCCGCGCGACCATGGGGAACGTGATCGCGCAGCGGGACGTCGAGAAGGTCTTCCACGCCGACGAGTACTCCTGTGTCGGCTATGCCGGCACGGCCGGGATCGGCGCGGACCTCGTCCGCCTGTTCCAGGTCGAGCTCGAGCACTACGAGAAGATCGAGGGTTCCACCCTCAGCCTGCACGCGAAGGCCAACCGGCTGTCCTTCATGATCAAAAACAATCTCGGCCTGGCGCTCCAGGGGCTCGCGGTCATCCCGCTGTACGCGGGCTACGACCTCGACGCCGGCAGGGGACGGATCTTCTCCTACGACATCACCGGCTCCCGGGCCGAGGAGCACG
Source organism: Protofrankia sp. CiP1_Cm_nod1 (assembly GCF_920888515.1). GTDB lineage: Bacteria > Actinomycetota > Actinomycetes > Frankiales > Frankiaceae > Protofrankia. Next base: position 15,701 of record NZ_CAKKTM010000237.1, on the reverse strand, counting down.
GCTTCCAGGCCATCGGCTCCGGCTCCGTCTTCGCCCGGGGCGCGTTGAAGAAGAAGGTCCGGGACGACCTCACCCAGGACGAGGCCGTCCGGGTCGGCGTGGAGGCGCTCTACGACGCCGCCGACGACGACTCCGCCACCGGTGGCCCGGACCTGACCCGCCGCATCTACCCGGTGGTCGCCGCGGTGACCGAGGACGGTTTCCGTCGCTTCACCGACGACGAGGTGGGCGCCGTGGTCGAGGCCGTCGTCGCCGGCCGTCTGACGAACCCGGGAGGCTGACATGACCATGCCCTTTGGCTACGCCAGCCCGGAGCAGCAGGTCCGGGACAGGTCCGAATACGCCCGCAAGGGGATCGCGCGCGGCCGCAGCGTGGTCGTGCGCAGCTACGCCGACGGCATCCTGTTCGTCGCGGAGAACCCCTCGTCCACCCTGCACAAGATCAGTGAGATCTACGACCGGGTCGCCTTCGCCGCGGTCGGCAAGTACAACGAGTTCGAGAACCTGCGGACGGCGGGCGTGCGCATGATGGACGTCCGGGGGTACATGTACGACCGCCGGGACGTCACCGGGCGGGCGCTGGCCAACTTCTACGCCCAGACCCTCGGCACGATCTTCACCGACAGCATCAAGCCGTACGAGGTGGAGATCGTCGTCTCGGAGGTCGGCGAGGACGCCGCCTCCGACCAGATCTACCGGCTGACCTACGACGGGTCGATCGCGGACGAGCGCGGGTTCGTGGCCATCGGCGGGCAGTCCGAGCAGGTCAACACGTCCCTGAAGGAGCATCACGCGGACGCGCAGCCGCTGGCCACGGCGCTGCGGGTCGCCGCGAACGCACTGCGGGCCGGCACGCCCCCGGGCGCCAACGGCGACCGCGTCCTGTCCTCGGCCAACCTCGAGGTGGCGATGCTCGACCGTACCCGTAACCGCCGGCTGTTCAAGCGCATCTCCGGCCCGCAGCTGGACGCGCTGCTGGCCGAGACCGCCGACACCCCGGGCTGACCCGGCGGCCGGCCGCTCTCCCGCCGGCGGCCGAGCAGATCAGCACGCCCCGAGGCGGCGCGATGTCTGTCGCGTGCCGCCTCGGGGGCCTGTACCGGCCCCGAGGCGGCACGCGATTCGTCTGATGTCGCCCGCCGTGGGCTCGGGACGGGCTGGTTCAGCCGGCGGCCACGTGGGCGCGCAGCCAGGCCAGCGTCCGGTTCCAGGCGTCCTCGGCCGCCGCCGGCCGGTGGATCTCGGCGCGGTCGCCACTGTGGAAGGCGTGCCCGGCGCCGGGGTAGCTGACCAGTTCGGTGGGCACCGCCGCCGTGCCCGCGGCCGTCCGCAGCGCGTCGATCTCGTCGACGCTGATCAGCACGTCCTCCTCGCCGTACAGGCCGAGCCATGGCGCGCGCAGCGCCGGCGCGAGCTCCACCAGCGGCGGTATGCCGTCCCAGTACGGCGTGCGCACCCCGCCGCCGTAGAACGACACGGCCGCGCCCACGGCATGGCGGGTGGCGGTGAACAGCGCCACGGTCCCGCCCATGCAGAAGCCGATCACCGCGGTCCGCCCGGGGGCGAGACCGGCGTCGGCGAGATGGGCGAGGCCGGCGTCGACGTCCGTGGTGATGCCGGTGGCGGTCAGGGTGGTCATCTGTCGCGGCGCGGACGGCCAGCTGCCGGCCGGGTCGACCTCGGCGATCCCGTCCCGGTGGTAGAGGTGCGGGGCGACCGCGAGCCAGCCGGCGCCGGCCAGCCGCGCGCACACCGACACCAGATACGGCGTGATCCCCCGCGCGTCCTGGACCACGACCACCCCGCCGTGGGTCGGGCCGTCCGGGCGCGGCGCGACCACCGTGGCGGGGGTGGCGGCGCCCACGGTCGTGACGGCCGCGGAGGGTTCGGGTGTCACTGTCATGTTGGTCGTCCTCTCCCGCCTCCGGCGGATCTCCTGTCCTCGAAAGAGCCGGTCCCCGGATCGCCGTCAGATCGTCCCGGGTCGTCCCCGGGTCGCGCCGTCCGTGCCCTCGACGCGGACGTTACCCGACGCGGGCACGCACCCGGCTCGTCTTGATACTCAAGGCGATGATGCCGCTGCCCTCCGTGTCACGGTGGGCCCCGGCGGGGCCGCGGGCGGCCATCGGTGCGCACGGGTGGGAGCGTCCGCTCACACCAGGGTGGGCGGGCGGCATAGGGTCGTCGGTGTGGATCGCCGCATCTTCGGCCTGGAGAACGAGTACGGGGTCACCTGTGTCTTCCGCGGCCAGCGCAGGCTGTCCCCGGACGAGGTGGCCCGTTATCTCTTCCGCCGGGTCGTCTCCTGGGGCCGTAGCAGCAACGTCTTCCTGAAGAACGGTGCCCGGCTCTATCTCGACGTGGGCAGCCATCCGGAGTACGCCACCCCCGAGTGCGACTCCGTGCCCGACCTCGTCACCCACGACAAGGCCGGCGAGCGCATCCTGGAGGGGCTGCTGGTCGAGGCGGAACGGCGGCTGCGCGAGGAGGGTATCGCCGGCGACATCCACCTGTTCAAGAACAACACCGACTCGGCCGGCAACAGCTACGGCTGCCACGAGAACTACCTGGTGGGGCGGCACGGCGAGTTCAGCCGGCTGGCCGACGTCCTGGTGCCGTTCCTGGTCAGCAGGCAGATCCTGTGCGGGGCGGGCAAGGTCCTACAGACCCCGCGGGGGGCGGTGTACTGCATCTCGCAGCGTGCCGAGCACATCTGGGAGTCGGTGTCGTCGGCGACCACCCGGTCCCGTCCGATCATCAACACCCGGGACGAGCCGCACGCCGACGCCGAGCGGTTCCGCCGCCTGCACGTGATCGTCGGCGACTCGAACATGAGTGAGACCACGATGCTGCTCAAGATCGGATCGACCGATCTGGTCCTGCGCATGATCGAGGCCGGAGTGGTGCTGCGGGACATGTCACTGGAGAACCCCATCCGGGCGATCCGCGAGGTCAGCCACGACATGACCTGCCAGCGCCGGATCAAGCTGGCGAACGGGCGGGAGGCGAGCGCGCTGGAGATCCAGCGCGAGTACTTCACCAAGGCGCAGGAGTTCGTCGAGCGCCGCGGCGGGGACGCGGTCGCCAAGCGCGTCCTGGACCTGTGGGGCCGCACCCTGCTCGCGATCGAGACCGACGACCTGGAGCTGGTCGCCCGCGAGATCGACTGGGTGACCAAGTACGTGCTCATCGACCGGTTCCGGCACCGGCACGGCCTGTCGCTGGCCTCACCCCGGGTGGCCGAGATCGACCTGAAGTACCACGACATCCATCGTGACCGGGGCCTGTACTACCGGATGGAACGTGGTGGGCTGGTGGAACGGGTCAGCCGCGACCTCGACATCTTCGAGGCGAAGTCCGTCCCGCCGCAGACCACCCGGGCCCGGCTGCGTGGTGAGTTCATCAAGCGGGCCCAGGAGAAGCGGCGCGACTTCACCGTTGACTGGGTGCACCTGAAACTGAACGATCAGGCACAGCGTACGGTGCTCTGCAAGGATCCGTTCCGGTCCGTCGACGACCGGGTCGACAAACTCATCGCCAGCATGTGAGGACCACCTACCTGTGACCGTTGTCCCCCGCCTTGGCCGCGGCGTCCGTTTTGTCATACTCTGTTCCATTCTTCTCGCCGCGTTACCCGTCACTCTCACCGCCTGCGGCAGCTCCACCGCACCCGACGGGACGGGCGAACCGCAGCTACCGACAGTGACGGGCGCGGGCAGCCTGTCGGCCAAGCCGACGATCGCGGCCGGCGCCGGCACCCCGCCGGCGACGCTGGTGACCCGCGACCTCGTGGTCGGCACCGGCGCGGCGGCGTCACCGACCAGCACCGTGTCGGTGCAGTACGTCGGCACGCTGTGGGCCAACGGCAAGGAGTTCGACGCCAGCTGGGACCGCGGGGAGCCGTCGATCTTCCCGCTGGACAGCGTCATCCCCGGCTTCCAGCAGGGCATCACCGGGATGCGGATCGGCGGCCGGCGCACGCTCGTGATCCCGCCCGAGCTCGGTTACGGCCCGGCGGACCAGGGGCCGATCCCGGGCGGATCCACCCTGGTCTTCGTCGTCGACCTCGTCGGTGTCCAGGCCAGCGACAGCTGACCGGCACCCCGCCCGGCCGGTCCACGCGGACGCGGACGGACCGGCCAGGCGGGGCAGGCCGGGCAGGCCGCAACGGGCCGCCCGGCTCTTCGGCCACTCGAACGACAGCTGCCGGCCCGGACGTTTCGGACGCACGGCCGACGCTTCACCGCACGGGCTGCCGCGTGGGCGGCGCTGAAGATCCAACAGAGGTGTTCTAGCCTCGTATGGTGTCCCGTCGTCGGCTGGAACGGCTGCTGAACCTGACGATGTGCCTGATGGCCACATCGCGGTTCCTCACCGTGGCCGAGATCGGCGAGCTCGTGGAGGGCTACACCCCCGGCGGCACCGATGACGAGCAGGGGGCGTTCCGCCGCATGTTCGAGCGGGACAAGCAGTACCTGCGCGACATCGGCATCCCGCTGGAGACCGGGTCGGACTCGTACTGGAACGACGAGGTCGGCTACCGCATCCGCCGCGGTGACTACGCGCTGCCGGAGATCTCCCTCGACCCGGACGAGGCCGCCGCCCTCGGCCTCGCCGCCCAGCTGTGGTCCAGCACGGCGCTCGCGGACGCGTCCGCCAGCGCGCTGCGCAAGCTCGCGGCCGGCGGTATCCGCACCCTGCCCGGCCCGGACGGCCTCCCGGGCGTCCCGGGCGGGCTGTCGGGCGGCTTGGAGCCCCGGGTCGCCACCACGGAGCCCGCGTTCGCGCCCTGCCTGGCCGCCGTGCAGGCCGGGCAGGCCATCCGCTTCCCCTACCGCAAGGTGGAGGAGACCGAGCCACGCGAACGCCACGTCGAACCGTGGGGGGTGGTCTCCTGGCGGGGACGCTGGTACCTCGTCGGTCACGACCGTGACCGGCAGGCCCCCCGGGTCTTCCGGCTGTCACGGGTGACCGGCCCCGTGCGGGCGCTCGGGCCGGCGGGCGCGGTCCGCGTCCCCGACGGGGTCGACCTGCGGGCGCTGGTGTCCGCGTCGGCGCCGTCGCCCGAGCTCACCCGCACCGCCGTTCTGCGCATCCGCCCGGGGGCCGGTCACGCGCTGCGCCGGTACGCGCGGATGCTCCCCGACAGCCCACCGCATCCCGTGCCGGGGAGCGGCCCCGCGCCGGGGCGCGCCGGGGACGGCTCCGTCGCCGCGCCGGCCGGCATGGACCGGGTAGAGATCGACTACTCCGACACCGAGCAGGTGGCCAGGTGGATCGCCGGCTACGGCGCGGACGTGCTGGTGGAGCGGCCGGCCCAGCTGCGCGCCGAGGTGGTCCGCCGCCTCACCGACGCCGCCCGGGCCCACGACGGCATCGATCGGCCGCGCCCGGCGGCGAAACCGGCGGACCCGGCCGGTTCCCGGGCGTTCTCCTGCTCCGCGGCCCCGGCATCCCCACCGGCCTCCCCAGCGGCCTCCTCGGTGAAAAAGCCGACCGGGGGACGGAAGAGGCAGCCGACGGCCGTGTCCCCGGGGGAGCCAACCGGGGACACGGTGGTCCCGCCGGTGGTCCCGCCGGTGGTCCCGCCGGTGGTCCCGCCGGTGGTCCAGCCGGTCGCTGACACGGTGGCCAGGGATCCGGCGGTTCCGCCGGTGCCCTCGTCGGCCGGGGCGTCCGACGGGGAAGCGGGCAGGGCGTCCAGCGGGGCGGCGACGCTGCCGGAGAACGTGCCGTGAGCTCGCCGGCGTCCTCCTCCGCGGCCACCGACCGGCTCAGCCGGCTGCTGGCCCTGGTGCCGTGGCTGCGCGCCCATCCCGGGGTGTGCCTCGACGACGCCGCCGCCACCTTCGGGATCACCGTCCGCCAGCTGCGGGACGACCTGGACCTGCTGTTCGTCTGCGGCCTGCCCGGCGGCGCCCCCGGCGACCTGATCGACCTGAGCTACTCCGCCGACCAGATCACCGTCCTCGACCCGCAGACCCTCGACCGCCCGCTGCGGCTGTCCGCGGACGAGGCGATGGCGCTGGTCGTCGCGGCCCGCACCCTCGCCGACGTGCCCGGCCTGTCCGCCCGCGACGCGCTCGACCGGGCGCTGGGCAAGCTCGCGGACGCCGTCGGCACCCTGCCCGCCGACCGGGTCCGCGTCGAGCTCGACGCCCAGGACGACGTCCTGCGGGCCGTCCAGGAGGCGGTGGCCCGCCGCCGGCGGCTGCGCCTGCGCTACCTGGTGTGGTCCCGTGACGAGCTGACCGAACGCGACGTCGACCCGATACGGGTGCTCACCCGGGACGGCCACTGGTACCTGGAGGGCTGGTGCCACCGGTCGGCCGAGGTCCGGCTGTTCCGCCTCGACCGGATCGACGGCCCGGACGGCGTCACCGTCCTCGACACGCCCGCCGACCCACCGCCGCGGGCCCGCCCGCGGGACACCGACGGCCTGTTCCAGCCCGGCCCGGCGCAGACGCTGGTCGTCCTCGAGCTGGAACCGGCCGCGCGCTGGGTCGCCGACCACTACCCGGTCGTCTCCCGCCGTGAGCTCGACGGCGGCCGCCTGCTGGTGGAGCTGCGCGTCTGGGAGCCCGGCTGGCTGCACCGCCTGCTCCTCGGCCTCGGTGACCAGGCCAGAGTCCTCGACCCCCCCGACATCGCCACGGGCATCCACGCCGCCGCCACCCAGGCCCTGGCCGCCTACGGCCTTGACACCCACGAATAGGCCCAGCGCTACGGTCTGTGGGGCTCCGTCCCCGTTGCTCCGCTCCGCTCGACGGCCGCGGATAGGCCCAGCGCTACCCGTCGGGCATGCCGCTCGACGAACACGGCTCACGCTCACCGGTGAGGCGTCGCCTGCCTCGCCTGCCGATCGTCACGTGATGATCGACAGGAGGGGCAGGCCGCTGTCGCGGAGATGTAGGCGTCTCCTCGGCCCTGGTGGTGCCGCGATGGCGGGCGACGGGTTACCGTCAGGTCTATGCCGGACTAGAGATCCGTCCCGGAGGGGGTGAGCGCATGTCGGAGCCGGTGATCGACGTGGTGTACGAGACCACGGACGAGGAGGACGAGTACGACCGTCAGTGCCTGGACGCCGCGCTCGCCGAGGGCGGCGACCCGGTGCCCTTCGATGAGGTGCTGGCCGAGCTCGGGTTCACGCGCGAGGACCTGCTGACCTGAGCGGACGTCGGCGACGGCAGGATGGTCCACTATGCCGCCTGTCGCCTACACCCTCACGTTCGAGCGTGCGGCCATGCGTGCGTCGGGCAAGCTGCCCCATGCCGTTCAGGACCGGCTGCTGCGCGCGACCGCGACGCTGGAACACACCCCGGCGGCCGGTGGGCTGCAGGGCGATGGTGGGCCGGCCCGGGCACTGGCGTATCAGGGTCGGCGACTACCGGGTGATCCACATCATCAACGACCGTGCGCTGCACGTCCTGGTCGTCGAGCTCGGACACCGCCGGGACGTCTACCGCTGATTCCCTTACATGACCTACTGCGTGCAGTACCGTAACGCGGGCTTCCCTCGACTGTGCGATAGGTGAACGTTACCGGGCGTCAGGTACCGGGCAGGTCCGGGCCGTGACCGCTCACCCGGCCTTCCGCAACCGCACCGTCCCGTCCCCGGCGCCGGTGCGGACGGCATGACCGGCCGCGCGGGCCAGGTGCATCCCGGCGGCGTCGTGATGAGCCCGGGCGGTGGTGGAGTCCACGCCGACCACCGACAGGTCCACCTCACCCCGCGCCCCGGCCTGGGCGATCAGACCCTGCAACAGGGCGTCGAAGACACCGGCGTCCCGCCACTGCCGGAACCGGTTGGACACGGTCGACCAGGCCCCGAACTCCCTCGGCATCTCCCGCCACTGCCCGCCCGTCCGGAACCGCCAGACCACCCCCTCGAACTGCGCCCGCAGCCGCCGCGGGTACGGGCCGAACCCGCCGATCGGCAGGTAGGGCTCGATGAACGCCCACTCCTCGTCTGTCAGCTGCGCCCGCGTCATGCACGACGGTCTACCCGATCAGACCCGGCCCACGAACGAACCCCACAGATCGATCACAACCCGATACACGCCCCCTTGTGGCGCACTGACACGTTTCTTACCGGCACCCGATTCAGCGGGTCAGGTTCGGCGGGCGACGAGCATCAGCCGGCTCGAGCCGAGCTGGTAGGGCGCGCCGTCCGGGCCTGCGTACCGCTCGATGCCGGTGAACCCGCCGTCTGTGAGCAGCTCACCGAGCTGGCGGCTGGTGTAGACGCGGTGCAGTGCCGTGGCGTCGACGACCTCACTGCCCCGGCTGAACCGGTACCGGCTGATCAGGCAGCTTTCGTCGACGTCGTACTCGGTCGTCGTCTCGACCTTGATGTCCCCGGTCCGCATGGTGCGTGGCTGGCCGCTGTAGCCCGGCAGGACGGTCTCCGCGGCCGCGGAGAAGTCGATGACGAGACCCCCGCCGGGAAGGAGTGCCCCGGCGAGGGCGGCGACGAACTCCCGGGTGCCGGCGGTGTTCAGGTAACCGAAGCTGTTCCCCAGGCACACGGCGGCGTCGAACGACGCCGACCGCGGGATCGAGCGCATGTCCGCCTGGGTGAACCTGACGTCGAGGCCGGCCCGGGCCGCCTCCCGCCTGGCATGGCCGACGGCCTCGGCCGAGATGTCGATCCCGGTCACGTGGTGACCGAGCGCCGCGAGCGCCAGGCTGTGGCGGCCGCTGCCGCACGGGGCGTCGAGAATCCGGCTGCCCGCCGCCAGGCCCAGGTGCCGCTCGACGAAGGCGATGTCGGCGGCGGTCAGCTCCGGCGTCGCCGCGCGCCGCCAGAACTCGTTGGGAAGCTCGGTGAAGAACCGCGTGTACCACTCGGCCGACATCTGGTCCGCGGAGCCCGGCGTGGCCGGGGGAGTGCCGGTCCCGCCGGAAACGAACGGGGAAGAGGACGTGGAAGACATGGAAGACGTGAGAGACGTGGAACGGGGATGACGAGACAACGCCAGAAGCTCCTCATGGTGAACATCGACATGACGACTGATGTCACCGGGCACACCGAGACCGCCACCGCGGGGCGGCGCGGCCTCGACTACCGCTGGCACTACCGGCCGGCGGCTCGGGTGGCCCGGGACAGGACCCGGGCAGCCATGGCTTCCTCCATACACATGCCGGCGAGCTGTCGCTGGCGGATGGGACACGACGGTACCAGCCTCTCCCGAACCGTCAACGCGATTCAGGTTCCCGTCCTCGCGGCAGGCCACCGCGATCGCCCATGGGATTGTCCCGCCCGGCGTCTTCGGCGGACGAGGCGACGGCGGGCGCCCGCTGGTGAAGCTACGTATCTGGGAGCCCGGCTGGCCGCGCACCGCCTGGCCCTCGGCCTTGGCGACCAGGCCGGAGCCCTCGGCCCCTCCGACTTCGTCGCGAGCATCCACACCGCCGCCACCCAGGCCCTGGCCGCCTACGGCCGCGACGGGTACGCCGCCACGGGCGGGCCTGCGGGCCGGTAGGTTGATCTCATGCGCTGGCTGCTCATCGATCTCGGTCTCGTCCTGTTGACGTTCGTCCTGCTCGTCGCGCTGGCGTTGCGGGTATGGGGGCAGGTGCGACAGGTCAACCATGAGGCCGCCGAGCTGCGCGGCCGGCTGTCCACGCTCACCGAGGAAACCGCGGCGCTCGCCGCCCGGCTGGACGCCGCCGAGGTGACCGCGCGGCTGAACGAACGAATCCCGGCCTGACACGCCCACGCGGGGCCGCGCGGGCCCCGGCGTGTTCCCGAGGGTGGGCCCGGTGGGTTCGGAAGGCGGATTCCCCGGGCCGCGCGGGTCCCGGCGTGTTCCCGAGGCCCGCGCGGCCCCGCGGGCCTTCCGGACCGGTTTCCGGGCCTTCCCGGGGAACCACAGGTGCGCAAAGAACATGATCACGCCACTTTTTGGCCCCCGGCGACCCGCGGGAATCAGCGTTTCGGGCTCTCCCTTCCCGGCCCGAGCTACGCGTCCGGCGGGCGCGGCCCGCCCCTTGGAGATCTTGTTCTGATGGCACAAAGTAGTCGACGGTTTCTTCCGCAAGTACATTGACCGCGTTGCGGATCTTCTTCTATTGTTGCTCACGTGAAGCGGGGCGAGATTCTCATAGCCTGCCTGCATGTCGACTATGGGCGGAAGGCGAGCGCGCTGTGTTCGCTCGTCCTCTCCTGATGGTCGAAGCCGCGCCCGCTGTCGCGCGCTGATTTTTCGGCGGTCTATCCGCTCCGCCGGATGCCCCCGGTGTTCCCACCACACCGGTATGTCGTCATCCGGATTTTTTCTTCGCCCGTAACCGTGCGATGCCGCCTGTCCGGCGTCTTTCCGCGCGGTCCGGAATACTCGCATGCCCGGTCGAGCACGCGCATCTGACCGGACGGCGCAACAGGCTCATCGGCCATGTCGGGACCGCGCTTGCGCGCGACTGCCCCATGGCGGATTCCTCGACCGCACGGGCGAGGAACAACCGACAGCCGAAGGTGGCGCGAGCGTGCATGCACAGCCGCGCCGCCAACGGCCCAGAAAACAAAGGAGAGCACTGGAGTGAGCAAGGAAAACCAGGAGGACGAGGAACAGGGACAGGCCAGTCGCCGCGGTTTTCTCGCGGGCTCGTTGGCAGCCGCCACGGCGGCCGCGACGACCGGCCTGTCGACACTGCCGGGCCTTGTCCAGCCCGCGTCCGCGGCCACCCGGCCGAACATCCTGGTCATCGTCACCGACGACCAGCCCAAGCAGACCAACTGGGCAACCCAGAAGATCCGTAACTGGCTGGTGACCCAGGGCGTGGAGTTCACCAACGGCCATGTCACCACGCCGTTGTGCGCCCCCTCGCGGTCGTCGATCTTCTCAGGCCGCTACGCGCACAACCATGGCGTGCGGGACAACGGGCACCCCTACAACCTCAACCAGAACACCACCGTCCAGCGCTATCTCAAGCAGGCGGGCTACCGCACCGGCTTCTTCGGCAAGTACCTCAACGCCTGGAACGTCGCTGACGCCCCGCCGCACTTCGAGGACTTCGCCCTGTTGGACCCGGTCGTCTACAACGACGGCCAGTACAACGTCAACGGCACGATCAAGACGATCCCGGGCTACAGCACCCACGTCATCAGGGATTTCGCCAAGGGATTCATCCAGAATGGCACGACCGACACCCGGCCGTGGTTCCTCTACATCGCTCCCAAGGCCCCGCACGGCCCCAACACCCCGGAGCCGCAGTACGCCAACACGGTCGTACCGACCTGGGACGGCCGTCCGTCGGTCTTCGAGACCGACAAGAGCGACAAACCGGACTACATCCAGAGTGCGAACGCGACGCTGGCCGACGGCCGGGCGATACGGGAGGCGCAGTTCCGCACCCTGCTGTCGGTGGACGACGCGGTGCAGGCGATCCGCGACAAGCTGGCGGCCACCGGACAGCTCGACAACACGCTTGTCATCTACATCGGCGACAACGGATTCTCCTGGGCCGACCACGGCTGGACCAAGAAGTCGGTGCCTTACCTGCCGTCCATCGAGGTGCCGTTCTACCTGTCCTGGCCCGCGGGCGGACTGGGCGCCGGAACGACCGACAACCGTATCGTCGCCAACATCGACATCGCCCCGACCATTCTCAACGCCGCCGGAATCACCCCGACAACGCCGCAGAACGGCAGCTCGTTGTTGTCCACCTACAGCCGTGACCATCTGCTGGTCGAATGGTGGGAACAGGGCGCCCACACCGCGGGAAGCCCGCACACCTGGTCGTCCTATGTCAGCACAACCAAGCAGTACACCGAGTACTATCACCTCCACACCGATTCCAACGGTCAGCCGGTCGGCACCGGAACGGTGGCATTCCGGGAGTACTACGACCTGGCCAACGACCCGTACCAGCTGGTGAACAAGCTCTACAACGCCACCCCGGCACAGGAGCAGGCACTGGGTATCCCGGCCCTGGCCGCCCAGCTCGCCGCCGACCGCGCGAGCTGACCCCGGACGGCCGGCCGCGGTGGCCCGCCTGCCCGGGCGGGGCGGGCCACCCGTCGCTCACCGTCCCGGGCGAACCCGGGACGAACAAAAGACGAACGACGAACAAAAGACGAACAAAGAGAGACGCCGTGTCTGCTTCCTGCTGCACCCCCGGCCGTGAGCCCGTCGGCATCGCGACCGTCACGCCCGTACGCCTGTCCGCACCCCGGACCAGGCGTATGGCCCAGCTGCCCGGCGGACGCTTCCTGATGGGCACCGAGGACAACGAGGGCTACCGCGCCGACGGCGAGGGCCCGGTCCGGGAAATCGAGCTGAAGCCGTTCTCGATCGAGCCCACCACGGTGACCAACGCCCAGTTCGCCACGTTCATCAACGCGACCGGGTACGTCACCGACGCCGAGCGGTACGGTTTCTCCTTCGTCTTCGAGGGCTTCCTGTCCGAGGAGCTCAGCCGGGTCTCGCCGGCCGTGCACGCCACTCCCTGGTGGCGTGCCGTCTCCGGAGCGGGATGGAAGCATCCCGAGGGGCCGGGCTCGTCGGCCGCCTCCCGGCAGAACCACCCGGTCGTGCACGTCTCGTGGAACGACGCGCAGTCGTACTGCGCCTGGGCCGGCGTCCGGCTGCCCACCGAAGCCGAGTGGGAGTACGCGGCGCGAGGCGGGCTGGAACAGCGCCGTTACCCATGGGGGGACGAGCTGACGCCCGGTGGGCGGCAGCGGTGCAACATCTGGCAGGGCGACTTCCCGAACCTCGGCACCGGCGAGGACGGGTACCTCGGCACCGCTCCGGTGAAGTCCTACCGGCCCAACGGCTACGGCATCTACAATGCCGTCGGCAACGTCTGGGAATGGTGCGCCGACTGGTTCAGCGCCACGTTCCACCTGGCCGGGCCGCGCACGAACCCGACCGGGCCGCCCGACGGTCACGCCAAGGTGATGCGCGGCGGATCACACATGTGCCACGCGTCGTACTGCAACCGGTACCGTGTCGCCGCACGCAGCTCGAACACCCCGGACAGCTCCGCTGGCAACATCGGCTTCCGCACGGCGGCCTGAGGGTGCCCTGAGGCGTCGTATGGCCGTCACGCGCGGGACATCGGACCGTCGTCTGACGGGGCAAGGCTGGCCGACGTAGCATCAAACACGCACCGGCTGACGGGCCGGGCACCGGAGCAAAGGACGCATGCCATGACCAACCTCGGTACCCCCGAGCTTCTGATTATTGCGTTCGTCGTCATCCTGCTGTTCGGTTCCAAGAAGCTGCCCGATGCCGCGCGTTCGCTCGGGCGCTCACTGCGGATCTTCAAGGCGGAGACCAAGGGGCTCAGCCAGGACGAGCCGGCCCAGGCCGCCGCACCCTCGGCCACTGTGCCACAGCCACAGCCACAGCCACAGCCCCAGGCGCAGCCGGCACCGCGGCCCATCGAGGCCGGCCAGCCGGTCGTCAGCCCGCAGCCGGCGTCGACCGGGGTCAACGGCACCTCCGCCGCCACGGGCGACTCCACCCGGGGCTGACCGGGCCGAAGACCACCGACCGCCTTTCCCACGAGCAGGAGTAGCCGGCACGTGCCCGCGTTTCCCACGCCGCGGCGGATAGCGCAGGCGGTGCAGTTCCGCCGGACCAGAACGGTCGAGGACAGCCGGATGTCGCTCACCGAGCACCTGCGGGAGCTGCGCAACCGGCTGGCGAAAGCACTCATCGTGCTCGTCGTCGCCGCGGCGGTCTGTTTCTACTTCGAGCCGCACATCTTCAACTTCCTCAAGGAGCCCTACTGCTCCCTGCCCGCGGACGTCCGCTCCGGTGTCGACGGGCAGTGCCAGCTGGCGTTCTTCGGCATCCTCGACGCCTTCATGATCAGACTGAAGATCGCGATGGTTGCCGGGGCCGTCTTCTCCTCACCCGTCTGGCTCTACCAGATCTGGTCGTTCATCACCCCGGGCCTGCACCGGCACGAACGCCGATGGTCACTGGCGTTCGTCGGCTGTTCGCTGGTCCTGTTCGTCCTCGGCGCCTTCTTCGCCTACCTGACCCTGAGTAAGGGGCTGGAGCTCCTGCTCGGATTCAGCGGGGACGGGCTTGTCAGCGTCCTCGACGTCAACAAGTACCTCAGCTACGTCATCGCCATGCTGCTCGTGTTCGGGCTGTCCTTCGAGATCCCGCTGCTGGTGGCGATGCTCAACCTGGCGGGCGTGGTCAGCACGGCCCGGCTGCGCTCGTGGCGGCGCCCCGAGATCTTCCTGGTCTTCGTCTTCGCCGCGATCGTGACACCGAGCCAGGACCCGTTCACAATGATCGCTCTCGGCCTGCCGATGATCGTGCTGTACGAGGTCGCCCTCGTGATCGGATGGGCCAACGACAAGCGCAGGGCCCGCCGCGGCGACACCTCGCCCTACGCCGGTCTCGACGACGACGAGGCGTCACCGCTGGACCTCGACCTGCCGCATCCGATGGCGGGGGAGCCGGCAAGGCCCACGGCGTCCGCCGACCCGGTGGGCAGCGCCGTCGGCGCGGCCGGCGCCCCGGGCTCCGCAGCGGACGCCGCCCACATCGACATCACCTGACAACGCCCGGCGCCGGTCTGGCACCGTCCGGCTCCGATGGATCCCCCAGCCCCACTGGACGATCATCAGGCCTGGTCCGCCGGTCCTGTCGGAGGGCCGGCCAGGCCCGGTGAACATCCGCCCGGCAACGGCCCGGCGGCGCGGGCGTAGGCTGACGACGTGTCCACCGCGCCGGCGGGCCCGCCGTCCGGGCCCGGGGCTTTCCCCCCGGCCATACCCACGGCCATACCCACGGCTCTGACCGGCTTCGTCAGCGGTTATCCCTTCGGTCTCGACCCCTTCCAGATCGAGGCGTGCACCGCGCTCGACGCCGGTGAGGGCGTGCTGGTCGCGGCGCCCACCGGAGCCGGTAAGACGGTCGTCGGCGAGTTCGCCGCCCACCTCGCGCTCGCCCGCGGGCAGCGCTGCTTCTACACGACCCCGATCAAGGCGCTGTCGAACCAGAAGTACACCGACCTTGTCGCCCGCCACGGCGCGGGCGCGGTCGGCCTGCTCACCGGCGACACCACCCGCAACCCGGACGCGCCGGTGATCGTCATGACCACCGAGGTCCTGCGCAACATGCTCTACGCGCAGCCCGCCGGGCGGGAACGGCTCGACCGGCTCGCCTTCGTCGTCATGGACGAGGTGCACTACCTCGCCGACCGGCAGCGCGGAGCCGTGTGGGAAGAGGTGATCATTCACCTGCCGGCGCACGTCCAGCTGGTGTCGCTGTCGGCGACGGTGAGCAACGCGGAGGAGTTCGCGGACTGGCTGGTCACCGTCCGTGGCCACACCCGGGTCGTCGTCTCCGAGCACCGCCCGGTTCCACTGTGGCAGCACGTGCTGGCCGACCGGCAGCTGCACGACCTGTTCGTCGCCGGCCCGCTCGCCGCGGGCACCCTCCCGGGCCCGCGCGGGGAGGCGGCGGACGTCTTCCCCCGCACCCGCGGGGACGCGGCGGGCGGCCTCGGGCGCGCGCGGCGCGGGGACGCGACAGCCCCTGGCACGGTGGCTCCTGGCACGACAGCCGCCCCGGTCACCGGCCCGGACGCGGCCGGGGACACAGGCCCGGCACGTCCCCGGATCAACCCGGACCTGATCCGCCTGTCCCGGCAGGACAGCCGCCGCCCGCCACGGCCGCGGGGCCGCGGCGGCGGGGCGGTGGCCCCGCCGCGCGAGCGGCCCTGGG
>NZ_CAKKTM010000236.1 GCF_920888515.1 Protofrankia sp. CiP1_Cm_nod1 | reverse complement strand
GCGGCGGGGCGGTGGCCCCGCCGCGCGAGCGGCCCTGGGTGCCCAGCCGGCCCGAGGTCGTCCGCCATCTCGACCGCGCCGGGCTGCTCCCGGCGATCACCTTCGTGTTCAGCCGGGCGGGCTGTGACGCCGCGGTGTCCGCCTGCGTGCGCGCCGGCCTGCGGCTGACCACGACGGAGGAACGGCAGACCATCCGCGAGCACGTGCGCGCCCGCACCGCGAGCATCCCCGCGGACGACCTGCGCGTACTCGGCTACTGGGAGTGGCTGGACGGTCTTGAGTGCGGCATCGCCGCGCACCACGCCGGGATGCTGCCCACGTTCAAGGAAGTGGTCGAGGAGCTGTTCGTCCGCGGCCTGGTGCGGGCCGTGTTCGCCACCGAGACCCTGGCGCTGGGCATCAACATGCCGGCGCGCACGGTTGTCCTGGAGCGGCTGAGCAAGTTCAACGGCGAGACCCGCGCCGACATCACCCCGGGTGAGTACACCCAGTTCACCGGGCGGGCCGGGCGGCGCGGCATCGACATCGAGGGGCACGCGGTCGTGCTGTGGCAGCCCGGTCTCGACCCGGTGGCCCTGGCGGGGCTGGCGTCGGCCCGCACCTATCCGCTCCGGTCGTCGTTCCGGCCGTCGTACAACATGGCCGTCAACCTCGTCGGGCGACTCGGGCGGACCGAGGCCCGCAGCGTTCTTGAGTCGTCCTTCGCACAGTTCCAGGCCGACCGCGCGGTCGTCGGCCTGGCCCGGCAGGTCCGCCGCAACAGCGGCGCGCTCGACGAGCTGGCCGCCGAGCTGACCTGCGAGCAGGGCCCGGTCAGCGAATACGCGCGCCTGCGCGAGGAGATCCGCGCCCGCGAGGCGGCGCTGTCGCGGGAGGGCGCCAACCGCCGCCGCGCCGAAGCGCTCGAGGCGCTGTCCCGGCTGCGGGTCGGGGATGTCGTGCGCGTCCCGGCCGGCCGGCGCAGCGGCCTGGCGGTCGTGCTCGACCCCGGGGTGAACGGCCACGGCGACGACGGCCCGCGCCCGGTCGTCCTGACGGTGGACAGGCAGGTCCGCCGGCTCTCCACGGTCGACTTCCCGGTGGCCGTCGAGGCGCTGGGCCGCGTCCGGGTGCCGCGGACGTTCAACCCGCGCTCGCCGCAGTCGCGCCGTGACCTGGCGTCGTCACTGCGCCAGGTCGACGTCCCGCCTGAGCAGGGGCGGCGGGCCCGGGAGCGGGCCGCCGCCGCGGACGACACCGAACTCGCCCGGCTGCGCCGCGCGCTGCGCGCCCATCCCGTGCACGGCTGCCCGGAGCGGGAGGCGCACCTGCGCGTCATGGACCGCCACGCGAAGCTGCGCCGGGAGACCGACACCCTCCAGCGGCGCATCGAGAACCGCACGAACACCGTCGCGAAGATCTTCGACCGGGTGTGTGCGGCTCTGGAGACGCTGGGCTACCTGCGGGGTGACACCGTCACCGCCGCCGGCGCTCTGCTCAGCCGTGTCTACACCGAGCAGGACCTGCTCGTCGCCGAATGCCTGCGCGACGGCGTGTGGGAGGGGCTGTCACCGGCCGCGCTCGCCGCGGCGGTCTCCACGCTCGTCTACGAGCCCCGCGGCGAGGAGGCGACGGCGGCGAAGACACCCGGCGATCCCGGGCTGCGGGACGCGCTTACGGCCACGGCCCGCATCGCCGGCCGGCTGCGTGACATCGAGGCCGGCCACGGACTGGACTTCCTGCGCCCGCCCGAGCCCGGATTCGCCTGGGTGGCGTTCGGCTGGGCGTCCGGAGGCTCCCTGGAGAAGGTCCTGACCGACTCCGGTCTGGACCTCACCGCCGGCGACTTCGTCCGCTGGATGCGTCAGCTCATCGACCTGCTCGACCAGATCGTCCAGGTCGCCCCGGAGGATTCGACCGTGCGGGGTGTCGCCCGCGCGGCGCTCGACGCCGTCCGCCGCGGCGTCGTCGCCTACGCCATGTCGATATAGCTCCCTGTAAGGGCACGGCTCCCTGCGGTACGGCGTCCCAGGCCGATACGGCGGCCTTTATCTGATCTTGTATTTACCCTGTTTGTCACCGCCGCGGACGGTCGCGGCTCCTATCCGTCCCGCTGTCGTCAGATGCCGCTTTCAGGCGCCGCTTTCATATAGCGCCTTCAGGTGCCGCCGAAGCGGACCGGGAGCTCGAGGAGGCCGCGGAAGGACGACGCCGCGGGCAGCCACTGGAGGTTCTCCGGCGCCACCTCGAGCGCGAGGTTGGGCAGCCTTCGCAGCAGTGTGCCGATGGCGGTCCGCGCCTCCATCCGGGCCAGTGACACACCCAGGCAGTAGTGGACGCCGTACCCGAAGGCCATGTGCGGGTTGTCCGTCCGGTCGACGTGCAGCCGGTCGGGGTCGGTGAAATGCGCCGGGTCGTGATTGGCCGCGTTGAGGACGACGGTGACGATCGAGCCTTTCGGAACACGCACCCCGCTGTACTCGACGTCCTCCGTCGCCAGCCGGAAGCTCGCCACCGGGACCGACCCGTTGAAACGGAGCAGCTCCTCGATCGCGCCCGGCAGGAGGTGCGGGTTCTTCGTTATCAGGTCGAGCTGGTCCGGGTTCGTCAGCAACGCGGTGACCGCGTTCCCGATGAAGTCGGCCGTTGTCTGGTGACCGGCGAACAGCAGCAGGAACGCGGTCGAGACCAGCTCCTCCTCGGAGAGTTTCCCGCCGCCGTCACGGGCCGTGATCAACGCGCTGATCAGGTCGTCGCCGGGCCGGTCACGCTTGTTCCCGACCAGCTTGGTCAGATAGGCGTAGAGGTCCTGCTGGGCCTCCTGGATGGCGGCCCGGTCCTCCTCGTTGCTGCGCCCGGCCGTGCCCTGGGTGCGGATGACCTGCGTGCCGCTGAAGAACTGCTCGCGGTCCTCGACCGGGACGCCGAGAAGTTCACAGATCACGTTCATCGGCAGCGGAAGGGCGAACTCGCCGATCAGCTCGGCACGGCCGGCGGGCACGATCGCGTCCAGCAGTTCGTCCACGAGCTGCTGGACGCGGGGGGCCAGCGCCTCGATACGGCGCGGGGTGAACGCCTGGGAGACCAGGCGGCGCAGCCGGCTGTGTTCCGGCGGGTCCGCGTTGAGCATGTTCCTGTTCAACGCGACCGACTTCTCACCGAAAACCTGCAGGTAGAGGTCCCCGGCCCGGTCGATGTCCTTGCTCAGCCGCGGGTCGGAGAGCACCGCTCTCGCGTCGGCGTACCGGGTGACCATCCAGGTCTCGAACCTGGGCGTCTTCACCCGGCAGACCGGCGCGTTCTCCCGCAGCCGGGCGTACGTCGGGTACGGGTCAAGACGGAATTCCGGGGTGAACAGCTCGGCCGCGGGAACCGCCTGTGTGACTTCACTCATACTGGATTCCTTCTGCTGGATGCTTCCACCCGTGAAATCGAGGGCGAAAACGGCTGCTGTCACGACCGTTCAGTCCCTCGGTCGCGTGATTCGGCCGTGTTCGACGCACGCGCGCACGTCACAGCATCGACAGTATGAGACCGGAGCCGCCTGCGCCCGTCGACGATGAGCGCGACGAAAATAACGGTGAAAACTGTTTCTCAACCGTCAGAGCGGAATCAGGCGGACGCCGGGGCCGCATAGTCGGGCCATGTCACCCGGATCGGATGTGATCATGGCTACTGGCCCTCGCTGACGCAGCGCCATCTCCGCGACCATGGCGTCGATGGCGTACTTGTGCCCATGTAGGTTCGCGGCCCGCAGCAGTGCCGACGCGGCTCGTGCGGCATCCCTGGTGAGGGATTCCACCTGGACGCGAGCGAGGATCCAGGTCATGCGCGCCGCGTCTGTTCTGGGGTGTGTCGCTTCGATGATGGTTGCGGCGCAGGTCCTGACCCTCCATTCCATGCGCTGTGCCCCGTCCAGGACGACCATGACCCTTCGCCGCCCCTCGACGAAGCCGGACAGTCCCGCGCAGTCAAGAACAAGGGTCCCCTGCGTAGCTGAGACTTTCACGCAGCGTCGTGCTCCTGCGCAACCGTGCCGGTGAGCGCTTCATGCGCCCAGGCCCGCTCGTCGTCTGTGAACGCGCCGTGCTCTTCCTGGTAGACACGGATGTCCTCGGCGAGGAGTTCGCGGCGAATACGGTCCTCAATCATCTTTGCGACGAAGCCGGAGAACTCGCGTTTACCGATCAGCTCACGTACGGCGTCAGCGGTCCCCTGCGGAAGGGACAGGCTCAACCGAGTGGAAGGACCTTCACCCAGCGGGTATTCATGGATACTCATATGGGTACTGTAACATTTCTGCTGTTACGACAGCGGCGTCGTCACGTCCGATCGGTTCACCGGCCGGGCGCCTACACCCGTATCCGGACGAAGGTGGGCTGTATGTCGACCTCGCAGCGCAGGCTGTTCGCGATGTAGCACGCCTGGTGGGCCAGCTCCACCAGGCGGTGCAGCCGCTCGAGCGGGACGTCCCCGGCAACCACGATGCGTGGCCGCAGCAGGAGCTGTTCGGGGTTGGGGCGCTCGGGTGAGCCGCGAAAGGCGGGATCCGCGCTGAGCTGGACGCTTACGGACGCGGGCGGGCATTCGCCGTGATGCTCCCGGCCGTACGCCTCGTAGCCGGCGGCCGTCGAGCCCTCCCACTGGCAGCGGGCCCGATACCGGTGCCGCTCATGCTGATCCACGCAGCCTCCTGACGAGGGCGGTTTCTCACCATCAGGACGTCGGCGGCTTCGATAACCGATAACCGAGTACCAGCGGCCTGCTGGAAGCGGGGTGGCGGGTCAGCGGAAGGCGACCATCTCGCGTAGCCACTCGCTCAGTTCGGCGATTTCGGTGGCCGACGCGCTGCCCAGCGGCGCGGACCGGGCGAACCGCCGGGTGGACACCGCCGTGATCTCTTCGGTGCGCGCCCAGCTCCGCCTGTCCAGGCCGGACTCGGGGGAGTCGATGCGCACGTGATGGTCCAGGCCCCGGTCCCGCGTGGTCAGGGGCACCACGAGGGCCATGTCGATCGGGAACCGGCAGTGCGTCGCCGAGCCGACCACCACGGCCGGGCGTAGGTGGCCCTGCTCGTGCCCGATCGGCTGGCCGAAGTCCACCAGCCACACCTGCCAGGGCGCGAGCCTCAGCATCCGGCTCACCGGTTGTACTCCGGGTACTCCTCACGCGCGTCGGGCAGGCCGTCGCCGGCCGCGTTGTCGGCCGGCCGCGCCTCGGCCTGGTAGCTGGCCCACTCGTCAGGGTCGGCGCGCAGCTCCTCGTAGCGTCGCATGATGCGGTTGATCTTGTGTTCCCGCACCAGATGCCGGACCGCCTCGCCCAGGGACACGCCGTGGAAGTCGCGTTCGGCGATCTCCGCCAGCTCGTCGCGTAGCCCGCTGTCAAGCTGCATGGACGTCGTAGCCATAGGCTCCAGTATGGCATGTGCTATAGATCGTGCCGTGGCGATGCCGGTCGAAGACCGGGTGCGTACAAGCGGGATCTGCGGTGTGGGCGGGGTGCGGGCTCTCGGGTCATGGCGGAGCGCACCGAACGCGACAGGAAGACAATAGTATAGGTCGAGTTATAATAACTTGAGATATCCATGATGGGAGGCGCGCTGGGAAGCGTCACTGGGAGGGGCGATGGACAAGCCTGCCGAGATGTTCGACCGCGACTTCGAGTGGGCCGAACTGGCCCGCTTCGCTCGTTATCCGGGTGGCGAAGCGACCCTGGGGGTGGTCTCCGGCCGGCGGCGACAGGGCAAGACGTTCCTCCTCGACGCGGTCACCCGTGCCGGTGGCGGTTTCATGTTCACCGCGACCGAGACCACCGAAGCCGATGGCCTCAGGCAGTTCGGTGCGGCGCTGGCCCGCTACCGCGACGAGCCAGCACCCTTCCGCTTCGCCCACTGGGACGAGGCCGTGAACCAGCTCATGCGGATCGCCACCGATGGGCCCACCACCGCCGTCATCGACGAGTTCCCCTTCCTCGCCAAGGCGTCACCCGCGCTGCCGTCCATCATCCAGCGCGCTCTGGACCCCGCCGCGCAGCACGGCAACACACCCGTGCGTCTGCTGTTGTGCGGCTCCGCGCTGCCCTTCATGGGCCGGCTGCTCGCCGGCAACGCCCCGCTGCGCGGCCGCGCGGGGCTCGAACTCGTCGTTCCCACCCTCGACTTCCGTACCGCCGGCCGGTTCTGGGAGATCACCGACCCGCGCACCGCCGTACTCACCCACGCCGTCGTCGGCGGCACCCCCGCCTACCGGCGCGAATTCACCCAGGGTGACGTCCCCGCCGGCCCCGACGACTTCGACGACTGGGTCGCCCGGGCCGTCATCAACCCCGCCCGGCCCCTCTTCCGCGAAGCCCGTTACCTCCTCGCTGAGGAACCCGACCTGCACGACGTCGCGCTCTACCATTCCGTGCTGGCAGCCATCACCGCCGGTAACGCGGCGCGCGGCGGGATCGCCGACTACCTCGGCCGCAGATCCACCGACCTCGCCCATCCGCTGAGCGTTCTCGAGGACGTCGGCCTGATCCGCCACGAGCCCGACGCGTTCCGCCGGAACCGTTCCACCTATCGGATCGCCGAACCCCTGGTCACCTTCTACCACGCCGTCATGCGCCCCTACTGGGGCGATCTGGAACGGCCGGGCCGGGCCCCGGCCGTGTGGCGGCGTGCCGGGCCCACCTTCCGTAGCAAAGTGGTCGGCCCGCACTTCGAGAACCTCTGCCGCGAATGGGCCCGCTGGTACGCGGTTCCCGACACGTACGGTGGCCACTCCTACCGGGTGGCCGCAGGGGCCGTCAACGATCCGGCGGCCAGGACCAGTCACGAGGTCGACGTCGCGGTCCTCGGCCACGACGAATCCGGCCACGACGTCCTGCTCGCCATCGGTGAGGCGAAGTGGGGCGACGTCATGGGCCTGCGCCACCTGCGCCGCCTCGACCACATCCGTGGACTGCTGCGCACCCGCCACGCCGCCCCCGCCCACCCGACACGCCTGATGTGTTTCAGCGGCGCGGGTTTCACCGACGAGCTACGGCAGGCCGCTGCCGAGGACTCCACCATCCAGCTTGTCGATCTACACAGAATCTATTACGGTGAGTAATTATGCGAAGAGGGTCCCGGTACGGCTGAGCCTCTCACGCGATACCATGCCGCTACGCGGCCTCGCCGGTGATCATCTCATGGGCCCAGGCCCGCTCATCGTCGCCGATGGACGCATAAGGGCCGATGGACGCATGAGGGACGCGGAGGAAGCCGGTGGAAGTTCCCCTGACATCGACCGGTCGACCTGGCGGGCCGGGCCCGGGCGCCATGCGTCCCGCGGGGCTTCGCCGCGGCACCGCCGCCCCACACGCTGAACGTCCGATTATGCCAAGTTACTGATCGTACCAGGTAGTCGATCATTCCGCCGGGCCGGTACGGCTGGCGTGACCCGTCTTCGTGCCAGGGAGAACTCCCGTGTCCGGATGGTTGCGTGCTGTCGGGCTGCTCGCCGGCGCCGCGCTCGACGCCGCCCTCGCCGACCCGGCGCGGCGGCACCCGGTGGCGGCCTTCGGGGGCGTCGCCAACCACACCGAGCGGCTGCTCTACCGCGACAGCCGGGCCGCCGGGCTGGCCTACACCTGCGCCCTCGCCGGCGGCACTGTCGCCGTCGGCGCCCTGGCGCGCTCCGGGGTGACCAGGGCCGGCCGGCGGCTCGGCTGCCAGCGGGCCGCCTCGGTGGCGCTGACCACGGCGGCGACGTGGACGGTGCTCGGCGGGACGTCCCTGCGCCGCCACGGCCGTCGCCTCGGCGG
>NZ_CAKKTM010000235.1:4293-13069 GCF_920888515.1 Protofrankia sp. CiP1_Cm_nod1 | reverse complement strand
CCGGGGCTGGCCCGCGGGCCCCTCGGGCCGGGCGGGCCCGAGCTCCACCGCCGGCGCGCGGCCGCCGGGCCGTGACCGGTCTGACCGGTCTGGCCGGTCTGTCGTGCCGGTCACTCTGTGCTCGGGATCTGTGTGCGTTCCGGTTGACGGACCGATAATGGATCCTGCTGGCCGGCTCCCGTCCGCAGTCAGTCAGACCCGCACGGTCAGGTGGATCCGGAAGATGGCGGAACGGCCCGTGTGCTCGACATCACCACTCGGCCTGTGCTATCTGACCTGCATGGCAGCCTGCGACGTCCAGGCCCGCCGCCCCGTCCACGCAGGCGATTCCGGAGGTAGCAGCCCATCCCATGGCCGAACACACCCCTCGCCGCAACATCGAGACCTGGGCGCACGAGCTGCCCGCCAGTTTCATCGAGTGCCGCACCATGGGACACCGCTGGGAACCCCACAGCGCGGTCTGGGACAAACAGGCCCGAGCCTACCATGTCATCCACGAATGTGACCGCTGCCACACCCAGCGCAAGGCCTGGTGGAGCCGCAACGGTGAGATCACCGCCGCGGGCTACAGCTACCCCGAGGGCTACCTGACCAAGGACGTCGGCTACATCGGCGCCGACGGCCGCGGCGTGCTGCGCACCGAGTACCTCGCCCGCGTCTTCGCCGCGGCCGCCGCCCGCGGCGCCGGCAACGGCAACGCCCCGCGGGCCTCCTGAGGACACCCGGCACACGTGATATTCACCGGCTCCCGGAACACCTGGACCCCGCGGGCCTCCTGAGGACGACCGGCACCCGAGACAGCCCGGACGGCTGGCAGGCCCCGCTCCAGAACGCGGACGGAACCCACCCGGCCGGGACGGATACCGGCCCCGCCCTGGCCAGGACGAGCGGGCTTTCCGGGGGGACCGGCGGCCGGGGGGCCCGGTTGCCGGCGGGCGGCCGGTCAGTGGATACGCCGGTCAGTTGGCGCAGATGCCGGCCAGGGCGGGCAGGACGGGCGGGGTGGCGGCGTCGGGGGCGAACCAGCCGGGCAGCGGGCGGGTGTCGGGCACGGGGGCGCAGCCGGCCGGTCCTGCCTGGTAGGTCCAGCCCGGGCCGTCGCGCAGGTAGGTACGCAGTGCCGTGACGAGCCGGTCGATGTCGTCGGAGCGGGTGCCGACGCCGACGCTTGCCCGCAGGGCGGAGCCCGGCAGGCCCAGCCGGGCGAGCAGCGGATGGGCGCAGAAACGGCCGTCGCGCACGCCGATGCCGTGCTCGGCGGACAGGTAGGCGGCCGCCCGCGCGGCGCTGTCGCCGGGCACGGTGAAGGTCACCACGCCGAGCCGGTCGGACGCGTCCGCCCAGATCCGCGGGATCTCCACACCTGGCAGCCCGGACAGCCCGGCGACAAGATGGTCACGCAGCGCGGCCTCGTGGCGCTCGAGGGCGCCGGGCGCGAGCGCGGCCAGCACCTGGCAGGCCGCGGCCAGGGCGGCCGCGCCGAGCGAGTTGGGGGAGCCCGCCTCGTGCCGCTCCGGGGCGGCCTTCCAGGTGGCGGTGGTGCCGGTCACGCCGGCCACGGCACCGCCGCCGGCGAGGTACGGCGGCGCGGCGTCGAGCCAGTCCGCGCGGCCGATCAGCGCCCCGGCGCCGTAGGGCGCGTAGAGCTTGTGGGCGGACAGCGCGACGTAGTCGACGTCCCAGGCGGCCATGTCGACGCGGCGGTGCGGCGCCAGCTGCGCGGCGTCCACGACGATCCGCGCGCCGTGGGCGTGCGCGATCCTGGCGATCTCGGCGACGGGGACGACCTCGCCGGTCACGTTCGACGCGCCCGTCACGGCGACGAGGCAGGCCGGCCGGTGCGCCAGCGCCCGCCGGAGACGGTCGAGGGTCGCGCCGACGGTGCCCGCGGCCGGCAGGCAGCGGTGCCGGACGGCACGCCAGGGCAGCAGGTTCGCGTGATGCTCGACATCGAGGAACAGCACGTCGCCAGGGCCGGCGTCCCCCGCCCGGCCGTCGCCGTCCGAGCGGCCGGCGTCCGCCCCGCGGCCCGGGCTGTCGTCCGGATGGCCGCCGGCCGCCGTCCCGGGCAGGCAGCGGGCGAGCAGGTTGAGCGCGTCGGTGGTGTTGCGGGTGAACACCACGACGTCCGTGGGCCGCGCGCCGACGAAGGCGCCGACCGTCCCGCGCGCCGACTCGTACAGCGCCGTGGTCACCTGGGAGGCGTAGCCGGCGCCGCGGTGGACGCTGGCGTAGAACGGCAGGATCTCCTCCACCCTGGCCGCCACGGCGGACAGGCACGGGGCGGACGCGGCGTAGTCGAGGTTGGCGTAGCGCTCCTGCCCGCCCTGGACGAGCGGAACGCGCAGATCCGCGCCGACGACCGGCAGCAGCGGCCCCACCGGCAGCGGCTGGGCGCTGGCGGCGACGCCGTCCACGGCCACGGCAGACGGCTCCCCCGGCCGCGGACGGACGGGGGTCTGGATGGCGGCAGGGGCGGTCACAGCACTCCTCACGGGTCCACCGGACCCGGAAGGCGGGTCCGCGCTTACCGCAGCCACGCGGCTACGGCCTGGTCCTCACCCGGGGCACCCCACCGCGGAGGAGGGTTGCCGGCCAGCAAGCCGGGGCTTGACGCTGGCGCTCATGACCTGTGCCGAGCATACCGGGGATGTCGGACACGTGCCCGGCGGTGGCGCCAGCTCCGGCGGACGGCCCCCGGACCCCTCCACCGGCCGCATCACCGATCAGGAGCTGGGCGCCCCGGCCGGGAACCCGGCCGGACCCCGCCGAACAGGACGCGGCTCCCGCCCGCGGCCACGCCGGGCGGGAGCCGCCGGACGGCCCGTCCCGGCGGCAGCGGTCACGGGCCGCCGAGGTCCGGGACGATGATCGAGCCGTCTGCGGCGAACGGGAGACCGGGATTGTGGGCGATCTCCCAGACGTGGCCGTCGAGGTCGGTGAAGACCCCCGCGTAGCCGCCGTAGAACGTCTCGGCCGCGGGACGGGTGACCGTGGCCCCCGCCCGTTGCGCCGCCGCGATGACGTCGTCGACCTCCGCCCTGGAGCGGACGTTGTGCGCGAGCGCGACACCGCCGAACCCGTCCGCCCGCCCGGCGGTGCTCCCCGTGGCGGCGCTTCCCTCGGCGATACCGCAGTCGCGGGCCAGCCTGTCGCGTCCCCAGAGCACCAGCACGGTGCCGCCGGCCTGGAAGAACACGGTCTCCTCGAGCTCCTGGCCCTGCCAGCCCAGCCGCTCGTAGAACGCCCGGGCGCGTCCCACGTCCCCGACACCCAGTGTGATCAGGCTGATCCGCTGCTCCATGAGCGGAAGGTATCCGACCGCTTTCCCCGGCGCGGGACGGCTTTCCGGGCGGATCTCCGCGAACCGTCTCATCCCGCCCGGTGGCCCGTTCGCGACGGCGGTCACGAGCCCATATCCGGAGGGTGGTGGACGTCGGGAGTTCCGGGTTCTGCGATGTCTCACGGCTGGCGGGACAGCGCGGGACGGATGATCGGGAGGATGTTGCCGGGAACGCGCGGGGCGGCCCGGGCGGGGCGTCGGAGCGGGTGTACAGGAATGAACGAGGATTGTGACGGCGGATCGGTTGTACAGTGCCGGGCATGGCATCCCGCCGCTTTCTGCCGCACAGCGACCGCGTGATCGACCAGGTGCTTGTGGCCAGCGCGGCGTGTACCGGCGGGTGCGGCCCGCGCGGGATGCGCTGACAACCGTGGACGGGCGCCACGGCGCCGGTTCCGCTCACGTCATCTCAGGCCAGCCGGTCACACCGGCGCGTCGCCGGACCGTCTGAGCCCGCCCACCCCGAGCATCCGTCCGGGCCCTGGCGCGTTTTCGGTTCGTCGAGCGCACCCGGCTGTCAGCCGGCCGATTTCTCCCGGCGGCGGCGGTTGCGCCGGGAACGCCGCCCGGAAGCGACGACAGGAGCGCCGGCGGGAGCGCCGAAGGGCATGCCGCCGCCCGCGTCGCCGGCGGCTCCGAGGGGCCGCCGGCGACGCGAAAAAATGTAATCGCGCTGTTTTTCCGGCTCTTCACAGCTCGCTGGAAAATGTAATCAGACGACTACAGAACTGGCGAGTACACGGTGACGGTCTGCGGCCCAGCCGCCTCGCCGCGGGCGCGGTCGGCGTGGCGCTCGTCGCCGAAGAGCCAGGTCAGGGCCCTGTCGGTACCCAAGCCGCGAGGCTGGCAGACGGCTCGCGGCTGCACTGGGCCACCACTGGCAACAACTCCTGGTGATCGGATGAACACAGTTTCCGGTGCACTGCGAGGAGCCGTTTTTCCACCCGTACAGCTCTCCATCCGTAGCGCTTTCCGCCCGTGCCGACAGGGAGCCGAGCATGCCACTCATCCATCCACGACTCGCGGGCACCGACCTGGTGCCGGATTTCCTGCTGGGGGACGAGAACGAAACGGTGGGACCGCATGTGCTGGCCGCGCTGACCCGCTCTCTCGGTGCCGCGACCGGGATATGGTCGGCGATCCTGCGCCACGACCCGGTCAACCGCTGGTACACCCGGCTCGTGCTGTCCGGGTCGGTCGAGGTGTGGCTGATCAGCTGGTGCCCGGGCCAGTACACCCGCGCGCACGACCACGGCGGCGCGTTCGGCGCGCTGACCGTCGTCCAGGGCCCCGTCACGGAGATCGTCTGTGACGCGGACTGGCGGCCGCGCGGCTGGCGGCGGCACGAACGGGAGGCGTCGCCCACATTCGGCCGCGACCACATCCACAAGGTGGGGAACGCGGGGAGCGCCCCGGCCGCGACCATCCACGCCTACTCCCCCCCGGAGCTGCCGATGCGGTACGCGCCGGACGCCGCCGAGCAGGCGGTCGAGGGCTTCCTGTTCGCGAACGTGACCGGTGGCGGCCTGTTCGACGCCGTGCCGGCCGACGCCACCGCCACCGCCGGCGCCGGCGCTGTCGCAGGCAGCCTCGCCACGGCCGCTGGCGGGGACGTGGCGGGGGTTGTCGCCGTGGGCGGAGGACGGCCGTGAGCGGCAGCCGGATCGACGCGATGCTTGCCCGGGCACGCGCCCGCCTGGAACGTCTCGACCCGCCCACGGCTGCGGCGGCGGTGGCGGGCGGGGCGCTGCTGGTCGACATCCGGCCCGCGGCCCAGCGCGGCGCCGAGGGCGGCATCCCCGGTGCGCTGATCATCGAACGCAACGTCCTGGAATGGCGGCTGGACCCTACCAGCGACGCGCGCCTCCCCCAGGCCACCGGCGACGATGTCAAGGTCATCATCATCTGCTCGGAGGGGTACACCTCCAGCCTCGCGGCGGCGTCCCTGCAGGATCTCGGCCTGCACCAGGCCACCGACGTCGTCGGAGGCTTCCGCGCCTGGGAGCGCGGCGGCCTCCCGATAATCACCTATAGCGACGAAGATCGTCACCTTCAGTAACTAACTTCACTGAAAGGTCTTGGACGATCTCTTAGCGTAAGGGTGCTCACTATCACGGTGAGTAACGGGGGTGACCGCCGAAGCCCGTCCGCATCCCCGTGTCGGCCACACGCGCGGACGGGGCCGGGCCCCATCTGCCCGGAACGGCGGCAGAGGGGTGATGGCATGTCCATCTCGAGCCGTACGGTCTCACCCACGATCACCGCGGTCTCCTGCGCCGTCGCCGTCGCTGTCGCGGTGGCCCTGACGCCCCACCCGGCCGGGGCGGCCACCGTGACGGCCACCGGCGCGCCCGCCGCGGCCGGCGCGGCCCTGGACGCCCCGACGGGGCAGGGGCCCGCGGCGACGGCCTGGGCGGACGGGCAGGAGCCCGCCGGCAGCACCGGGCAGAAGTCCACCGGCGGCACCGGGCAGAAGTCCGCCACCAGCGGGAAGCGGCATACCGGTGACAAGCAGAAATCGACCGGCAGCCGACAGGCGTCAGCCGCCGGCGGACAGGCGTCCGCCGGCGGCAGGGGGGAGTCCTCCAGCAGCGGACAGGATCCCTCTGATGACGTATGGAAATCCTCCGGGGGCGCATGGGGATCCTCTGATAACGGATGGGAGTCTTCTGGAAGCGGAGGGGAGTCGTCCGCTGGCGGGCGGGGGTTCCCCGGCCGGTCGTTGCGCCGGGGAAGCCAGGGTGACCCGGTGGTGCGGCTCCAGATCCGGCTCGGGATCTTCGCCGACGGGTGGTTCGGCCCGCGGACCGCACACGGCGTCCGCGCCTTCCAGGCCGGCGCCGGGCTGGCCATCGACACCGTGGTCGGCCCGCGGACCTGGGATGCGCTCTTCGGCGCGCCAGCCTCACCGGTAGCGGCACCCACGCCGGCAACAGCCCCGACAGTGACGTCGACAGTGGTGTCGGCAGTGGCGTCGACAGCGACGCTGGTGGTGACTCCGGCGGCGGCAGCGGTTCCGGTGGGGGCGTCCACCTCGGCCGCGACGGCGGCACTCGCGGCCGCCGAGCGGCAGATCGGCAAACCGTACCGTTACGGTGCCGCCGGGCCGGACGACTTCGACTGCTCCGGCCTGGTCCAGTACGCGTACGCCCAGGCCGGTGTCTCGATTCCCCGTACCACCTACGACCAGTTCGCCGCGCTGCGGCCGGTCGGCTCCGCCGAGGCCCGGCCGGGAGATGTGGTCTTCTTCCTCGACGCCGAGGGGGAGGCCTACCACGATGCCATCTACGCCGGGAACGGGCAGATGATCGTTTCGCGTCGCCCCGGCACCAACGTCCAGTACCAGGACATCTGGTCGGGCGACTATCGCATCGGACGGGTCTGAAGACCGGAGGACCTGCAGCTTCCGGCCGGCCGGAAAACATGATCCCATCACCTTGGGCGCTCTGACCGTAGACTCTGCGCCACGTGCCGCCGACGATCATAGTTGTGATTCTGCTCACCCTTGCGATCGTCGGGAACACGCTCTCCGATCCCCCCGGGGGCGCGCGGGAAGCCAGGATGCCCGGTTTGACACCACCGGGCATCTACTACGAGTGGTAGTACGCATACCCAACGCTGCGACTGGACAACGGAACGTCGATCAGCGCGGCCGGAACCGGATGTCTCGCACATACTGCGGACGCGGGCGTTCCGGAACCCTTGCTATCCCGTCGAGAGCCGTCTACGTTCCTCGGTTAACGAGACGAGACGGGTTCGTTTCCGACGAAGAGGGTGTCCAGGCGTGCGCAATTCATGCCGGACAACCCTGGCTCCGTCCCTCCCTGAGGTTGTGGTTCCACGCGAGCAGAGGAGTCGGTGTGCTTTCCAACACATCCACTCGTTGCCGCGCATTGTCATGCCCGCCGCAAGCGACGTCCCGAGGAGACATCATGCTGAGTCATCCGCGGCTGCTGCCTACAGGTAGCGCTGCCGCCTACCACCATCGGACCGGATTGTGCCTCGATAGTGGCAGAATCGGCGGAATCTCATGAGCGCCGGCGTACCCGTCCTGCCCGGACGTGACCTTCCGCCGCAGCCCTACGGCGCTGGCTGGCCCGCCTACTGGCGGCAGGAAGCCGCCTGCCGGGACGGGGATCCCGACGCGTTCTTCCCGCCGGACGGGCGTAACACCAAGGCCCGGGCGGCGGCGGAAACCCGGGCCCGGAAAGTATGCGCCAGCTGCTCCGTGCGGCGGGCCTGTCTCGCGACCGCCTTATTCCGCCAGGAGGAACACGGCGTGTGGGGCGGGCTTACCTCGGACGAACGCAATTCCGTGGTTCCCCGCGGCCGGCTCAGCGCGGACGACGCCCTTGCCTTTGCCGACCGCCTGCTGCTTTCCACATACGCGACCAGCTGATCCTTACGGCTGATTTCTAGCTCCACCGTAGGATATTTTTCACCACTTCGGGTGAGGCACCGCCGTCGATGCGAGCCGTCGATGTGAGCGAGTGCCTCGCCCGGCGCCATGGCCGGGGCACCGATGATCGACAACGATCGGCGCGGCACCGGCCGGCGCGGCACGGCCGACGAGGCTTCCCTCGTCCGGGTGCGTGAGGCTTCCCATGCGGGCGAGATGCCGCCGGACGAGGCGGGCGCCCCGCGGCGGGCGTAGAAAAGAACCATTGACGCCCCGGTCCGAGATGGGCAGGCTGCGTGTCGTCGCCGTCCGAGGAGGAGCTGCGTGTCGCCTCGTCCCGCGCCCGGTCGCGGCGTCCGGGTGTCTGCCGGTCTCCCTCTCCCCACGGGTCTCTCCCCACGGGCCGCGCGGTGAGGCCGCCGCGTCGCCTGTTGCTGCTGCGCCACGGCAAGTCCGACTGGGCCGACGGCAGCATGTCGGACGCCGACCGCCCGCTGTCGCCGCGCGGCCGGTCCGCCTGCCGGCTCATCGCCGAGCACCTGACAGCCGACCAGCTCACCCCCGACCTGGTGCTGTGTTCCTCGGCCCGCCGGACCAGGCAGACCGTCGAGCAGATCGCCGGAGCCCTGCCGGCGGCCGTCCCGGTGCTGACCGAGGACCGGCTCTACCTCGCCGACGTGTCGGACCTGCTCGACCGCCTCCGCGAGCTCGACGACGGCGTCCCCACCGTCCTGCTCGTCGGCCACAACCCGGGTATCCACGCGCTGGCCACCGGCCTGCTCCCGGTCGGCGAACGCTCGCGGCTGCCCACCTTCCCCACCGCGGCGCTGGCCGTCGAGGACCTGGCCGTGGGCCGCTGGGCGGAGCTGGGGCCGAGCACGACCCGGCTGGTCTCGTTCGTCACCCCACGCTCGCTGGCCGGCTCCAGCAGCCACTGACGCCGCCGCGGCGAAGCCTCGGTACCGGCGGAGCCGTGCTGCCAGCGAAGCAAGCCGCTGTACTGACGAAACCGACGAAGCATCAGCACCAGCGAA
>NZ_CAKKTM010000235.1:0-3665 GCF_920888515.1 Protofrankia sp. CiP1_Cm_nod1 | reverse complement strand
CGAAGAAGGACGACGAAGGACGCCTCATGCCGCGCCGCGGGCCGCGGGCATCGGCCTACGGCGCGGTTGTCAGCCGCCGTGCGCGGCGGCGGAGCCTGCCCGGCCGGACCGGGCAGACATGATTGTTCTTCCGGGTGTCCCCCGCGATCGCGGGGTGCGTGCGGGGCGCATGCGGGGTGCGTGCGGGTGTCAGTACGCCTGTTCCATGATCTGGGAGGCGACGGCGGTGATCAAGCCGACGACCAGGGCCACGCCGGTGACGATCCACAGCGGTACCGAGTGCAGGGCGAGAGCGAAGACGCCGACCGTGAACGCCGCAATGATCAGAAAAACCGCGGTCCACGAACCCGCGTTCGCCTTGTGGTGACCGCTGGAACTTGCCACGTAAAGCTCCTCAGCCCGTCAACGATCAGCCAACCCCGACGGCGGCTGCTGTCACCGACCGAGACTACCGGTAAGCCACGGCAGAATCCCGCCGGTCACCCACGGTAATGATCGGACCGGTTCCGGGTCAGGACCCGGGCTCGGCGCGGCTCCTCAGGCGGGGCCCTAACGCCAGGTCCTCATCCTCAGGCAAGTCCTCGGACGGGTCCTCCGCGGGTTCTCACAGGTAGCCGGCGAGCTGGGCGAGGTCGTCGAGCTGGTCGCTCAGCCAGCGTCCCACGTCGTGCGTGCGCACCTGCTCGGCCGCCGCGGCCAGCCGCCGCTGCCGCTCCTCCAGCGGCATGGTCAGGGCCTCGTACAGGGCGTCCGCCATCTGCTGCACGTCGAAGGGATGCAGGGTGACCGCGTACTCCCCCAGCTCCTCGTGGGCGCCGGCGTTCTCCGACAGGGCCAGCACGCCACCGCGCCGGTTGACCACCGCGACCTCCTTGGTCACGAGGTTCATGCCGTCCGCCAGCGCGTTGACCAGGATCACGTCGCAGATCGAGTAGGCGGCCACCGCGAGCGGGAAGTCCTCGGCCATCCGCAGGTCGATGGGCTGCCGGCCGTCCTTGGTGTGCCGGGCGTTGATCTCCGCCACCACCGCGCCGATCAGCGCGATGTAGTCGGCGTACTCGGGCACGTCGGTGCGGCTGGGCTGGAGCAGGGCGAGGAAGCTGACCTTCCCGACGAGCTCCGGATACTGGTCGAGCAGCGCGCCGAAGGCCAGGAAGCCCCGCACGACGTTCTTGCTCGGGTCGGTGCGGTCCACCCGCAGGATCAGCCGCCGGTCACCGTCGAGGAAGGCGTACCTCAGCATGGCGACGTGCCCGGCGACCTCCTCCGTGCTCAGCGTCGCCTCCAGGACGGCGGTGTCCACCGAGATCGGGTAGTAGCGGGCCCGCACGACCCGGTCGCCGACGAAGACCAGCAGGTTGTCCAGGTCGACGTCGAGGCCGAGCAGGTCCTGGGCGCACAGGACGAAGTGGCGGGCGTAGCGCCGGGTGTGGAAGCCGACGACGTCACTGCCGAGCAGGCCGCGCAGCAGCCGTTCCCGGATACCGGCCGGCAGTATCCGCCACTCGTCCGGCCCCGGCCACGGGATGTGGATGAAATGGGTGAGCACGACGTCCGGGCACTGCTCGCGGACCCGCTCGGCCACCAGGTAGAAGTGGTAGTCCTGCAACAGGACCAGGGCCTTTCCGCCGCGGGCGCGGACCTCGTCGACGACCGCATCCGCATACACACGGTTGACCGCCGCGTAGCCGTTGTCGAACGCGTCGTGCTCGGCCTGGGTGAGGACGGGTGACAGCGCCCGGCCGTAGAGCCCGTGCTGGACGAACCACAGGATCGGGTTCGACCAGACGCTGTAGAAGTCCGCGTAGGCGGCCGGGTCGGTGGTGACCAGCCGGACCCGGATCGCGGGGCCGTCGGGTTCGTCCTCGACGACGTGCGGGTATGGAGAGGTCTGCACGAGAATCGAGCTGCCGTGCGCTTCGCTGGCGACGAGGGCGTCCTCCTCGCTGGACGCCCCGCACACCCAGACGGCGTCGTCCAGGTGCTCGGCAAGGCCGGAGAGGGCTGACACCAGCCCGCCCGCCCCGCGGTTGACGGTACGCCCGGACACGTCACGGTCGAAGCTCACCGGGCCGCGGTTGGACAGCAGCACCAGCGGCAGGTTAAGGATGGGGGTAGCCGGCACGGTGGTGGGGCCTCCTTAGTGATCCACGGTGGGGACCTCGGCGGTACGGAAAGATCCTTCCCGCGCCGCTCTCACGACCCTCTGGCCGCACATGGCAGTGGCACTGGACGGCCGTCAGGCCGGTGAACGCCTACGCGCCAACATCCCCGCGGACCTCCGGCTGCGCGATGGCAACATGATCGCTTCGCCCTCGGCGTCTCTGGATGATTCGGACTTTAGTGAGGCCCGCTAAAGATGCATCGGGTTGCAGGGAACATGCGGACTTGTTACCCGGGCCCTCACCTACGACACGCCGGCGACCGACAGCGGACACCCGCTTACGGAGAATATAACTCTTGTCGGTATTCGTGCACAGCCGATCCGGATACGTCCGGTTGATCCCGGCCGGGCCACGACGGCCCGCCACCCCGTGGCGGCCCTGTGGTGGACGCCGGCCGACACGGACGGCGATCGGCAACAGCCGTTCACGGCATGTTCGGGCTGTATTCGGACTGTGTTCAGGCTGTGTTCGGCGCGGCGGCGCTGGACGTGCCGGGCTTCCGCGCGGCGCGGCAGCCGCTCACGGCATGTTCCGGCCGGCGTGCGGGGCGGCCGGGCGATGGCTGCCCCGCACGCCGGCTGCCCCGGGAGAACCGTCCGCGGCCCAGCCCGGGGGAAACCGGCCGGCCGGGACGGACGCCCTACAGGCTGTCGCTGTAGTCGCGGACCTCCTGCACCGCCGACCCGAGCGCCGCCAGCGAGTCCTGGATACGCTCCCGGGTCTCCAGCAGCGCGCTGGTCAGCTGCTCCACGGCGCGGTGCGCGCTGCCGTCGGTCGCCGCCAGGACGATCGCCTGCGCTTCTTCGATCATGGTCAGCGCGCCGTCCAGCTGGCCGGTGACCTCGTCGGTACGCCGGAACGCCTCACCAAGCTGGGACTTGACGTCGGCGATGGTGCTCGTCACGGAGGTCCTGCCCTTCTTCTGTCATATCCGCTCCTGTATCCCGCCGGCCGGCGGCCGGGTCACTTCCGCTGCGGATGCCGCGGAGCGCCGACCCCGAGCCCGAACCGCAGCGCCAGCACGAGCGCCACCAGCGAGGCGATCACGTCGGTCGGGTCCAGCGACACCATCCGCGCGGTCGCCAGCACCGCGGCACCGGCCGTGCCGGCCCCGAGCAGCGCCGCGCGGGCAACCTCCACCCGGGCCGCGTCGGTCGCCACCGCCACGCAGAAGGCGGTGACCACGGCGGCGCCGGTGAGGGCCGGCAGCGCCTCGACCCCGGCCAGCGCCCGCAGCACGGTCACCCCGGCGGCCACCAGCAGGCAGCCCAGGCCGATGACGACCGCGGCCGAGGCCGACGAACCGGACCGTGTGACCGCCCGCAGCTCGGCGGCGTGCCCCATCGCGGTCATGCACAGCTCGTGGGCTCGCCGTGGTGCCTTGGACGGCTCGAACGCGGCCGCCGTGCCGGCGGCGGCCGCCTGCCTGGCACGTACCCGTCGCTGCGGCGTGGCGGCGGCCGGGCGTGCCTGCCCGGGCTCGCCCCGGCGGTGCTGGGC
>NZ_CAKKTM010000234.1 GCF_920888515.1 Protofrankia sp. CiP1_Cm_nod1 | reverse complement strand
GGGCGTGCCTGCCCGGGCTCGCCCCGGCGGTGCTGGGCCCGGGCGACCGGCCGGCCACCGGGCCCGGCGACGACGGGCACGTCACGGCCGGAGGCGTGACCAGGAACGTCATAGCCGGGCGTGTCATGATCGGGAATGGCGACGGCGGGGACGTCGCCGGCCCGTTCCACCGGCGGCGGCCGGAGCTGGTCGAGGCTGCTGATCCCGTGGTGCGCGAGCGGTTCGGCCACCACCCGCCACACCTCGTCGACCTCGGCGCGGATCGCCTCCGCCGACTCCCGGTGCGCCCGCGCGACCTCGGCACGCCGCTGCCGGCCGGCGGACATCCGGTCCTCCACCTTGTTCCTGGCCTGGGTGAGCTCGTCGAGCAACGCACGGTAGCGCACGGCCGCGATCAGCGGGTCGTCGAGGTCGGGATCGCGCAGGGCGGGCTCGTGGCGGGCGTCGGCCCGCCACCCTGGCTCAGCCTCCGGTACGGCGAGGAAGCCACCCGGCTGGTCGGGCACGTCAACCATGATCCTCGTTTCGTGGGTCGCGGGCGCACCGGTCAACCCGGCAGCCTCCTCCACGGCTCCCGGCCGTCCCGGCCGTGCTCCCGGTCGTGCCGCTGGTCGCCCGTCACCGCCGCCGCCGGCCCGGCCTGGGCCGGCAACGGTGAGAACGGGACGATCGTGCGGGCCTCCGCATACCCGTTCCGGTCGAACAGGACCGCCCGGTTCGGGCCCGTCCCCGCGGTGACCGACCGGTTGCCCGCCAGGCTGAACAGGTCACTCGCGGGCACGCCGACCGCGACCCACGCCCCCACGTCGTCACGGTGCATCGGGCCGAGGTCGTCGAGCAGCCGGCCCGGGCCGCGCCACCAGCCGAGCAGGTGCACCCGCTGGCCAGGGCCCCGGCGGGTGATGAAACGCAGGTCGTCCAGGCCCGAGCGGCGGGCGGGGGGCTCCTTGGCCTCCAGGACGGCCCGCCCGGCGTCGGCGGCGAACAGGACGAGCAGCCGCACCGGCCGGGCGAGCCGCTCGTAGGACCGGTCACCGGGCCAGGGGGTACCGGCCGCGCCGGCCAGGGCGGCGTCCTCCCGCTCCCGCACCTCGTCGCTGACCTCCCGCAGCACCCGGCGCAACGCCGCCGGCGGATGGACCCGAGCGGACTGCCCGGCGGCGCGGACCCGGCCGGCGAGCACCTCGGCCGCCTGCGTGGTCTCGGCGGTGACCGCGACGATGTCGACCCGTACACCGCCCTGCACGGCCTGGCCGGCGACGCTCACCACGGCCGCCTGCAGCACCCCGACCGCTTCCCGGCGCAACGGCCCGAGCACCGCGAGGCTGCGTCCCGGCAGCGGGGACAGCCGCACCCCGACGGCCGCCGGATGCAGGTCGAGGGGAACCCCCACCAGGGCCAGCGGCTCGGCCGCCCCGGCGGCGTCCGCGTCGTCGGTCACAGCGCCGGTCACGCCGCCGGCCGTGTCGGGCGCACCACCGTGGCCGGCGTTGCCCTCGTGGGCGCTCTCGAGGACCGCGACGTCGACGGCACCGGCCCGCTCGGCGCGTTCGACCGGGACGGGCGCGCCCGCGAGCGACCGGTAGAGCGGGTTGTCGTCCAGGACCGCCGGCGCGTGGCCGACGAAGACCCGCGGCCCGGGACGGC
The DNA here is from genome assembly GCF_920888515.1 of Protofrankia sp. CiP1_Cm_nod1. Classification (GTDB taxonomy): domain Bacteria; phylum Actinomycetota; class Actinomycetes; order Frankiales; family Frankiaceae; genus Protofrankia. The sequence continues at coordinate 4,391 of NZ_CAKKTM010000234.1, read as the reverse complement.
CCGGCGCGCCGGGAGCGCCCGCCCGCGCGAGGCTCGCGCGCAGCGACGTGAGCACCGCCGGCGTGGGGTAGGCCACCCGGACGAGCTCGTTGCCGGCCGGGTGGCCGTTACGCCGGTTGACGATGGCCTCCCCCACGCCCGCGAGCGCACCCGCCGCCTCGTTGGTGGTCGACAGCAGCACCCGGGACTCCGAGATCGAGGTACGCAGCGCGATCCGCAACGCGAACTGGCCGAAGATCGAACCACGTTTGCCGGCGGTGGCGTCCAGAGCGTCGATACCCGACAGCGTCTGGCTGGCCAGCAGCAGGTGGATGCCGTAGGCGCGGCCCTGGCGGGCGAGCGCCTCCAGGTGCGAGACCGCCTCCCGCGACACCGCGTCGAGCGGGGTGAGCATCACCTGGAACTCGTCGATCACCACCAGGATCCGCGGCCAGCCGGCGCCGCCCCGCGCGGCCCGCAGGCCACGCAGGTCCCGGGCGCCGACGGCCCGCATGGCCAGGGCCCGCCGCTGCATCTGGGCGCGGGCGTGGCGCAGCACGGCGACACCGAACTCCCGGTCGCTGTCCATCCCGATGGTGTCCGCATGCGGCAGCACGAACGGGTCGCCGGCCCGGGGCGCGAACTGGGCGAACTCCAGGCCCTCCTTGAAGTCGAGCAGGTGGAAGCGCAGCTGCTCGGGGGCGTAGCGGGCGGCCAGCCCGTACACCACGTCGAGCAGCAGCGTCGACTTGCCCGAGCCGGCCTGCCCGCCCACGAGCGCGTGGACGGTGTCGTCGTCGAAGCGGAGCGTGACCGGGCCGTCCGGGCCGAACGCCACCGGGACGCTCAGGCCACCGGCCGCGTCCAAGCTCCACAGCGTGTCGGGCAGCAGCGCCCGGGCGTCCGGGGGGCGGGCGGCCTCGACGGCCGTGGCGGCCGCGACGGACTCGGCGACCGCGGCCACCAGCTCCGGCGGCGGCGGGTCGTCCAGCTCGCATTCCAACGGCCCGGCGAGCGAACAGCTCCAGATCGTCGGGCCGGCGGTGGGGGCCCCGTCGCCGTCGGGCCCGTCCCCGGCGGCGAACAGGCCGCCGGCGGCGGGATCCCCGGCGGGCCCGGCCACGCGCAGGGTCTCGGCGCCGGTCAGCGTCTCGTGCCCCCGACGGCCGACGACGGCCGTCCCGCCGTCCTCCACCAGCGCGATCACGTGCACGCCGCACGCGGGCCCCTGGGCGGCGACCGCCTCCAGCGCCCGCGCGGCGTCATCGGCCAGCGACGGCCAGGCCAGCAGCACCAGCAGCCGCCACGGCTCGGCCCGGGGCAGGCCCGCGGCCTCCCGCTCCCGCAGGGAGGCGAACCGGCCGCCGAGCCGGTCGACGGTGATGCGCCCGACGTCCGCGGACAGCTCCCCCAGCGCGCTCTCCAGCCGGGTCCGGCTGGTCAGGGTGGGGCTGACCACGCCGGCGGCCCGCAGCGGGGCGAAGCCGGCGAGCCCCGCGCCGAGCTCGTGGGGGTCGTAGACGGTGACCCGGACCGATCCCGGCGGTGCCGCCGCGAGCACCCGGGTGAGCAGGGCCCGTACGACACCGACACCCTCGGCCCGGCGGTCGCGGTCCACCACGATCCGCAGGTTGCCGCCGTCGAGGAGGCTGACGGCCAGCGGCACCTCGGTGGTCCGCCCGCCGGGCAGCAGGGGCGGGACGAGCGCCCGGCCCACCCGCCACAGCCCCGGCCGGTAGAGCTGCCCGGCCGCCGCCGGCCGGGGGCGGCCCGGCAGCTCGGGGAGGCTGGGCGGGCTGGGCAGTTCGGGCAGGCTGGTGGTGGCCCCGTTCCCCGGCGCCCGTTCGGCCGCCCCGGGCACCGGCCACAGCGGGGACGACCAGGGCGCGCTGGCGAGGCCCGGCGCCTGCCCGCGGGCGATCGCGGCGGCCGTCCCGACCGCGGCCGGCACCTGCGCGTCGGCGGCGTCCGGGACGGCGTGCCAGACATCCACGGATGAGCCCTGCCGGGCATGCGGGCGGGCGGGCCCGCCCGGCACCGGCCCGTCCGCGTCGGGCCGCTCGACCTGGTCGGCCAGCGCGTCCAGCTGGTCGGCAAGGCTCAACGCCTCGCCCAGGCATGTCTGAATGCCGGTGACGAGTGTCCGGACCCGCCGAGTGCCCGACACCACGACCTCCCCGCGCTCACACCGATGCCACGACGGAGCACCAACCTAATGGCAAGATCCGGTCAGGGCGGGGTTTTCCCTGACTCCGACGGCGTCCGCGGATGTGACGCTACCGGACGCGGACATCCGTATATCGTGCCCGGGCCAGGCGGGGGTGGTCCAGTACGGGCGGCTCGGCATCCGCGGTGCCGGCCGGCCCGCCCGGGCGGGCCGGCCGCTGGCGGCTGTCGCCCGGTCAGCCGCCGGTGGAGCGGCGGTAGGCCCTGACGCACCACGGCACGAAGACGACGAGCAGCCCGGCGCACCACGCCAGCGACTGGACCAGCGCGGAGGCCACCGGGCCGCCGAGGAACAGCGCCCGTGTCGCGTCGATCGTCACGGTGATCGGCTGATGCTCGGCGAAGGCCTGTAGCCAGCCCGGCATCGTGCTGACCGGGACGAACGCGGAGCTGGCGAAGGTCAGCGGGAAGACCCAGATGAACCCGGCCGACTGCGCCGCCTCCGCGTTGCGCACCGACAGCCCGATCACCGCCGACACCCAGGAGAACGCGTAGGAGAACAGCAGCATGAGGGCGAACCCGACCAGCGCCGCGGGCACGGTGGTGTCACCGAAGCGGAACCCGACCGCGACCCCGACCAGCAGCATGATCACGACTACGAACACGTTGCGGAACAGGTCCGAGAGGGTCCGGCCGGCCAGCAGCGCGCCCCGCGACATCGGCAGCGAGCGGAACCGGTCGATCAGGCCACGCTGACGGTCCTCGGCGAGCCCGACACCCGTCACCATGCTGCCGAAGATCGCCGTCTGGATGAAGATCCCGGGCATCAGGAAGTCCACGTAGTCCACCCCGGGCCCGACGTTGATCGCGCCGCCGAACACGTAGACGAACAGCAGCACGAACATCACCGGCTGGATCGTGGAGAACACCAGCAGCTCGGGCACCCGCCAGGTCTGGATCAGGTTGCGCCGGCAGATGACCCAGGCGTCCAGCAGTGACCAGACGAGCCGGCCGCGGCCCTCGACCGGCCGGACCGTGGCGGCGGTGGCGGCGACGGCAGCGTCGCCACTGATGGTGCTCATGTCGTCACCAGCTCCTCGGTGGTGCTCTCGTGCGGGTTCGCGGCCGCGTCCCCGTCGCGCGCGTGATGGCCGGTGAGCGCCAGGAAGACGTCGTCGAGGGTGGGCCGGTGCAGCGCGATGTCCTCGAGGGTCACGCCCGCCTCGTCGACGCCGCGGATCAGCTCCGGCAGCACACCGGCGCCGCGGTTCATCGGCGCGCTCAGCCGTCGCCGGTCGACGTCGACGCTCACCTCGCCGGAGGCGAACCGCGCCAGCACGCCGCGCGCGGCGTCGACGTCCCCGCCCCGGGCGATCACGATGTCGAGGCGGTCCCCACCCACCTGCGACTTCAGGTCGTCGGCGGTGCCCTCCGCGATGACCCGGCCACCGTCGATCACCGAGATGCGCCGGGCCAGCTGGTCAGCCTCCTCCAGGTACTGTGTTGTCAGCAGGACGGTGGCGCCGTCCCGGACAAGCTCCTCGATGACCTCCCACATCCGGATCCGGCTGCGCGGGTCGAGCCCGGTCGTCGGCTCGTCGAGGAAGAGCATGGGCGGCGCGAGAATCAGGCTGGCGGCCAGGTCGAGCCGCCGGCGCATACCACCGGAATAGGTGCCGGCCTGCCGGCGGGCGGCATCGGTGAGGTCGAAACGCTCCAGCAGGATTTCGGCACGGGCCCGCGCCGAAACGGCCGACAGCCGGTAGAGCCGGCCGAACATCTCCAGGTTCTCCTGGCCGGTGAGCCGTTCGTCGACGGCGGCGTACTGACCGGTGAGCCCGATCCGGGAGCGCAGCTCGTCCGCGTGTCGGCTGATGTCAAGACCGAGAACCTCGGCATGCCCGGAATCGGCACGCAACAAAGTGGTGAGAATTCTCACAGCGGTCGTCTTGCCGGCGCCGTTCGGACCGAGGACCGCGTGCACCGTCCCAGCCGCCACGCTGAGATCCAGACCGGCGAGCGCGACGCTCGCGCCGAAGCGTTTGTGCAGGTCGCGCGCGAGTACAGCGGGTTTGTCAGACACAGTTGGCGATCGTACGGCACGCCACCGACAACTCCGGGAACCGCGAAGTGACCTGCCGGCCGCGCGCGTATGGCGGCTCTCACCCGCTCTCCCGGGGCCCTCCCCGCGCGGCCGGGGATCGTCCGGCCGGCGGCCCGGCCCGGGGCCGGCGCGGGGCCGGCGC
>NZ_CAKKTM010000233.1 GCF_920888515.1 Protofrankia sp. CiP1_Cm_nod1 | reverse complement strand
GCCATGGGCCGTCGTCAGGCCGAGCTGCGCCGGCTGCGGCGGTTGGCCAGCTCGTCCCCGGGATGACCGACCGCCGCCGGCCCGGGGTGCCCCCCGCGCTCGGGGCGTTCGGGGCGCTCCGTCGGCAGCTGGGACAGCTGCCCGCGCATGTCCTGGACGGCCCGGCCGACCGCGATCGCGAAGACCCCCTGGCCGCCCTGGACGAGGTCGATGACCTGGTCGTCGGAGGTGCACTCGTACACGGTCGACCCGTCGCTGACCAGGGTGACCTGTGCCAGGTCCTCGATCCCGCGCAGGCGCAGGCAGTCGGCGGCGGCGCGGATGTTCTGCAGGGAGACCCCGGCCTCCAGCAGCTTGCGTACGACACGCAGGACCAGCACGTCCCGGAAGGAGTACAGCCGCTGGCTGCCCGAGCCGGTGGCGCCGCGTACGCTCGGCACGACCAGGCCGGTGCGGGCCCAGTAGTCGAGCTGCCGGTAGGTGATGCCTGCGGCCGCACACGCGGTGGGCCCCCGGTAACCGACATCGTCACCGGGCGGCAACGGGAGATCGTCCGGGAAGAGCTGCCCCTGTCCGATCATCGCCATCCGATCATCGCTGTCGTCGTCCCGTCCGCCAGCCAGCCACCCTGAGTTCACTCAACCGCCTCGACTCGACGGTAAGAGCCTCGGGCGATCCCATCAATGATCGCGATCGGCGTGTCCCGTGGCAGACCCACAATGTTCTCAGATCAAGCCTTTGTGAGGATACAGCCGCACACAGCCACAGCGGTCAGCGAACTGTACGAATCGGCTGGAAAGCCTTTCGGCGGCCCGGGAACCGGACGGCTGACAGGGCACGCCGCATGCCAGGGCCCCTGCGTCAGGAGCCTGGCGTGTTGAAGTCCTCCGGCGAGATCGTGTCGAGGAACTCCCGGAACTTCTCCAGCTCGCTCTCTTGCTCCTGTTCCTGCTCCTCCGGCACGGTGATACCGGCCTCGGCGAGCACCGACTCCTCGCCGTAGACCGGCGCCCCCATCCGCATCGCCAGCGCGATGGCGTCCGACGGCCGGGCCGAGACCTCGACCCCGTTGCCGAAGACGAGTGTGGCGAAGAACACGCCGTCCTGCAGATCGTTGATGGTCACCCTGGTGAGCTCGGTCCGCAGGGCACGCAACACGTCACGCATCAGGTCGTGCGTCATCGGGCGGGCGGTCGTGATGCCCTCCTGGGCGAAGGCTATGGCCGTCGCCTCCACCGCGCCGATCCAGATGGGCAGGTAACGCTCACCGCCGACCTCCTTCAACAGGACGATCGGCTGCTTCGACGGAAGCTCGACACGAACGCCGACGATGTCCAGCCGATGCACCGATCTACCTCCTCACACAGGCGGGCAGGACGGGATGATCCGACCGGAAACTGTAAACCGCCACCGGCTGACACTATCCCGGTCTCCGGGCTTCGTCAGCGGCCCGACGCTTCCGACAAGATCTCCAGTAAGATCGGCCATCGCACGGACCTGCCACCCCGGTCAACAATAGGTGCCCGGGTGTGAGCCGGCCCACGCAGCCGACAGGCGCTCCGCCCCCGGCCGGCGATGTCACCTGCCCGGTCCAGGACCCAGCCGGGCGCGTCACCTGCCCGGCCCGGGACGGCCGCAGGGGGCATGTGTCACGCGCCCGGCCCGGTGCGCAGCCGGGCGCGCAGCAAGGCCGCGTGCAGCCGCACGAGCAGCCCGGCGATCTCGTCCAGGGCCTCCTCCGCCCGCCCGCTGCTGAACGGGTCGCGCTGCGCCCGCAGCGGCGCCGTCACCTGCTCGATCAGCCCGGCCTCCCGGTCGGCGGCCACCCGCGACGGGCGCAGGTGCCGGGGCTGGATGCCGAAGCCGCTCAGCGCGGCGAACGTCCGCGCGACCGCCAGCGCGTCCCCGTCGAAGTAGCTGCCCCCGGGACGGGGGGCGACCAGCCCGTACTGCTCGAGCTCGGTGAGCTCCTGCTCGTTGACACCGGCCGCGGCGAGCAGTTCCCGCCGTGACATCCGCACCTGCTCGCCGTTGTCGAGCAGGGCGTCGAGGGGGCCGGGCGACGGCGGTGCCACCGGGCGCGGGCCGGGGCGCTCCCGCGGGAGCGGCTCGCTGTCCAGCGACTCCAGCTCCTGTTTGATCACTCGCAGTGGCAGGAAGCGCTCACGCTGCGCGCCGAGGACGTAGCGCAGCCGGGCGACGTCGGCGGCGGAGTACTTACGGTAGTTCGCGCTCGTGCGGGCGGGGGTGACGAGCCCCTCCGCCTCCAGATAGCGGATCTTGGACAGGGTCACGTCCGGGTAGTCCAGCCGCAGCCGGTCGAGGACCTCGCCGATGGTGAGGGTCTTCGCGCTGGCGGCATCCGCCCGGCCCCGCGACGCCCGCACGGGCACGGGCACGGGCACGGGCACGGGACCGGCGGCCGTGGCACGCCCAGCGCTCATCGGCGTGACCCTCGGCTCACCGCGAACCCTCGGCTCACCGCGAACCCTCGGCTCACTGCGGGCCCTCGGCTCACTGCGGGCCCCCGCCGCCCGTCAACGGCACCGGCCCGGTCAGGAACACCAGCCGGAACTTGCCGATCTGTACCTCGTCGCCGCTGGAGAGCTCGGCGGAGTCGATCCGCTCGCGGTTGAGATAGGTGCCGTTGAGGCTGCCGACGTCACGCACGGCAAAGCCCTTGGTGTACGGCGAGCGGTGGAACTCGGCGTGACGGCGCGAGACGGTCACGTCGTCGAGGAAGATGTCGCTCTCCGGATGGCGGCCGGCGGTGGTCAGGTCGGCGTCCAGCAGGAAGCGGCTGCCCGCGTTGGGGCCACGTTTGACGACGAGCAGGCCGGAGCCGGGCGGCAGCGCGTCGACCGCGGCGACCGCGTCCCGCTCGGTCGACTCGTCGGCATGCTCACCCTCGACGCCGGAGAGGGCGGCGGCGAGATTGAGCGTGGAGGTCTGTTCGGCAGGCCGCTCCGGCGCGATGGGCTCACCTGGACGTACCAGTGGAGACCCGCACCGTGCGCAGTACAGGGCATCGGTCGGGTTCTGCTGTCCGCACCTCGTGCAGAACACGGTCGCGTCTGCTTCCTGCCGGACCGCCGCGGACGCGGTTGGCCGGCCGCTCGGGCCACCTCGCCTGGGGGTGGCGAAAACGTTCGCTGCCTCCTCAGAGCCATCCCGTCCCCCTCATCCGGTAACGGCTCCGAGACCGGAACAGGCAATACCGGCCGTGAGATCGCGGCCTCGTATCGCCTTCCCGGCGCACAACGAGGCTAGTGCATCAGGCCCACTGCCGCGAAAAGGGGAGCAGGAGAGCTATTCCGGCGTGGCGTCCGTAGCGGCAACGCGAACGACTGGCAGCATTCCGTAGATGTTCCGTGGATGTTCCGTAGACCTTTACTGCGCTTTCACGTGCTGGACGTACGCAGCGGCGTCCAGCAGTGACACGGTCGCGGACGTGTCGTCGACAGCCAGCTCGACCAGCCAGCCCTCCCCGTAGGGATCGGAGTTGACCAGCTCGGGAGTGCTGTCGAGCACCTCGTTGCGGGCGATCACCTCCCCTGATACCGGCGCGTAGACGTCGGAGACGCTCTTGGTCGACTCCACCTCTCCGAACGGCCGGCCGGCCTCCACCCGTTCCCCCACCGCCGGCAGTGTCACAAAAACGATGTCGCCGAGGGCCTCCTGGGCGTAGGAGGTGATACCCACCCGCACGGTGGCCTCGCTCACCCGGACCCACTCGTGCTCCCTGGTGTACTTCAGGTCCTCCGGGTACACGCGGGGTTGCCTCCATACTCCTCAAGGCCGTCGGCGACACGCGGCGAACGCCCATGTCACCAGCCAGCTCCGACACTCCTGTGGTACTCCTGTGACGCCCGCGACGTGACGAACGCCGCCCACCCGGCCGCTCACACCTGCCAAGCCCACACCGGCCGCCCGCAGCGCGGCCGGCCCGGGACCGCGTCCGGCCGGCTGCCGCGCCCGGGCTCAACCCTACGGCCGGCCGGCCACCCGGCGGGCCGAGCGT
>NZ_CAKKTM010000232.1 GCF_920888515.1 Protofrankia sp. CiP1_Cm_nod1 | reverse complement strand
CGCCCGGGCTCAACCCTACGGCCGGCCGGCCACCCGGCGGGCCGAGCGTAGCGGGGCAGCGCAACCCGCCGCAATGCGGCACCGCGGCATATCGCCCCGATATCCCCCGCGACGCCCGCATCCGGCGCATCCCCGCGCGGCGGCCCCAGCAGGTGAACGGGACCCTCGTCACCGGACGGCATCGCCCGCGGAGCGGGTCCCCTCGGCGATGGCGCTCCAGCGCTGGAGGAGCTGGTCGCCGTCGGTGGTGGCGCTTCCCTCGGCCCACAGGTGGGTGACGGCTTCGGCCGGGTCGGGCAGCACCAGCACCCAGGATCCGTCCGGGCATATCACCCGGACACCTTCGGTGGTGTCGATCGTGCATCCCCCGTCGGGGTCGACCGACTCCACGATCCGGCGCATCACCGTCCCCTTGGCCGCCCACGGCGTCGCCACGGAACGGCGCAGGACGCGGACCGGCGGAATACGCGCGTCGATGGCGCTGAGAGTCAGCCTGGTCCGGGCGACCAGGGCGGCCAGCCTGACGAACGCGGCCAGGCCGTCGATCGCGGAGGCGAACTCGGGGACGACGAAACCGCCGCGGCCGTCCGCGGCGAAGACGACGCCCGCCGCGCCCGCGGCCCGCGTCAGGTCGGCGGCGGACAGCGAGGTCCGGCGCACCGTCAGCCCGTGGAAGCGGGTCACCTGGTCGGCGACCCGGGTGGTCGTCACCGGCAGCACAACCTCGGCCCCCCGGTTCTCGGCGGCGACCAGGTCGAGGAAGACCAGCAGCGCGCGCTCGTCGTCGATCGGGTCCCCCCGCTCGTCCACGATCGTGATCCGTTCACCGATGTGGTCGAAGCGGACCCCGAACGCGGCCCGGGAGCTGGCCACCAGCTCCCCGAGCCGGTCCAGCGCGTGCCGGTGCCGGGTGCCGGGCTGATGGGCCTGGACGGTCTGGTCCAGCCGGCCGTTGACGGTGAGCACGTCCACCCCGAGATGTCCCAGCAGCGTCGGCAGGACCAGGGACGCCGTTCCCCCCGCCGCGTCGATCACGATCTTCAGGCCGGCCTCGGCCAGGCCGGCGGTGTCCACCCGGTCGAGCAGGTCCCGGGCGTAGCTGCTGGTCGTGCGGGCCGGGAAGCGCAGCTCCCCGATCTCGTCGGGGAACGCCCGCCGGAACTCCTGGCGGCTGACGACCCGGTCGAGCGTGCGCTGGACGGCAGGGGAAAGGTCGCTCCCCTCGGCGTCCAGGAAGATGATGTCGACGCGTTCGGCGTCCCCCGCGGCCGCGCGGATGACGACGCCGCCGGCCGCGTCGGAGGAACGGACGTCGAAACGGACCAGCGGCATCGGCGCGGCCTCCAGGTCCCGCACGTCGATCGCGCTGGCGGTCAGGGCGCTGGTCACCGCGCGTTTGAGCGCCCGGGCGGCCCGGGAGGTGTCCCGGGCGGTGGTCACCGTCGAGCCCTTGCGCAGGGTCGTGGCGTACGCGCTGCCGAGCCGGACCACCAGCTCCGGTGTGATCTCGACGTTGACCAGCCCCGACACCCCCCGGGGGCCGAACAGCGAGCGCCGCCCCCGGGACTCCCAGATGACACTGGTGTTGACGACCGCCCCGGCCTCGATCGTCTTGAACGGGTAGACCTTGACGTGGTGGGAGACGAACGCCTCCTCCTCGATCACGCACTCGTCACCGATGACCGCGCCCTCCTCGACCCGCGCGGCCCGCAGCACGTCGGTGCTCTTGCCGATCACGCAGCCACGCAGGCTTGTCTGCGGCCCGATCTGGGCGTTGTCCTGGACCACCGCCCGGTGCAGGAAGGCGCCGGACTTGACCACGACGTTACTGCCGATGACGGTGAACTCACGCAGCTCGGCGCCGGCCTCGACCTTGCTGTAGTCACCGACGAGCAGCGGGCCGGTGAGCACCGCTTCGGGGTGGACGTCCGCGTCCCGGCCGATCCACACCCCCGGCGAGACCTCGAAGCCGCCGATGTCCACGTCGACCTTGCCGTCGAGCACGTCGGCCTGGGCCCGCAGGAAGCTGTCGAGGGTGCCGACGTCCTCCCAGTAGCCGGCGACGACGTGGCCGAACAGCGGCGCCCCTGCGGCGACGAGCTTCGGGAACACCTCACCGGACCAGTCCACCCGCTCGCCGGCGGGAACATGGTCGAGGACCTCCGGTTCCATGACGTAGATGCCGGTGTTGACCGTGTCGGAGAACACCTGCCCCCAGGTCGGCTTCTCCAGGAAGCGGGCGATCCGGCCGTCGTCGGAGGTGATGACGATCCCGAACTCCAACGGGTTCGGGACGGACTTGAGCGCGACGGTGACCAGCGCCCCGCTCTTGCGGTGATGCGCCATCAGGGTGGTCAGGTCGATGTCGGTGAGCGCGTCCCCGCTGATCACCAGGAAGGGGTCGTGGCGCAGCGCGTCCTGCGCGTTCTTGACGCTGCCGGCGGTCCCCAGCGGGGTGGTCTCGGTCGCGTACGACAGGCGCATCCCCAGCTCGTCGCCGTCCCCGAAGTAGGCGCGGACGTGGGCGGCGAGGAACTGCAGGGTGACCACGGTCTCGTCGACACCGTGCCGCCGTAGCAGCCGCAGCACATGCTCCATGATCGGCCGGTTGACGACGGGGAGCAGCGGTTTGGGCTGGTTGGCCGTGATTGGGCGCAGCCGGGTCCCTTCCCCGCCCGCCATGACGACGGCTCTCACTGGCCGACCTCCGCGTCCAGCCGGCCGGCTTCCGCGTCCGCCCGCCCCTGGCCCTGCCCCTGACCGGGCCCGGGATCCTCGCGGGGGGGCAGCGGTGGCCGCGGGCCGCGGGCCGCCCGGACGAGCTGGCGCAGCTGCACGCCGTAGAGGATCCCCGACCACCAGTACAGGGCCGTGCCCCAGATGGCGAACGCCCAGCCGAACGGGCGGGAGACGGTGGCCAGCCAGCCGTCCCCGGCCGAGAGCAGCAGCAGCGGGAAGGCGTAGAGCAGGTTGAAGGTCGCGGCCTTGCCCAGGTAGTGCACGGGCAGCGCCGGGCCGTACCCCAGCCGCCGCAGCACCGGCGGTATGGTGGCCGCGATCAGGACGTCCCGGCCGACGAGCAGCGCCGCGAACCACCAGGGGACGATGTCCCGCAGCGTCAGCGCGATGATCGTCGCGAAGATGTAGAGGCGGTCGGCGAGCGGGTCGAGCAGGGTGCCCAGCCGGCTGGTCTGCCCGAGTGCCCGGGCGAGCTTGCCGTCGAGGTAGTCGCTGACGCCGGCGAAGGCGAGCACGCCGAGCGCCGCCCCGTCGGCGTGGGGTCCCAGCGCCAGCCACAGGAAGACGGGGACCCCGGCCAGCCGCAGGGCGGAGAGCAGGTTCGGGACCGTCAGCACCCGGTCGGAGGGAGCTGCCGCAGCGGCCACGCCCGGCACCTCCTCTCCCTCGGTACACCGAGGCGGCGACGCCGCCCACCGCACAGGGAGAAGGGTAGACGACGGGCGACGGCCAGCCGTGCTCTACAGGAAACGTCCCACCCAGTAGGTGCTGGTGTAGATGGGCTGGAGGTTGATCGTCCGTCCGGTCTGGGGAGCGGCCCACATGTAGCCGTTGCCCGCGTAGATGCCGATGTGCGTGATGTTGTCCGGCGAGCCGAAGAAGATCAGGTCACCGGGCTGCTTGGCTGCCTTGGGGATGTGGATGGAGGCGTCGTACTGCTGCTGCGCCGTGCGGGGGAGGTAGCGGCCGAGCTGTTTGAACACGTACTGGACGTACCCCGAGCAGTCGAAGGCGTTGGGGCCGGCCGCGCCGTAGACGTAGGGCTTGCCCTTCTGCAGCGAGGCGAGATAGACGATCTTCTGGCCGATGGAGCTGCCCGGGATGACCGTGGGGGCCGTCGCCGTCAGCCTGCTGGTGGTCGAGCCGGTGGCCGGGCCGGACGCCGTGGGGCTGCGCACCGTGACGGTGGTCGCGTTGGCCAGCGACGGGCGCAGGGCGTTGGTGCCGTCGAACACCGCGGTCAGCGTCGTGGTGGACAGCAGCCGTGTGGTGATCTTCGCGGTTCCGCTGGCGTCGGTCTGCAGCTGGGCGGTGGTGGTCCACTGCGGCCCGTTCGCCACCGCGATCCGGATCCGCTGGTTGGTGACGGGCTGGCCGCTGCCGAGCTGGGTGGCGCGGACGGTGAAGACGACGGGCGCGTCCGGTGCGATGGTCGCGCTGTCCGGGACGATCGACACCTCGGTCAGTCTCGGGTCCGGGACGCCGATCCGGCCGGCCAGCCCGACGGCGGACGCGGCCAGGGTGCCCGTGCGCGACCCGCCGCCGATCACCGAGGCGGCGGCGGTGTCGGTGGTGGCGGTGGGCTCCAACGAGGCGTTGCCACCCGGGCCCGGCATCGTCGCGGCGAAGCCCGCGGTCGAGGCGGCCAGGGTCCCGGTCGTGACCGCGGCGATGGTGGCGACCCGGCGGGACTGCGGGCTCAGCCAGATCCGGCGGTACAGGGATTCGCGATCGGCCTCACCCACCGGCGCCTGGTCGCGATGGCGACCGCGACCAGCGGGTTCCCCGCTCGGGGGGAAGCGGATCACGCCACGTGGGAGCAACACGTGTTCCTTCCCGTACGCCCGCAAGGCACCGCGGTCCCTGGCTTCCGAACCATGACGTGACCATGACATGGACGTGACCATGACATGAACGTGGCTCGGCGACGATTCGGGAGAAAACCGTCAGGACCTGGGGGGGCCTCGCTCCTACCTTGTAGTTACTCGGAGGGGGCGCCGGACCGGGGCAGGACTGGGCGTCTCGATCCGGCGCGTGTCTTCTGGAGGACAGAGACGCTGGTCTCTGGGGTGCGCTGGTGCTGTGTCAAACGATATCGGGTGTCACACATGGGGACGCAACACCCCCAAAGTAAACAGTTCGCACATTTTCCCATGGCCTGGCGTAGTTCTCGCATTGATGATCGGACGCGGGTGCGGCCGGGCGCACGGGCCGGGCGCACCCCCGCGAGGGGAGCGCGAGGGGAGAACGGCGCAAGGCCGCCGAGAGCCTCGTGCAAGCACTCTCGACGGCCTTGTCGCACCGGCCCCGGCGGGGCCCGCACCGCCGGTATCCGCGCGGCGCGCGGTGGCGGCCCCGGGCCCCGCCGCCCGGCCGCGTGCTACTGGGCCAGCAGCGAACGCAGGACGTAGGGCAGGATGCCGCCGTTGCGGTAGTACTCCGCCTCCCCCGGCGTGTCGATGCGCACGACCGCGTCGAAGCGCCTGTCGTCCGCCTGGACGGTGAGGGTGGCGGTCCGCTCGTCGACGTCCGCGAGCCCGACGATGGTGAACGTCTCCTCGCCGGTCAGGCCGAGCGAGGTGACCGACTCCCCGGGCGGGAACTGCAGCGGCAGGACGCCCATCCCGATCAGGTTGGAGCGGTGGATGCGCTCGTACGACTCGGCGATCACGGCGCGGACGCCGAGCAGCGCCGTGCCCTTGGCCGCCCAGTCACGCGACGAGCCCGAGCCGTACTCCTTGCCGGCGAGGATGACCAGCGGCACCCCGGCGGCGGCGTACTTCTGCGCCGCGTCGTAGATCGCCAGCTGCTCGCCGCCGGGCAGGTGGCGGGTGACCCCGCCCTCGACGCCGGGAACGAGCCGGTTGCGCAGCCGGATGTTGGCGAACGTCCCGCGGATCATCACCTCGTGGTTGCCCCGGCGGGAGCCGTAGGAGTTGAAGTCCTTCGGGTCGACGCCGTGCTCGACCAGGTAGCGGCCGGCCGGCGAGTCCCGCTTGATGGAACCGGCGGGCGAGATGTGGTCGGTGGTCACCGAGTCGCCCAGCAGCGCCAGCACCCGGGCGCCGACGATGTCCGGGCGCGGCGCCGGCGTCGCCGGCATCCCCTCGAAGTACGGGGGGTGGCGGACGTAGGTCGAGTCGGGGGCCCAGGCGAAGGTCTGGGAGACCTCGCCCCCGTCGCCGGTGGGCAGCGACTGCCACTGCTTGTCCCCGGTGAGGTCGCCGTAGTCCTCGGTGAACATCTCCGAGCGGATCGCGTCCCCGACGACCTCGGCGACCTCGGCCTCGCTCGGCCAGATGTCGCGCAGGTAGACCGGATTGCCGGCGGTGTCGGTGCCGAGCGGGTCGCTGGTCAGGTCGATGTCCATCGTGCCGGCCAGCGCGTAGGCGACGACCAGCGGCGGGGACGCCAGGTAGTTCATCTTGACGTCCGGGTTGATCCGGCCCTCGAAGTTGCGGTTGCCGGACAGGACGCTGACCACCGCCAGGTCACCGTCGTTCACACCCTGGCTGATCTCCTCCTGCAGCGGGCCGGAGTTGCCGATGCAGGTGGTGCACCCGTACCCGACCAGGTTGAAGCCGAGCTTGTCCAGGTACGGGGTGAGCCCGGCGCGCTCGTAGTAGTCCATGACGACCTTGGAGCCCGGGGCGAGGGTGGTCTTGACCCACGGCCGGCGGGTCAGGCCGCGCTCGACGGCGTTGCGGGCCAGGATCGCCGCACCGACCATGACCTGCGGGTTGGAGGTGTTCGTACACGAGGTGATCGCGGCGATCGCGACCGCGCCGTGGTCGATCTCGAAGCTGGTGCCGTCCGCGAGCGTCACCCGGGTCGGGCTGGACGGGCGGTCGGCGACGTCACCGGCGACACCGTTGGACGACACCGGCGCGTCGCCGGCCTTGTCCGCGAACGCGGCCGCGGGGTCGCTGGCGGGGAAGGACTCGGCGCTGGCCTCGTCCGCGCCGCCGTTGACCAGCGCGGCCGGGGCGGTCGCGGCGGAGCCGGCGTAGTCCGTGAGCGCCGTGCGGAAGGCGGTCTTGGCGGTGCGCAGGGGCACTCTGTCCTGCGGGCGGCGCGGCCCGGCCAGCGACGGCTCGATCGTGGACAGGTCGAGCTCCAGGGTGGTGGTGTACACCGGCTCGTGGCCGGGGTCGTGCCACAGCCCCTGCTCCTTGGTGTAGGCCTCGACCAGGTCGATCTGCTCCTGGGGACGGCCGGTCAGCCGCAGGTAGGCTAGCGTCTCCGCGTCCACCGGGAAGATCGCGCAGGTCGAGCCGTACTCGGGGCTCATGTTGCCGATGGTGGCCCGGTTCGCCAGCGGGACGTTGCCCACGCCCTCGCCGTAGAACTCGACGAAACGGCCGACCACACCGTGCTGGCGCAGCTTCTCGGTGATGGTCAGGACCAGGTCGGTGGCGGTGGTGCCGGGGGTGAGCTCGCCGGTGAGCTTGAAGCCGACCACGGTCGGGATGAGCATGCTGACCGGCTGGCCGAGCATGGCGGCCTCGGCCTCGATGCCGCCGACGCCCCAGCCGAGCACCCCGAGCCCGTTGATCATTGTGGTGTGGCTGTCGGTGCCGACCAGCGTGTCCGGGTAGGCCAGCCGGCCGTCGGGGGTGTCCCTGGTGAAGACCACCCGGGCGAGGTACTCCAGGTTGACCTGGTGGACGATCCCGGTGTTCGGCGGGACGACGGTGAAGTTGTCGAAGGCCGCCTGGCCCCACCGCAGGAACTGGTAGCGCTCGCGGTTGCGGCCGAACTCCAGCTCGGCGTTGCGGGCGAACGCGTCGGCGCGGCCGAAGACGTCCGCGATGATCGAGTGGTCGATCACCAGCTCGGCGGGCGCCAACGGGTTGATCTTCGCCGGGTCCCCGCCGAGCGCCGTCACGGCCTCGCGCATCGCGGCCAGGTCGACCACGCACGGCACGCCGGTGAAGTCCTGCATGATCACCCGAGCCGGCGTGAACTGGATCTCCTGGCTCGGCTCGGCGGCCGGGTCCCAGGCCGCGAGCGCGCGCACGTGGCCGGCCGTGATGTTGGCACCGTCCTCGGTGCGCAGCAGGTTCTCCAGCAGGACGCGCAGGCTGTAGGGCAGCCGGTCGGCTCCGGGCACCGCGTCCAGCCGGCGGATCGTATACGTGTGGTCACCGACTTTGAGATGACCTGTGCTGCCGAAGCTGTCCATATCTCCTCCTTGCCGCGTTCCCTCGCGGACCATCCTGGCGTGTGCCGGGCCTTGCGGGCCTGCGTCAGAGAGAAGAAGCATGCTCTCGCCGACGCGAGTCAGGGCCCGCGGGGCCGGTTGTCGCGCCGTCGTCCGGCCGTCCCATCCGACCATCTCGGCGGAGACGGTAATATCCCTTTTACTTAGTATTGCTAAGGATATACCAGCCGACACCGGTGAGGCGCCGAGCTGCGCACCCGTGGCAGCACGGAAAGAACATGATCGCGTAGTTGGCGGCCCGCTCGCTAGGCGTTCTCGAGAAGATCCGGAGAGACACTCGCCTCGGTGTTCGGCAGCCCGAGCGCGTGCGCCCGCTTGTCCGCCAGCGCGAGCAGCCGCCGGATACGGCCGGCCACCGCGTCCTTGGTCAACGGCGGGTCCGCGAGCGAGCCCAGCTCCTCCAGGGACGCCTGGGCGTGCTCCAGGCGCAGCTGGCCGGCCGCCAGCAGATGGCCGGGCGCGTCGTCCCCCAGGATCTTCAGCGCCGCCTGGACCCGGGCCCCGGCCGCCACCGCCGCCCGGGCGGAGCGCCGCAGGTTGGCGTCGTCGAAGTTCGCCAGCCGGTTCGCGGTCGCCCGTACCTCCCGGCGCATCCGGCGCTCCTCCCAGGCCAGCAGGCTGTCATGGGCGCCGATCTTCGTCAGCAGCGCGCTGATCGCGTCCCCGTCCCGGATCACCACCCGGTCCACCCCGCGCACGTCCCGGCTCTTGGCCGCCACCCCCAGCCGCCGGGCCGCGCCGACCAGCGCCAGCGCCGCCTCCGGCCCCGGCGAGGTGATCTCCAACGAGCACGACCGGCCCGGCTCGGTCAGCGAGCCGTGCGCCAGGAACGCCCCGCGCCACGCCGCCGCGGCGTCGCAGGCCGCGCCCGTGACGACCTGCGGC
>NZ_CAKKTM010000231.1 GCF_920888515.1 Protofrankia sp. CiP1_Cm_nod1 | reverse complement strand
GGCCGCGCCCGTGACGACCTGCGGCGGCAGCCCGCGCACCGGCCGGCCCCGCTGGTCGAGCAGCCCGGTCGACCGGGCGAGCTGCTCACCGTCGCGTTCCACCCGGACGATGTAGCGCACCGACCGGCGCAGCCCGCCGGCGGCGAGCACCGCGATACCGGACGGGAAGCCGAAGACCTCGGCGATCTCCCGGCGCAGCCGCCGCGCGGTGGCACCCGCGTCGAGCTCGGCCTCGACGACGATACGGCCGCGCACGATGTGCAGCCCGCCGCCGAAGCGCAGCAGCGCGGCCATCTCCGCGCGGCGGCAACACGGCTTGGCCACCCGCAACCGGCTGAGCTCGTCCTTGACGGTGGCGGTCATTGCAGCCACACGAATCATTCCTCACCTTCACACGACCGGCCGGCGGTGGCGGGGCCACCGCGCGTCCCACCGGCCGATGCCGCCTCGTCGCTGACAAGCTCGTCGTTCCCGACCGGTCGCCCGGCGCCGGGCCACGCGCCACCGGGTGCGGCGCCGGCCGAGGGCCCGGGGCCCGGTCGGAAGATCTCTGTTCTTCCCGCGTGCTCTTCCCGCCCCGGCCGGCTGTCCGGCGTCAGCCCGAACACCGCCTCGAAGGCGGCGGCCAGCCGCCGGGGGTCGTGGCGCGGTTCGCCGGGATGGGCGACGGGCGCCAGGTGCAGCCGCGCCCCCAGCTCGGCCGAGGCGTGGGCGAGCGCGGCCGGGTCGGGCACCGCGTCGGGGTCGGCGATCACCACGTCGAGGGCCAGCTCCGGCACGTGCGTCCCGATGACCCGCAGGTGCTCCTCCGGCAGGTAGCCCTCGGTCTCGCCCGGCTGCGGCACCAGGTTGAGCACCATGACCCGGCGGGCCGGCGAACCGAGCAGCCGGCCGGTGACCTCGGGCACCAGCAGGTGGGGCAGCACACTGGTGTAGAGCGACCCCGGGCCGAACACGATCCACTCGGCGCTGTCGATCGCGGTGAGCACCGGCGGGCAGGCGGCGGGCTTGGCCGGCCGCAGATACACGCTCACCACCCGCCCGGCCGTGGTGGCCACCGCCGCCTGCCCGCGGACCTCCACCGTGGCGTGCGGGTCACCCGGGTCGAGGCCGGCGACCCGGGCGACGATGTCGATGCCGTCGTCGGACAGCGGCAGCACCCGGCCGGCGGCCCCCAGCAGCCTGCCGGCCAGGTCGAGCGCGCCCACCGGGGAGCCGTGCCGCTCGGCGAGCGCGGTGAGCACCAGGTTGCCGACGGCGTGCCCGGCCAGCGGCCCGTCCCCGCCGAACCGGTGCTGGAACAGCTCCGCCCAGGCGGACGACCAGGTGTCCGGGCCGGCCAGGGCGGCCAGTGCCATCCGCAGGTCACCCATGGGCAGCGCGTCCAGCTCGGCCCGCAGCCGGCCTGACGAGCCCCCGTCGTCACCTACGGTCACAACCGCGGTGAGACGGTGGGTGATGCGCCGCAGCGCCCGCAGGGACGCGGCCAGCCCGTGCCCCCCGCCGAAGGCCACCACCGCGGGGCCGGGCCCTGGCGCCCGGCCGATGGGCGCTCGGTCGATGACGGTCACTCGCGCCCCAGGTCACGGTGCACTATCCGGACGCCGACGCCGTCCCCGGCGAGCCGCCCGGCGAGCTGTTCGGCCACTGCCACGCTGCGGTGCTTGCCGCCGGTACAGCCCACCGCGAGCGTCAGATACCGCTTGCCCTCACGCACATATCCCTCCCCCACCAGCCGCAGCAGCGCCGCGTACTGTTCGACGAACTCCTCCGCCCCGGGCTGCTCAAGGACGTAGTCACGTACCTGCGGGTCGCAGCCGGTGTACGGCCGCAGCTCCGCCACCCAGTGCGGGTTCGGCAGGAACCGGCAGTCGGCCACCAGGTCCGCGTCGAGCGGGAGGCCGTACTTGTAGCCGAAGGAGACCACCGTCGCGGCCAGCCTGGTCCCCGACGGCTGGCCGAACGCCGCGTCGATCTTCGCGCGCAGCTCGTGGACGTTGAGGTCGGTGGTGTCCAGCACCAGGTCCGACTCGCCGCGCAGCTGCGCCAGTAACGCGCGCTCGCGGCTGATGCCGTCGACCACCCGGCCGTCGCCCTGCAGCGGATGCGGCCGGCGGACATGGTCGAACCGGCGCACCAGCGTCTCGTCCGCGGCCTCCAGGAACAGCACCCGCGGGTGCATGCCGCGGGCGGCGTGCGCGTCCAGGGTCGCGCGCAGGTCGGGGAAGAAAGCCCGGCCGCGGACGTCCACGACCACCGCGATGCGGTTGACCGCGCCCTGGGAACGCAGCCCGAGCTCGGTCATGGTGGCCAGCAGCGCTGGCGGCAGGTTGTCCACGACGAACCAGCCGAGATCTTCCAGGCACTTGGCCGCGGTGCTGCGGCCGGCTCCGGACAGCCCGGTGATGATGGCGAGCTCAAGTGGCGCGGCGGGCGCGGCGGAGGTCATGTGGGAACACCCCGTGTCGGTGTGGCGTCAGGACCGGGGTCAGGGGCGGTGGCGCGGCTGGTGTCGTGAACGCTGGTGGCCGTGGCTGGCGCGGGACTGCCTGCCGGGGCCGCGGATGGTGCGGATGGTGAGGCGTCCGCGCTGTCCAGGATCTCTCCGGTGTACGGGTCGACCGCACCCGGGGTGGCGTCCGCGCCGCCGGGGCCGGTGGGGGCGAG
Source organism: Protofrankia sp. CiP1_Cm_nod1 (assembly GCF_920888515.1). Lineage (GTDB taxonomy): Bacteria > Actinomycetota > Actinomycetes > Frankiales > Frankiaceae > Protofrankia. The sequence goes on along the minus strand of NZ_CAKKTM010000231.1, from coordinate 500 downwards.
CGCGTCCACGACCGCCTGGGCCGTGCGCCGGCCGATGCCCGGCACCTCGGCGATCTGCTCGACGGTGGCCTGCCGGATCCGCGCGAGCGAGCCGAAGGCGCGCAGCAGCGCCTTGCGGCGGGTCTCCCCGAGGCCGGGGACGTCGTCGAGGGCCGAGCGGACCATGCTCTTCGAGCGCTTCTGCCGGTGGTAGGTGACCGCGAACCGGTGCGCCTCGTCCCGGACCCGCTGCAGCAGGTATAGCGCCTCGCTGGTGCGGGGCAGGATCACCGGATCCTCCTCGTCCGGCAGCCAGACCTCCTCCAGGCGCTTGGCCAGCCCGCACAGGGCGACCCCGCCGGGGCCGCTGTCGATGCCGAGCGCGTCGAGGGCCCGGCGCGCCGCGGCGACCTGCGGCGGGCCGCCGTCGACGACGAGGAGGTTCGGGGGGTAGGCGAAGCGCCGCGGCCGGCCGGTGGTGGGGTCCAGCGCGGCGCTGACGCTGTCTCTTATACACATCT
>NZ_CAKKTM010000230.1:1200-20047 GCF_920888515.1 Protofrankia sp. CiP1_Cm_nod1 | reverse complement strand
GCCCGGGCCGGCCGCTCCGGTCGGGGCGGCCGGCCGCGGCGGAGAGCCCGGTGACGCCGGCGCGTCCGGCAGGTCCGCCGGGCTCAAGGCGTCGGTGACGTCGGCAGGGCCGGTGGGATCCGGCAGGCCCGCGAACTCCCCGGTCCGGGCCCGTTCGGCGAGGTACCGGCTGAACCGCCTGGTGATCGTCTCGTGCATGCTCGCGACGTCGTCCTGCCCATCGGCCCCGCGGATGGCGAACCGCCGGTACTCCGACTTGCGCGCCAGCCCGTCCTCGAAGACGACCATGCTGGCGACGACCTCGGTGCCCTGCAGGTTGGAGATGTCGAACGACTCGATCCGCAGCGGCGGGTCGGCGAGGCCCAGGGCGTCGGAGAGCTCCGACAGCGCCCGGCTGCGGGCGGAGAGGTCGCTGGCCCGGCGCGTGCGGTGCAGGGCGAACGCCTGCCTGGCGTTGTGCTCGACGGTCTCCATCAGGGTGCGCTTGTCCCCGCGCCGGGGGACCCGCAGGTCGACCCGGCCGCCGCGGGCGATGCCGAGCAGGTCCGCGACCACGTCCGCGTCCGGTGGGAGTTCCGGGACGAGCACCTCCCGCGGGATCTCGTTCGTCACCCGCGTGCCCACCCGGCCCGCGCCCGCCCGGCTCGTATCAGGGCCCGCGGCCTGGTCTGTGGCCTGGCCCGCCGGCCTGTCCGCCCCGGCGGACGGCGTGCCCGCGTTGTCGGAGAGGTACTCCTGGGTGAGGAACTGCTCGACCAGCTCCCCCGTCGTCAGATCCTCGATCTTGTCCACGACCCAGCCGCGCTGGCCCCGGACCCGGCCGTCACGTACATAGAAGATCTGCACGGCGGCTTCGAGCTCGTCCTGGGCGAACGCGATGATGTCGGCGTCGGTGCCGTCGGGCAGGACGACCGCCTGTTTCTCCATCGCCCGGCGCAGCGCGCCGATGTCGTCGCGCAGCCGGGCCGCCTGTTCGTACCGCTGGTCGGCCGCGGCCGCGGCCATCTCACGTTCGAGCTTGCGGATGTAGCGGCCGGTCTGCCCGGACATGAAGTCGCAGAAATCCTCGACGATGCGACGGTGCTCGACGGCGTCGACCCGGCCGACGCACGGCGCCGAGCAGCGGTCGATGTAGCCGAGCAGGCAGGGCCGGCCGATGCGGGCAGCCTGTTTGAACACCCCCGTGCTGCACGTGCGCGCCGGAAAGACGCGCAGGAGCAGGTCGAGCGTCTCCCGGATGGCCCACGCGTGGGGGTAGGGGCCGAAGTAGCGGACGCCGGGGCGCTTGGCGCCGCGCATCACCTGCAGGCGCGGGAACTGCTCGTACAGGGTGACGGCGAGGCTCGGGTAGCTCTTGTCGTCCCGGTATCGGACGTTGAAGCGGGGATCGAATTCCTTGATCCACGTGTACTCGAGCTGCAGGGCCTCGACCTCGGTCGATACGACGGTCCAGTCGACCGAACTCGCGGTCGTCACCATGTGCTGGGTGCGGGGGTGCAGGTTGTGGATGTCGGTGAAGTAGTTCGACAGCCGGGCGCGCAGGTTCTTCGCCTTGCCCACGTAGACCACCCGGCCGTGCTCGTCGAAGAACCGGTACACCCCCGGGGTCTCCGGAACCGATCCCGGCGCGGGACGGTAGGACGCCGGATCAGCCATGAACCGAGCCTACGGCGAGCCGGATCGGCACAGAACAACGCCTCCACGTAACCATTTCACCACGCTGAGCACTTAACTGTGCGGGGTGGCCGTGACCTGGGGCGCGAGCGCACCCCGCGGTGAACGTGAGCAGGCATATCTCACAGCTCGCGGACACCCGCTCACCGCGCCCGCCGGGAAGCAACGCCAGGGCCCATGCTCGAAGACCATGAGCGGTGTGCGAAGCATGATCCGTCGGACGCTCGGCGGCGGATGGGTGTGGTGGGCCGGCCGTGAGCGCGCCTCTCACCAGCCGGGCGGGGCCTGGCCGGCCGGGCATGGCCGGCGGGGCGACGCGCGGACAGCGGAACAGGGCCGATATGATCGACGCAGCCGGCCGGCCCTGTACGGCCGGCGGAGCCGACAGACGCCTTCCCCACGACATCGAGATGACGACCTCCCCGGCCAGGGTCCCGCAATGTCGGCGCCGGCCTTGTCCCAGCTGGTCCCGAACAGATCCCGCCACGCTTTCCGGGTGGCGTCTTGCCTGACTGGCTGTCACCCTCGATACCGCGGTGCACAGCGTCGCAGGACGACGAAGGAGGCACGACGGATGCAGGTGGAGGACGTGACCACCGAGTTGGTCGTCGATGACGCACCTTCCCGCGGGCGGCTGACCGTGCTGCAGGTGAACTGGCGACGGGCCGACCCCCTCGCGGTGACGTTGGAGCTCATCTCCCGGCCCGATCACCCCGCGCTGCCCCGCGGGACGTGGGTGGTACTGCGGGACGCGCTGCGGGCCGGGCTGGACGTGCCCACCGGCACCGGCGACGTGCGGATCACCCCCGAGCCCGAGCGCGGCTGTATCCGCCTCGACCTGACCGCCGGTGAGCTGCGCTCCGCCGTCCGGCTGAGCATGGACGCCGCTCGGGCGTTCCTCGACGCGACCGAACGGGTCGTTCCCCGCGGGCAGGAAGGCACCGCCGAGGAGCTGGACACCGTCCTCGCGAACCTGCTGGAGAACTGACCCCCCGCCCCCGCGGAGCCCTCCGTACCAGCCGCCCGTGACCTCGCGGACGGCTGGTGGCGGGCCCGCCGCGGGGGTTATCCCGCCACAGCATCCGCGGCGGGGCGCAGCGAGGTGCGTGGTGGCCGCTGGCCTGAGACGGCCCCCCGTGCGGCCGGGGTCTTCGCCGAGTTCGCCGAGGATGCTGCTGCCGCCGGGGGCAGCGCCGCCGCGTCGTGCTGGGCCGTGTCGAGGCGCTGCCCGAGGATCTCCCGCAGGAAGAGGCCGGTGTGGCTCTCCGCGGCCGCGGCGACCGTCTCGGGCGGCCCCTCGGCGACCACCCGGCCGCCGCCGGTGCCGCCCTCCGGCCCCATGTCGATGATCCAGTCAGCGGTCTTGATGACGTCCAGGTTGTGCTCGATGACGATCACCGTGTTGCCGGCGTCCACCAGCCGGCCGAGGACCCCGAGCAGCTTGCGGATGTCCTCGAAGTGCAGCCCGGTGGTGGGCTCGTCCAGGACGTAGACGGTGCGCCCGGTGGAGCGTCGCTGGAGTTCGGCGGCGAGCTTGACCCGCTGCGCCTCGCCGCCGGACAGCGTCGGCGCCGGCTGCCCGAGGCGGACGTAGCCCAGGCCCACGTCGTCGAGGGTGCGCAGATGCCGGGCGATCGCGGGGACGGCGGCGAAGAACTCCGCGGCCTCCTCGATCGGCATGTCGAGGACCTCGGCGATGCTGCGGTTCTTGTAGTGGACCTCCAACGTCTCCCGGTTGTACCGGGCGCCCTGGCAGACCTCGCACGGCACGTACACGTCCGGCAGGAAGTTCATCTCGATCTTGATGGTGCCGTCGCCGGCGCAGGCCTCGCACCGGCCGCCCTTGACGTTGAACGAGAAGCGCCCGGGCAGGTAGCCGCGGACCTTGGCCTCGGTGGTCTCGGCGAACAGCCGCCGGATGTGGTCGAAGACACCGGTGTAGGTGGCCGGGTTCGAGCGCGGGGTGCGCCCGATCGGCGACTGGTCGACCCGGACGGCCTTGTCGAGATGCTCGACACCGGTGACGGTGCGGTGCCGGCCCGGCACCTCCCGGGCGCCGTTGAGCCTGTTCGCGAGCACCGTGGCCAGGATGTCGTTGACCAGCGTCGACTTGCCCGAGCCGGAGACGCCGGTGACCGCGACGAAGCAGCCGAGCGGGAACGACACCGTCACCTCGCGCAGGTTGTGCTCCCGGGCGGCGTGGACGGTCAGCGCCCGGCCCCTGGCCGGCGGACGCCGGATGCCGGGCACCGGGATCTCCCGGCGGCCGGACAGGTACGCCCCGGTCAGCGAGGCCTCCGCGGACAGCAGCGCGTCCACCGAGCCGGAGACGACGACCTTCCCGCCGTGCTCCCCGGCGCCGGGGCCGATGTCGACGACCCAGTCGGCGGCCCGGATCGTGTCCTCGTCGTGCTCGACGACGATCAGGGTGTTGCCGAGGTCCCGCAGCCGTACCAGGGTCTGGATGAGGCGGCGGTTGTCCCGCTGGTGCAGCCCGATCGAGGGCTCGTCGAGCACGTAGAGGACGCCGACCAGCCCGGAGCCGATCTGGGTGGCGAGCCGGATCCGCTGCGCCTCACCGCCGGCCAGGGTGCCGGCGGCCCGGTCCAGCGAGAGGTAGTCGAGGCCGACGTCGAGCAGGAACGCCAGCCGCGCGTCGATCTCCTTGAGCACCCGGCCGGCGATCGTGCGCTCCCGCTCGGTGAGCTCGAGGGTGCGCAGGAACGCGGCGCACTCCCCGATGGCCATGCCGGCGATCTCGGCGATCGACCGGCCGCCCAGCGTCACCGCCAGCGATTCGGGCTTGAGCCGGGCGCCGCGGCAGGCCGAGCAGGCGACATCGCGCATGTAGCCCTCGTAGCGCTCCCGGCTGCTGTCGGACTCGGCCTCGCGGTGGCGGCGCTGGAGGAAGGCGACGACGCCCTCGAAGGCCGTGTAGTACTGGCGGGAGCGGCCGTAGCGGTTGGTGTAGGAGACCTGGACCTCGGTCTCGCCCCGCCCGTACAGCACCGCCTTGCGGGCCCGTTCCGGCAGCCCCTCCCAGGGGATGTCCATCCGGAAGCCGAGGTCGGCGGCGAGGGCCTCGAGCAGCCGGGTGAAGTACTCCTTGTTGTGGCCGGCCGACCAGGGGGCGACCGCGCCGGCCGCCAGCGACAGCGACGGGTCGGGGACGACCAGGTCGGGGTCGACCTCCTTGCGGGTGCCCAGGCCCGAGCACTGCGCGCAGGCGCCGTACGGGGAGTTGAAGGAGAACGACCGCGGCTCGAGCTCCTCGAACGACAGGTCGTCGTAGAGGCAGGCCAGGTGCTCGGAGTACATCCGCTCCCGGTCGGGGCCGGCGGGGTCCCGGTCGACGAAGTCGATCAGCGCCAGGCCGCCGCCGAGGCCGAGGGCGGTCTCGACGGAGTCCGTCAGCCGCTGTTTGGCGGACGCCTTCACCGCCAGCCGGTCGACCACCACCTCGATGGTGTGCTTGCGCTGCTTCTCCAGCTTCGGCACGTCGGTGAGCGCGTGGACGCCGCCGTCGACGCGTACCCGGGCGAAGCCCTTGGCCTGCAGCTCCGCGAACAGGTCGACGTACTCGCCCTTGCGCCCCCGCACGAGGGGGGCCAGCACCTGGAACCGGGTGCCCGCGGGCAGCTCGAGCAGGCGGTCGACGATCTGCTGCGGGGTCTGCCGGGAGATCGGCCGGCCGCATGTCGGGCAGTGCGGCCGGCCCGCCCGCGCGAACAGCAGCCGCAGGTAGTCGTACACCTCGGTGATCGTCCCGACGGTGGAGCGGGGGTTGCGCGAGGTCGACTTCTGGTCGATGGAGACCGCCGGTGACAGGCCCTCGATGAAGTCGACGTCGGGCTTGTCCATCTGGCCGAGGAACTGGCGGGCGTAGGCCGACAGCGACTCGACGTACCGCCGCTGCCCCTCGGCGAAGATCGTGTCGAACGCGAGGCTGGACTTGCCCGAACCCGACAGGCCGGTGAAGACGATCAGCGAGTCCCGCGGCAGGTCGAGGTCGACGTCACGCAGGTTGTGCTCTCGCGCGCCGCGCACGACGAGACGGTCTGCCATCGTGGGAATCCTTCGCGCTCTGCTCTTGAGGATGGGGCTCTCGAGTACGGGACCAGGCTCGGGGCCAGGCCAAGCGTGGGGCTTGGGACCAGGGACCGGCCGTGCCACGGCCGGACGTGGCATCCGCCGCGCCTGCCATGCTACGGACCGGCTCCGACAGTTCCGGAACGGAGGATGCCGGAGCGCAGGATGATGAAACCCGCACAACCGACAGCCGGCGAGGGATGATGGGACACGAGATCAACGGCGACGGCTACACCGGCGCGGTACGTGTCGGTGGGCCGGCGGACGTCCGGACGCTGCCCGGACTGGTCATTTCCAAGGTCGCGGTCGGCCCGATGGACAACAACGCCTACCTGCTGCGATGTGCCGCGACGGGCGAACAGCTCCTGATCGACGCCGCGAACGAGCCCGGCACGCTGCTGGCCCTCGCCGGCGACGGCGGCCTTGCGACCGTGGTGACCAGCCATCGCCACGGCGACCACGTGCAGGCGCTGTCCGCGGTGGTCGCGGCCACCGGCGCGCGCACGGTGGCGCATCCCGACGACGCCGGCGCCATCCCGGTGGCGACCACGGCCCTGGTGCGCGACGGCGACGAGGTGACCGTCGGCGAGGTCACCCTGCGGGTCATCCACCTGGTCGGGCACACCGCCGGCTCCATCGCGCTGCTCCACGGCGCCGGCACCGCGGCGCCGCACCTGTTCACCGGCGACTGCCTGTTCCCCGGCGGCCCGGGCGCCACGTTCGGGGATCCCGTCGCGTTCAGATCCCTCATGGACGACCTGGAGAGCAAGGTCTTCGGCCCGCTGCCCGACACCACCTGGATCTACCCGGGGCACGGCCACGACACCATCCTCGGCGCGGAACGCCCCCACCTCGCCGAATGGCGTGCCCGCGGCTGGTGACCGGCCACCCCGCCTTCGGCGAACGAGAATCGGTGGTGTGGCGGAACCGGACCGGGGGGCGGGCCAAGCGTTCGCGGGCAGGACCCCGTGGCCGGGCGGCCGGTCGCCGCTGCGGGAGTTCCTGCGCACCGAGACCGGCGGTGCCGCGGTCCTGCTGGCGGCGACTCTCGCCGCCCTGATCTGGGTGAACGTCGCCGCCGCGTCGTACGAGACGGTCTGGGGAACCGAGCTGTCGATCGGGATCGGCCGCTGGGGCGTCGCGCAGGACCTGCGGGAATGGGTCACCAACGGGCTGATGGCGCTTTTCTTCTTCGTCGTCGGGCTGGAGACCCGGCGCGAGTTCGACATAGGCGAACTGCGGGAACGACGCCGCCTCGCCCTGCCCGTCATGGCCTGTCTGGCCGGGATGGCCGTACCCGTCCTGATCTACCTGGCGGTCAACGCGGGGGAACCGTCCGCGCGCGGCTGGGGGATCACGATGTCCACCGACACCGCCTTCGCCCTGGGTGTGCTCGCCGTCGTCGGGCCACGCTTCCCCGAGCGGCTGCGGACGTTCCTCCTGACGCTCACCGTCGTCGACGACGTCGTCGCACTCGTCGTCATCGCCGTCTTCTACAGCGAGGACGTCGTCTGGGGCGCGCTCGCCACCGGGCTCGGCATCTTCGCGGTGATACTCGCGGCGCGGGCGGCGGGCATGCGCTCCGGTGCGGGATACGCCGCGCTGGGGCTCGCGGCCTGGGCCGCGCTGTTGCGCTCCGGGATCGACCCGATCGTCATCGGGCTCGCGATGGGCCTGCTGACCTACGCCCACCCGGCGGGGCGCGGCGACCTGGAGCGCGCCACCGACCTGTTCCTGTCGTTCCGCGAGCAGCCGACACCGGAACTCGCCCGCAGGGCCCGGGTCGGCGTCTGGTACGCGATCTCGCCGAACGACCGCCTCCAGCAGATCTTCCACCCGTGGACGAGCTACCTTGTCGTCCCGCTGTTCGCGCTGGCGAACGCCGGGGTCGAGATCAGCGGCGACGTCCTCGGCCGCGCGCTGCACTCACCCGTGACGCTCGGCGTCGTCGCCGGCTACCTGCTCGGCAAACCGGTGGGCATCGTCGGCTCGGTGTGGCTGGTCAGGGCGGTCACCCACGGCCGGGTGCGCCTGCCCGTCGGCTGGGACGCGATCACCGGTGCCGGGGTGCTCGCCGGGATCGGCTTCACCGTGCCGCTGCTGATCGCGACGATGGCGTTCACCGGCGAGCGCCTCGCGGAGGCGAAGATCGGTATTCTGATGGCGGCGCTCGCCGCGTCCGTGCTCTCCTGGATCGTCTTCCAGGTGGCGGGCATGTTGCCGGCGCGGATGCGGGCCCGCGCCGAACGCGGCGTATCCGAGGTCATCATCGACCTCGCCGAGCCCGTCGACCCGGGGCGCGACCGGATCCGGGGGCCGCTCGACGCCCCGGTGACCCTCGTCGAATACGGCGACTTCGAGTGTCCCTACTGCGGCCGGGCCGAGGCCGTCGTCCGCGAGCTGCTCGCGGATTTCGGCGATCTGCGCTATGTCTGGCGGCACCTGCCGCTGACGAAGGTGCACCCCCATGCCGAGTACGCGGCCATCGCGGTCGAGGCCGCGGCCGAGCAGGGCGCGTTCTGGGAGATGCACGACCTGCTCTTCGATCACCAGTCGGCCCTCACGGTCAGAGATCTGCTGCGGTACGCGGGCGAGCTGGGGCTCGACCTCGAGCGGTTCCGGGCCGACCTGCGCGCCAGGGCCGGTGCCGACCGGGTCGAGCGCGACATCGCCTCCGCCGACGTCAGCGACGTCTCGGGAACACCGACGTTCTTCATCAACGGCCGGCGCCACCACGGCGCCTACGACGCCGCGACCCTCACCCTGGCCATAACGGCCGCCCGCCAGACAGCCAGGCAGTGACGAACAGTGACGGAAAGCCCGGAGCGGCCGTAGGAGCGGCCGTAACCGCAGCCAGCCCAGCCACTGTCGCCTCGGACACAGAGACGGGCCCTTCACCATGCCGTTGCGGCAGAGTATCCAACCGGAGCGGAGCATCCTCCAGGCGGGCCCGTGGACGGGCCGCGCGGGCGGTGGGTGCGACACTCGGGCGGTCTCGGGGCGCCTGTGGCGGCCCGGGGAACTAGCCTGGTGGCCATGTCCGCATCCCGGCTGATCCGTATTGGTACCCGTTCCTCCCCGATGGCCCTTGCCCAGGCCGAGCGGGTCCGCGCGGAGCTGACAGCCCGCAGTCCCGGTCTCACCGCCGAGATCGTGCCCATCACCACCAGCGGGGACAGGTGGACGGGCCCGCTGTCCGCGCTCGGTGGCAAGGGCGCCTTCACCAAGGAGGTCGACGAGGCACTGCTCGCCGGCCGCGCCGATCTCGCCGTGCACTGTATGAAGGACGTCCCCGGGGACCGCCCGGTCCCGGCCGGCACCGTCTTCGCCGCCTACCTGCCCCGGGACGACATCCGCGACGCCCTGATCCACCCCGGCGGCCGCACCCTGGACGAGCTGCCCGTCGGCGCCCGGGTCGGTACCTCCGCCGTGCGCCGGATCGCCCAGCTCGCCCAGTCCCACCCGCATCTGGAGACCGTGCCGATCCGCGGCAACGCCAACACCCGGCTGGCCCGGCTGGACGCCGGCGCGGCCGACGCGCTGCTGCTGGCCGTCTCCGGCCTGGAACGCATCGGCCAGGCGGGCCGCATCACCGAGATCCTCTCGGTGGAGGCGATGTGCCCGCCGATCGGCGCCGGCGTGCTCGGCCTGCAGTGCCGCGAGGACGACACCGACACCGCCGAGCTCGTCGCCGGCATGGACGACCTCGACGCCCGGCGGCAGGTCAGCGCCGAGCGCATGCTCCTGCACGTCCTGCAGGGCCACTGCAACTCGCCGATCGCCGGGCACGCCCACACCGAGCCCGACGGGCGGCTGTCCCTGCGGGCGAAGGTGTTCAGCCCCGACGGCAAGACCGTCCTGGACGCCCACGAGTGGGGCCCCGGCGCGGACCCGACGACCCTGGGGGCGTCGGTCGCGGTGGCGCTGCTCCGCCAGGGCGCCCAGGACCTCCTGAACGCCATCCCGCACTGAACGGACCGGAAGGAGAGGCCCGTTCAGTGCGGCCGCCGGGCCGCGGGCCCGGCGGTCAGGTGCCGAGCTCGCCTCGCTGCCATGCCCGCACCCGGCTGATCGTCCCGATCGCGCGGGTCCCGGCGGCGTGCGGGCGGACCGCGCCGATCCACCGGTCGGCCTTCGCCGACAGCGCCCCGGTACGGCGGCGCAGCGAGATGGTGACGGCCTCCTCGACGAGTTCGGCCGACCGTTCCAGGTCGAGGCGCCCACCGCTGAGGACGAGCGCGGTGGCCAGCGTGAAGCGGACACCTGACGACCAGCCGGGCATGTCGACCGCGTCGAAGACAGGCACACAGCACCGGTAGAGACTCTCGGCACGGCGGACCCGGCCGACGAGCGCGTTCGCGGTCAGCGCCCGCTCCTTGGCGTCCGCCGGATGGTAGCTGGTGAAGAACAGCCCGGGCATGCCCTGCTCGGCGGCGGGCAGCGCGCCGGCCGCCGCCAGGGCGTCGTCGGTCTGCTGCTCGACGATGTCCGGGTGCGCTCCGGCCAGCGCGTTGGCCTGTACCTGCCGGGCCAGCAGCGCGGCGGCGACAGGGCCCTCGGGACAGCGCCGCAGCCCGTCCATGATCATTTGCAGGGCCTCCGTGGGCCGGCCCGCCTCCATCGCGATCGCAGCCTGCTTCCGGCGGGCCGAACCGATCATGATCCGGTCGTGGGACGCCACCGCCATCCGGTAGGCGCTGTCGGCGATACGTTGCGCCGTGTGCAGGTCGCCGGCCATGGCGGCCAGGTCCGAGCGGGTGATGGCGATCCTGGCGGCGAGCCCGTCGAACACCATGGCCTGCGTCCGGCTCGGGTTGCGGCCGGCGCGCAGCGCCGCGGCCCTGGACTCGATGGCCCGGGCGATCTCGCTGGACTCCGCCGGCGGGCGCATGTTCACCTCGACGAGGAGCACGCCGAGCTCCTCGTCGAGCTCGTGCACTCCTGACTCGAAGTCGTCACTGAACGGCGGGGTCACAGGATCTCCGGCAGGAACGGCTGGCCTCCCGTGCGGGAGCCTGGAGCCGTCCACGCGGACGTCCGCCTCCTGTGCGCCTGCAGCGTCCGGCTGCGGCACCGGCTTGTCCAAGAGTCGTTACTCCTTGTGTCTGACAGTGATGTCATAGGTGCGATAGCGACCGGACAAGCCTCCCATGAGTGAACTATTGGGCGCCAAAACAATCATCTGATCTTGCGGATAGCACCGGTTGCACAATAAAGATCAAATTGCAGAGAGGTGTCGTCAACAATGTTGACTACACTGTAGTCTCCCTGAGAAGATCCCGGCAGGACGCCGACACGGCCGATCCCGGACAGTCCAGGCCCGCCTCGACCGGGCCGCCCGATCCCGAAGGAAGACGCCACGGCGATGGAGACCGCGCAGCCCCGCCACACCCGCACCCCTCGCGGCACGCTGTCCCGGCAGCTCCTCCTCGACACCGCGATGGAGATCGTCGACATCGGCGGGGTCGGCGGCTTCAGCATGCGGGCCCTGGGCGCGCGCCTGAACATCGACCCGACCGCCGTCTACCGGCACTTCCGGACCAAGAACGAGCTGCTGGAGGCGCTCGCCGACCGGGTCGTGCGCGGCGACGAGCCCCTCCCTCACACCGGCGATCCCCGGGCCGACCTCAGGGAGACCTTCGCGCAGCTGCGCGGATCGCTGCTGCGGCATCCGACGCTCGCGCCCATCGTGCTGCGCCGCCCGCCCGGCGGGGAGGCCAGCTGGGAACGGACCAACCACGCGATCGGCCTGCTACGGGAGGCGGGCCTGCCCGACCGCCAGGCCTCCGACGCCTACACGACCCTGCTCTTCTACACGCTCGGGCACGCCCTGACCGAGGCCCGGCACACCGCGGCGACCATCGCCAGAAAAGGACCGGACGCCACCGTGACACCGATCACCGCGATCGCTTCGTCAGCGTCCCGCTATCCACACCTCGCCGCGGCCGCCGACCATCTCGCCACGGACATGCAGGAGCAGTTCCACGACGGCATCACCCTCATCCTGTCCGCCCTGGCGATCTGACCGGGCCTCCTGCCGGGCCTCCCGGCGGATCAGCGGCGGTATCCGGACCGGCCGGCAGGCCCGGATCGTCCGGGCTGTCCGACAGCGACGGGACCCAGCGCAGGCGGACGAGCTGGCGGGCCGCGGTGACAGCCTGGTCGGCGTACCGCTCGTAGTACCGGGACAGCAAGGCGAGGTCCACCGCCTGCTGGATGCCGTGGGGCCAGCCGGGGTCGGTGAGGGCGGCCATCAGCCGCCGGTGGATGCGGTCGATGGGCTCGTCGCCCGCGGTGACCTGCCAGGCGGCGGCCGCCGGGTCGTCGGCGCAGATCGCGGTGGCCAGGCTGCTCGCCTGCTCGGCGCACAGCCGGCCGAGCTGGCTGAGGGTGGGACGCAGCCCGACCGGGACCACGACGGCGGGTGCCCGCAGGTCGGCGGTGGCGGCGATGTGGCCGGCGAGCTCGGCCATCCGCTGCACCGCCGCGGCGGTGCGCAGCCCGGCCACGACCAGGTGCAGGTCCCCGGCGACCGGGTTCTGCCGGGCCAGCAGCAGCACCAGGTCCTCGTCGAGGTCCTGACAGCAGTCACGCAGGCAGGCCACCGCGGCGTGCACACCGGCGGTGTCGGCCCGCCCGGTCACCGCGGTGGTCGCGTCGAGGACGATCTGACTGGTCTGCTCGGCAAGGTCACCCAGCATGATCCGCAGACGCCGCAGCGCCTCCGTGTACTCCAGTCGGCGCGGTTCGGGAACGTCCATACCCCCCATCGTCCACTGTGTGCCCGCATACATACAGCCGCACACGCACAGTCGTCGCGGTATCCGCCCGCCACGATCCGAGTCACTCCGAGGAGCCACCCGATCGGTCACGAAGAGCAACCATGCTCAGCATGCGGCGTAGCCACCCGCAGTCCCGCTACAACCACGGCTCCCGGAGACGGGACGGCCAAGCCAAAAAAACAAAATCAAAACACTGGTTGAACAACCATCGGACGCCTGAAACCGTGAAGCACGGCAAAGCACACCGGAAGCAGGTGCCCACCCACCGGACGACAGCCGGCCAGTCAAAAACCGCGCGACCGTTTCTCCGCACCGTCGGCCTCCACCGAATCGACAGGGACGATCCGCCGGGCCGGGCCGGGCCGGAACCGGTATCCGGTGCGCTACGTGGCATAGTGCTGACCATGGGAATGATACGGGGGAGTCATGATTCCGTTTTTTGACGGCGTAGGCGCTGTTCTCACCCTGCTCCACTCCCTCGCCGTCGATCCCGCGCGACGCCGGTCGGCGCCACTGGTATGCCTGGTCGCCGGCCCGGACAGCGGCCCCTGGCTCACCGAGGTGCGCCAGCGCGTACGCTGGTCCCCGTCGCCGGTGATCCCGCGCGCCTATCTCGACCTGGCGCCGGAAGGCCGCCGGCACTCGACTTCTCCGCCCCTTCCCAGGCCGGACGGCCAGCCGCATGTACTGCCGGTGCTCCAGGCACTCGCCGACCAGCTGGAAACGCAGACGTCCGGCCTGGGATGCCGTTTCCGTACGTACGTGTTCGCGGACTGGCTGACCCGGCAGCAACTCGCTCCTCTTCCCCCTGGCAAAACCCGGAAAGAGGTACTCGGCGAACGCCTGCGGGCCAAGCTCGCGGGCGCCCACAACGGCGCCAACCCACTGCTGGACGGCCTGTCCGGCCTGACCCGGCTGCTGCTGGCCGTGCTCATCATCGTCGGGCCGAGGGCCCGGTTCCGGCTCTGGCAGTCCGGATATATTCCCGTGCCAGGCCTGGTCCGCACCCGCTGGTTCATGAGACAGCGGCTGTTTCCCGCGGAGAACGGGGAGGGATTCGCTTCTTTCGCCGTCCGTCTCGCCGCGGACACCCACCGCGTTCCCGAGGAGGAGGCCCAGCGGGAACATCTGCTGGTCGACGCCTTTCTCCACGACCTGCGGGCCGTCTACCGGCGCCGGTTCTGGCGGCTATGGGCGTGGCGGCGCACCGCCCGGGTCCTGGCTCTCATCGACAACATCGCCGACGACCCGCAGGGCGAGCGGCTCCTGGACATGATCATCACCGTCCGCGACAGCACCCGGAAGAACGACCCCCTCCTGCTGGTCGCCGGCTACCAGGCCGACACCATCCCGCAGCCGCCCCCGCAGCCTCTCCTGTCCGCCGCCAACGCGGCGGACGCGCTCGACGCCTGGAACACTGCCGAGCCACCCAGCGGCGCGGACTGGCGGCTGTGGCTACGGATACCCGCCTTCGCGTCAGCACCGCCGTCCGAGGAGACGGTCGGACCACATGCCAGGGGATGGGGGCAGCACCTGTCCGCGCCAAAGCCTCCGCTATGGGCGCGCCGATGGGCGCTGCGTTCGCTCGCGGTCGTGCTCCTGGCGGCCGTGGTCCTCGGGATTCTCCGGTACGGCACCCACGTATTCGATCATGACGGCTGCTGGTCGCGAACGGGTGTCTCGGTGTCCTGGGTCAACGGCCAGTGCGTCGGCTACAGCGACGGCAGCTACCGGTTCAACGCCGGGAGAAAATCGATTTCCGGCGACCGTCTGCTCGCCGTGCAACAGGAGATCGCTAGGCAGAACCGGTGCGCGGTGAAACTCGCCGCTCTGTCACCGGGTAATATTCCGTACACGCTCATGACGCTGGTCTACTTTGCCGGCCTCACCGGGGAGACCGAAACCGACTGGACCGCGGCACAGGTCGCGGAGCTGGAAGGGCTGTTGACCTGGCAGCACACGCTGAACCAGAAACAGGACATTCCGGAGTGCGGGACGTTAGGAGCTGATTCGTCCGTCCCGAGGATGGCGCTGCGCGTCCTCATCGCCAACGGCGGCAGTCACATGAGGTACGCCGACCTGGTAGCGCGCGATCATCTCGTGCCGCTGGCCGCCCGTCCCCGGGAAAAAGTGCTCGGCGTCATCGGCATGGACCGGAGCAACATGGACACCGGCCGGGCCGTCGCCACACTCGGGAACGCCCGTATACCCGTGATCGCCACCACCCTGTCCGGGGACGCCATGGAGATCTTCTCACCGTCCTACTTCCAGATGGTGCCGAACAACCGGCGGGAGGCCCAGCTCGCCACCGCCTATGCCAAGAAAGCACAGCAGGGAATCAGCGTGTACTACCCACGGTCGCCTGGTGATCCCCGCGGCCAGGAGGGGGACCCGGCCGTGGACGACCTCTACGTCTCCACCCTGGTGCAGGACGTCAGGAACGAGGCCACCCGGGCCGGGCTCCGCTACGAACCGCACGGCTGGGGACCCGGGGAGAACACACCGGACTGGTTCCGTGAGCGGTGCGCGGGCGAGAACCAGAGCAATCTGCTCTTCTTCGCCGGCCGGTACAACGACTTCCCCGGCTTCCTCGACGGTATGCGCGCCTGCCTGGACCGGGTCCTCGCCGACGACTCGGTGTCGCGGTACGTGGTCCAGGCGGCAGGACAGTGGAACAACACGACCGCCTTCCGCTTCGTGTCAAAAGGCGCTCCCGTGGTGCTCGCCGGCAAGAAGTGCCTCGACGGGACCCTGACCCAGGGCCTGTTTGTGAGCAGGTCGCTGGAGGACTTCTGTCACCGCCTGAAGAGCATGTACGAGGCGACCGGGAGGGCCCAGCACCAGACACTGTGGGCGGACGAGCGGATCGGCATCTCCTACGATGCCGCCAAGCTGTTCGTCGACATGGTCACCAAGAATACGGCGATCGACAGGACAGGCATCGAGAAGCAGCTGCGGCAGGACTCCCCCACGTCGTGCGAGGACGTGAAGAACTTTCCGGCGACCGCGTGGCCGGGAGCAACCGGATGCAACGACTTCAACGCCTCCCAGATAGCGCAGAGCAAACAGCTGACCGTGATCTACATCGATCTCTCCTGGAAGGAGCTCCCCCCGTACGACCCGTCGAACCAGAACCGGCAGGCCACCGGCGGGCAGCCGTGCCAGTTCGTCATCAGCGGCCGGGAGCCGAAAACCAGCGACGACTGCCTCACGCTCGACAAGTGGCCGCTCTACCCCACCGCAGGCGGTTGACGGCATGGAACATCCCGGCCCCGCTCCCAACGCACATCCACCGGCAACTTTCAAGATCAAATATGGCGCCAGGAGTCGTCAACAGCGTTGACTACGGCGTGGGCAAAGGAAAAGGACCCCGAACGGGCGGGGTCGGGTGGGGTCGAGAACCGGGTGCCTCAGAACAGCCCGGCGGCGCTGCGGTGGGGCGCGGTGTCCTGGCCGGCCAGCTTCGCGACGGCGTCCCGGGTCGCGATCGACCCCGGGCCGATCCCACTGATACTCAGCGTGGCGGCCGCGGCGGCGAACCGGACCGCGTCGCTGACCGTGCTCCCGGCGTCCAGCGCGATGAACAGCGACGCGGCGAAGACATCCCCGGCACCGGTGTCATCGACGAGACGGTCGGCCGCGATGGCGGCGAACTCCTGCGTCCCGTTCGCGAGCAGGACCTCCGCCCCTCGAGGGCCCTTGGTGACCACGACGACCCCACCGGCGCGGCGCACCGCCTCGGCCACACCGGCCAGATAGGCGGCCTCGTAGTCGGCGAACACCACCGCGTCGATGTTCTTCGCGGTCGCGCCGTCGATGTGCAGCATGTGATGACGGACGAGCCGGCTGGCGTCCCAGGAACGGATCAGGCCCTGCGGAGTGAGCCCGACCAGCCCCCGCGCGCTGCGCCGGACAACATCGTCGAGGACGATCTCCCGCGCGACGGGCGCCAGATGCAGCACCCTGCTCTCCGGGAGCCGGTCGAGCCCCGAGACGGCACCCGCGGACGCCTCCAGCCACTGGGTACGCAGGCTGCCGGCACCGCCGGTGTTGTCGTTGCGGAACCGGGTCGTCTCCGGCGCCGGCTGGATGTAGAGGAACGCCTCCGCCTCGAACGGCGTCCACACCGGTGCCAGTTCCACGTCGCGGCCGCGCCCGACACCGACGGCGCACAGCCCCAGCCGCGCCGCCTGCACCACGGCGTAGACCATGCTCCCGCCGATGGCGAAGGACGAGTCGGGCAGGACGTCAAGTGTCGGGTTCCCCACCGCCAGGTAGTCGACAGGCGTACGGCCGGCCAACGCCTCAGCGGTCCTGATCGTCATGGCGGCAACAGTACTCGTGTCCCTCCCGGGCACTCCGGCGGATACGCATGCCAGCATGCCATCCGACCGGCCCCGGCCGGGCAGCGGCCGCCGCTCAGGGGAGCTGCTCAGTCGGACGGCCGCGCGGCGCCCGGCACCGTCGTACCGGCCGCCGCCCCGGGCCCGCCGGCCCCGGGCCCGCCGGCGGCGCCGGACGCGCCAGAGGCGCCGGCCACGGCGGCCCGCAACGACGCGACCGCCAACGTCTTCGTGATCTCCATGTGGCCGACGACGCCGACCGGCTGTGGCCTGGCAGCGCCGATGTCGTCGACCACCAGCGCGAGGCCCGCGCCCGGCCGCCCGGCCAGCCGCGGAAGCAGGTCGGTGAGCAGCTCGTCCGCTGTGGTCAGGCACACCGTGGTCATCGGCACGCTCACCTTGCTGACCCTGGTCAGCCCCCGGTCGTCCAGCGGGACCGCGTCAAGGTCACGCAGGAACACGACCCCGGCGAGCGCGCCGTCGAAGTCCACGACGGTGAACACCGTCCGCCCCGAGGCGGCCACGGCCGGCGCCACCACATCCTCCACGGCGGCGGCGACCGTACGCCAACCGGCCACACTCTCGGGGGCGGGCCCCATCACCTCGCCGACCCGGACCCCGGCCAGCAGCCGGTTCGTGCGCAACCGGGACTGCTCGAGCCGGCCGGCGCCAAGCGCGATCCAGCCCAGCAGCACCACCCACAGCCCCGCCGGGCTGGCCAGGAATGTCACGGCCAGGCCCGACGCGATCAGAGCCCAGCCGACGGCCACCGCGGCCCGGGCCACGGCGGCGTCGGCGCGTTCCCGGCTGCCCGTCCGGCGGTACACCGCGGACGCGAGCAGCCGCCCCCCGCCGGTGCGTGGCGTGGGCAGCAGCTCCGAGGCGGTGAGCAACAGCAGCAGGCCGCCCGCCCACAGCCCGACGCTGCCGGCGAGCGCCGCGGCGCCGCTGGGAGCAAGCCAGCCGAGCACGACGAGCACGCCTCCTCCGAGCCCGCCGACGAACAGGCCGGCGCGGGCGACGCGGGCGGCGGCCACAGGTTCTGTGATCTTCGTCACGGTGGTCAGCCGGCTGCCGAACGCACCGACCCTGATCCCGCTGACCTCGACACCGGCCCGGCGCGCGGCCGCGGCCCGGGCGAAGTCGGCGGCGAGCAGCACACCGAACACCACCCCGGCACCGATAAGCCCGGCGGACAGGTAGGCGGCGGTCGGGCGGCCCGGCACCGCGGCCGGGAGTATGAAGGCGGACAGCAGGAAGGTCAGCAAGGCGATGGCGACGGCGGCCCCGGGGCGTGCCGACACCGGTGTGTGAACCGTTCCCCTCGGCGCGTGGTCAGCGGTCATATCCGTTCGCTCCCCTTTCCGGGCAGGACGTATGCCGTGGGAAAGATCGCATCACCGGATTCGTCTCCTTCCAGGCTTCCCGGCCCCGGGCGCATGCACACGGCCGGACACCACGATTGTTGTTTAAAATCTCGTTACCGTAGCCGCCCCCGCCCGCAGCCGGCCCTGCCGTCCCGCCGGTTTCGTCGTCCCCGCGGCGGTACCGACCAGCACGGGATCCGCATCGGAGCGCGCAGCCCCGAGACGCTCCTCCCGGCGGCGAGCAATGTCTCACCCTGCTATCGAACCATCACCTGCCGCGATATAGGCTCGGTACATGCCTCGCGAATGGGACGCCCGTGGCTACGACTCCCTGCCGCTGCCCCACGAGCAGTGGGGCCTGCGCACCCTCTCCCGCCTGGCGCTGGCCGGCGGCGAGACAGTCCTCGACGCCGGCTGCGGCACCGGCCGTGACACCGCCGCCCTGCTCGACCGGCTGCCCCACGGGCGGGTGATCGCCGTGGACGGCTCCGCCGCCATGCTCGACCGGCTGCGAGCCCGGCTGGACGGCCGCACCGACCGCCTGGAGATCGTCCACGCGGACCTGGCCCGGCCGCTGCACCTGCCCGGCCCG
>NZ_CAKKTM010000230.1:0-713 GCF_920888515.1 Protofrankia sp. CiP1_Cm_nod1 | reverse complement strand
CCGTGCTGGCCCCCGGCGGCCAGCTCGTCTTCGAATGCGGTGGGCACGGGAACATCGCGAACGTCAGCCGCGCCATCGACAGCCTGGTCGACGACGTGCCGGACGTGTGGAACTTCGCCGACGTCGCCGGGACGCGGGCCCGGCTGCGGGCCGCCGGCTTCGTCGACGCCGAGGTGGCGCTGGTGGCGGACCCGGCGGTCTTCCCCGACGACGACCTGCTGCTGCGCTACCTGGAAACGGTCGTCCTCGGCTCTCATCTCGACCGGCTGCCGCTCGACGAACGGGCCGCGTTCACCCGGGCGGTCGCCGAGCGCCTGCCCGAGCCCGTCGTCGACTACGTACGGCTGACCGTCCGCGCCGTGCGAGGCAACCATCCGGACCTGCAGTGCGCGCCGGCCTGACCGCGCCCCGCGGAACACAGTGCCCCGCGGAACACAGTTCCGTCCGCCCGCCGGGGCCGGCCCGGCCAGCCGTCTCATCGATCATCTAGAGCGCCGGCCAGGTAACCATACGTATCCCCACAAACAGTGGCACACTTCGATGGACGCCGGCCACCGGAGAAGATCGGCATAATTTTGTCGTTGTGTACGCTTTTGCGGCCAAAAAGCGTACACAACGACAAACTCTCCTGGATCATGACCTGTGCGGCCGGCCGTGGATGGGATCCGCGCTACCTGACCGGCGCCCTAGATCATCTTGGCTGGCTCGGCCAG
>NZ_CAKKTM010000229.1:15759-16794 GCF_920888515.1 Protofrankia sp. CiP1_Cm_nod1 | reverse complement strand
TCCGGCCGGTTCGGTGGCCGGACGGTCACAGGGCATGCTAGTTTCATCCTGCTTGTCAGTATTGCCCGGCTTTGATCCCCGATCCCGATCCTGATCCTGATCCTGTCTGGACGGTGTCCATGACGGTTGCGCATCCGCCGTTACGCGCTCGCCGCGCCCACCGGCCGTGTCCCGCGGAACACGGAGCTGGCCGCGCCGGCCACTGCCCCCGCTGCCCTGGCCGCGGTCCGGGCCGTCCGGGCCGGTGAGCCGTCCCACCGACTGGAGCGTCCTCGGCCTCGAGCGCGACCCCACCCCGGGCGACCCCTTCGCCGTCCGGGAGCTGGCGCGACGCTTCCTGACGGTCGCCGCCGACGCCGAGCACGCCCGCGGACAGCTCGCCACGGTCGCCGCCGGAGGCGTCGTACAGACCTGGGCCGGCACCGCCGGGGACGCCTTCCGCGACGAACTGGACGACTTCCCCGGCCAGCTGGCCAGGCTGGCGACGTCCTACCGGATGGCCGGCCAAGCCCTCGGCGCCTACGAGCCGGCCCTGGACACCGCCCAGCAGCAGGCCGACCGCGCCCTCGCGCACGGCCGCGACGCCCGCGCCCGCCGTGACCACGCCCAGGCCCTCCTCACCCCGGCCCAGACCGCGCTGACCACCGCGACCGCCACCCTCACCCACCTGACCCCCACCCCCCACACCGCCAGCGCCGGGATCCCTCCCCCCGACCCGACACGGCTCACCCAGGCCATCCGCGACCGCGACACCGCCCAGATCCGGCTCGAACAGGCACGCGACGCCGCCCACGGCGCCCAGGACGACCTCGACACCGCCCGCCGGCTCGCGCTGGCCGCCGGCCGGCTGCGCGCGGACGCCGCGCACACCTGCGGCCAGGCCATCCGCGACGCCTCCGACGCCGGCATCCACACCAGACGCTGGTGGTCCGGGGAGAAGATCCGACAGGCCGCGGGCAGCCTCTGGCACACCACCGTACAAGCCGCGAAGATCACCATCGCCGTCCTCGGTGTCGTCGCCCTGGTGATCGGCGG
>NZ_CAKKTM010000229.1:0-15587 GCF_920888515.1 Protofrankia sp. CiP1_Cm_nod1 | reverse complement strand
ACCGGCCGCCTGGATCGTGTTCGCCGCCGCCCTGGTCGTCCTCGCCGACACCCTGGCCCACTACACCGCCGGCGACGCCTCCGGCTGGGACGTCGGCCTGGCGCTACTCGGCTGCATCCCGGGCGGCAGAGGACTCACCACCACCGCCGGGCTCGCCCGCGGCCTGCGCACGGCCGGCGACGCCCTCCGCGACGGCCACGCCCTCACCACCCTCGCGCACAGCACCGCCGCCCTCAGCCGCACCACCCTCACCACCACCCGTACCCACCTCACCACCCTCGCCACCAGCCTCCGCAACACCAGCGCCCACATCACCACGATTCTCAGGAACCTCCTCGACCCGTTCCCGTCGCCCGCGCTGGCGGTGGCCGGCGGCGGCGAACCAGCCGGCCTGATCACCGGGCGTATTCTGAGAACAGAAGCCGGTACGTCCCGTGGCGTCGCACGCGTGTGGACACCACCGGTCCGCAGCCTGGAAAATCCGCACACCATACGATTCAGTCAGGAGAACGTGAAACCGCGGACACACGATGGCATAACCATCCCCAAACTGGTGGAGAGCATGCGGACCGAGGGCTGGAAGGGCAATCCCATCGACGTCGTCGAACTCCCCGACAAGTCGCTGCTGAGCATCGACAACCGCCGCCTCCTCGCCGCCCGCGAAGCAGGAATAGACGTCCCAGTCATACGCCACCACCCCGACGAGCCCTTCCCTGAAAAACGAGGGAAGTCGATATTTTTCAGACCGAACCACAGTATCCGCCAGCTGCCGGACGGCAGCCTTGTCCGCGGTGGAACGGAGGGCGAAATCTTATACAAGAAAAAGGACAATCCGCTGACCTGGGGCGAAGCCGCCTTGTTCCGCGCCGCCCGCCAACCGAAAAATCCCGACGGTTCACAGTTCCCCCTGACGGGGCGCCTGGAACCACCGAGAATCTTGGCCGGAAAATGAAAAACCGTTCGGGTGTGCCGCCCCTTCCAATGCTCATAGAATGTTTTGCGAGCTATCTTCGGGATCTGACGGGCAAACGTTCTGTGGACGAACTTCTTGTCGCCCTGGAGGCGAACGGGTTGTACCTCGAGCGCGACCTGCTCCAGGCCCGCGGGGACGGCCTGACGAGATATCTGCCCGCGCCGGAGTCGGCCGGGATCTGGAGTGGCCGGCGCTGCTGGCTGGGCTGGTACCCCCCGGACACCGGCGAAGCCTCGGCTGGTGATCTGTGGTTCGACCCGGTCGAGATCTCGCTGATGGTCCTGATCCCGCAGACCCAGGAGGATCTCGCGGAACTCGCCGAGCTCCCGCCGCGTTTCCTGGCGCGGCACACGCCGTTTGTCGGATGGGTCGCCGTTCGGCAGATGGCGGTCTGGCAGGCGATGGGATGTGCGCTGGTGGCCGGCCGCGACCTGCGGGTCGACACGGAGGCCGGCCTGCCGCATGCGGCTGTCGCCGGGGTGCCGCCGGCGCTGGCGTGGGACATCGCTCTCTTCCTCGGCAAGGCGACCTGCGACCCGGACTACTGGGAGGCCGCCCATGAGGCGCTGTCGGCGGAAGAACTCGCGGGCATGTGGCCGGAGGACGCCCCGGAGCACGCCGGCGAGGTGAACTCCGGATTCTGGATCGTCGTCGGGCGCGACGACGTCCTGGCCGGCACCCCGTGGGACAACGACCTGGGCGACAATTTCCCATCCCTTGATGCGTCTTACCCTGCGCCGGGCGTCCGCTTCCGGACCGCCGTCTCCAGCCAGCTGGGAATAACAGATCCGGAAGAGGATGACGAACCGGGCGCTGTCATCGACCGTCGGCGGGCTGCCATGACCGAGGGCGGGCGAACGCGGTGATCGATCCGTGCATCCGGCGGGCCGCTGTCCTGACGGTCGCGGAGCGGCTGCGCAAGCAGGGGTGGAGCGGTGGGCCGCTGCACGCGGTGGGGCTGCCCGACGGCACGAAGGTCACCCTGCAGAACCTCCTGCTCGCCGCCGCGCGCGAGGCCGGCCTCCATCAGATCCCCACCCTCACCCACCATCCGGACGAGCCGCTGCCGCTCCTCATGGCCAGGGACTTCGTGCTCATCCGGCCGATCCGTGAGCTGGCGGACGGGCGGTGCGTGGTCGGCGGCCGGGCGGGGCGGGTGCTGTTCCGCCGGGGGCTCCGCGCGGCGACATACGGCGAGGCCGCGCTGTTCCGTGCCGTCGGCCAGCCGGACATTCCCGATGGCGCCCCGGTGCCCTTCCCGTGGACGGCCGCCATGAGCCCGAGAGAAAACCGGACATGAGAGAAGGCCAGCAATGAGAGAAGGCCGGGAATGACCGGCACGCTGGACGACGCCTACGCCGATCACCTACGGCTGTGGGCGGCCGGGTCGGCATCGCCCCGGCTGGTGGACGCGCTCGTACACGGCGGCGAGCCGGCCGAAGCCGAACTGCTACGGGCGTACCTCACCACCGGCGACCACTGGATGGACAGGCCGCGGACGTCGGGCGTGTGGCATGACCGGGCATGCTGGATCGGCGCCAGGCCGCCGGCGACGGCCCGCGGCGGTGACCTCTGGTTCGACGTGGTGGAAGTGGCCCTCATGGTGCTGATACCACGTCCGGAGACGGAGCTGGCGGCTTTCTCCGCCGAGGAGTGGCAGGCCCTGACCGCGTGTGTGGGCTGGCTGTCGACCAGACCGGTCCGGCGGTGGCAGTTCCTGGGCTTCGCGTCCGTCACCGGCCTGGACCCCGGGCGGACGATCGGCTCGTCCGCGTATGCCATGGGCGCCCGCGGCGCCTGGGCCGACCGGTACGCCGGGTACTTCGGCAAGAGCCTGCCCGGCTGGGACAGCTGGTGGGGGGCGTCCTGCGCGCTCGGTGATGAAATCATCAACACCATGTGGCCGGCGGACATCCCGGAGATCGGGTTTCGTGTCGCGGAGGACGCGATGGCGCTTCTGGGCCGTGCCCGCGCGCTCCTGACGGACCAGGATCCGGATGGCCCGTTCCCGCTGGGTGAACGTTTTGCCGTCACGGACCGCTACTGGCTGCCGGGCATGCGGTTCCGGACGGAGCTGAGCGCCCAGCTCGGCCTCCTGCCGGCCGACCGGGGAGAAAACGGGAACATGCCCGTACTCGCCCGGCCATGAACGGGAAGGCCGCGGGGGTCATATGCCGGCCGCGTGCATGCCGCGTAGCTCTTTTTTCAGTTCGGCGATCTCGTCGCGTAGCCGGGCGGCGAGCTCGAACTGGAGCTCCTTGGCCGCCTCGTGCATCTGGTCGTCGAGCTGGCGGATGAGCTGCGCCAGGTCGGCGCTGGGCATACCGGCCAGCTCGGCCGCGTGCCGCCCGACCACACCGTCACGGCCCGCCTTCGACGACATCCCGGGCCCCGGCACCTTCCCGCGGGAGCGGGCGCGGCCGCCACCGCCGATGGCCTCACCCTCGGCGCTCTCCCGGACGAGGTCGTCCAGGATGTCGATGACCTTCTTGCGCAGCGGCTGCGGGTCCACTCCCCGTTCGGCGTTGTAGGCGATCTGCTTCGCGCGCCGCCGGTTCGTCTCCTCGATGGCCCGCCGCATCGACGGGGTCACCTTGTCGGCGTACATGTGTACCTGGCCGGAGACGTTGCGCGCGGCCCGGCCGATGGTCTGGATCAGCGACTTGTCCGACCGCAGGAAGCCCTCCTTGTCGGCGTCCAGGATGGACACCAGCGACACCTCGGGCAGGTCCAGCCCCTCCCGCAGCAGGTTGATGCCGACCAGCACGTCGAACTCGCCCCTGCGCAGGCCGGTGAGCAGCTCGACGCGGCGCAGCGTGTCGATGTCGCTGTGCAGGTAGCGGACCCGGATGCCGAGCTCGAGCAGGTAGTCGGTGAGGTCCTCGGCCATCTTCTTGGTCAGCGTCGTGACCAGCACCCGCTCGTCGCGTCCGGCGCGGGCGCGGATCTCGCCGACGAGGTCGTCGATCTGCCCCCTGGTCGGTTTGAGCACGACCTCCGGGTCGAGCAGGCCGGTCGGCCGGATGATCTGCTCGACCACGCCGTCGGCGCGGGAGAGCTCGTACGGCCCGGGGGTCGCCGACAGGTACACCGTCTGGCCGATACGGGCGCAGAACTCCTCCCAGCGCAGCGGCCGGTTGTCCATCGCGCTGGGCAGCCGGAAACCGTGCTCGACCAGGTTGCGCTTGCGCGACATGTCGCCCTCGAACATCCCGCCGATCTGCGGGACCGTGTTGTGCGACTCGTCGATCACCAGCAGGAAGTCGTCCGGGAAATAGTCCAGCAGGGTGTGCGGTGGGCTGCCGGCGGCCCGGCCGTCGATGTGCCGGGAGTAGTTCTCGATACCCGAGCAGAAACCGACCTGGCGCATCATCTCGATGTCGTAGGTGGTGCGCATCCGCAGCCGCTGGGCCTCCAGCAGCCTGCTCTGGCGTTCCATCTCGGCGAGCCGGTCGGTGAGCTCCGTCTCGATGCCCGCGATCGCCCGTTCCATGCGTTGCGGGCCGGCCACGTAGTGGGTGGCGGGGAAGACGAAGACATCCCGCGCCTCCCGGACGATCTCACCGGTGAGCGGGTGCAGGTAGGCCAGCCGTTCGATCTCGTCGCCGAACATCTCGATGCGGACGGCGAGCTCCTCGTAGACGGGGAACACCTCGACGGTGTCGCCGCGGACCCGGAACGTCCCCCGGGTGAAGGCGATGTCGTTGCGGGCGTACTGGATGTCGACGAACCGGCGCAGCAGCCTGTCGCGCTCGATCTCCTCCCCGACCCGCAGCCGGACCATGCGCTCGATGTACTCCTCGGGGGTGCCCAGGCCGTAGATGCAGCTCACGCTCGCCACGACCACCACGTCCCTGCGGGTGAGCAGGCTCATCGTGGCCGAGTGGCGCAGCCGCTCGACCTCCTCGTTGACCGAGGAGTCCTTCTCGATGTAGGTGTCGGTCTGGGCGATGTACGCCTCGGGCTGGTAGTAGTCGTAGTACGAGACGAAGTACTCGACGGCGTTGTGCGGCAGCAGCTCCCGGAACTCGTTGGCGAGCTGGGCGGCGAGGGTCTTGTTCGGTGCCATCACCAGCGTCGGCCGCTGCACCTGTTCCACCAGCCACGCGGTGGTGGCCGACTTGCCGGTGCCGGTCGCGCCCAGCAGGACGACGTCCTTCTCGCCGGCGCGGATCCGGCGGGCCAGCTCCGCGATCGCCGCCGGCTGGTCACCGGAGGGCTCGAACTCGGAGACGACCTGGAACGGCGCGGTCGAGCGCGTGATGGCGCTGGCGGGGCGGTCGACGCCGGCGGGACGGTCGGTCGTGGGGCTCACGTCCCCTACAACACCACAGACCTCCGACAATTTCGCACCCGGCCGGCCCTACCCGGGCTGGTGGGACGCGAGCAGGCCCGCCCACACCTCGTCCACCCTGGCCCGAAGGTCCTCCGGGCTGCCGCCGTTGTCCACGAGGATGTCCGCGACCGCCCGGCGGGCGGCGTCGTCGGCCTGGTTGGCCATCCGCGCCCGCGCCTGCCCGGGGGGCAGGCCCCGGCCGGCCAGCCGGGCCAGGCGGACCTCCAGCGGCGCCTCCACCACGACGACCACGTCGTACCGGCCGGCGAGACCGGCCTCGACGAGCAGCGGCACGTCGTAGACGACCACCGCGTCCGCCGGCGCCTGCGCCATGCGTTCGGCCGCCCGCGCGCCGACCAGCGGATGCGTGATCGCCTCCAGCCGGCGGCGGGCGTCCGGGTCGGCGAACACGACCGCCCCGAGAGCCGCCCGGTCGAGCGCGCCGTCGGCCCCGAGCAGATGCGCGCCGAACTCCTCGACCACGGCTTGCAGCCCCGGTGTCCCGGGAGCGACCACCTCGCGGGCGAGCTGGTCCGCGTCGATCACCACCGCGCCGTGGCCGGCCAGCAGCCGCGCCACCGCGCTCTTGCCCGCACCGATCCCACCGGTCAGCCCCACCCGCAGCACAGGAGCGAGTCTGCCGCATCGCCCCGTCCGCCGTACCGGATGGGCCGCCGTACCGGATGGGCGGGCCGCGTCAGGTGAGGACCTTGGCCTTCAGCCGCTGGTACTCCTCGTCCGAGATGGCGCCGTGGTCCCGCAGCTCGGCGAGGCGGCCGATCTCGTCCGCGGGGCCGCCACCCGGCGGGACATAGCTGCGCAGCGCCTGCTCCTGCCGGGCCGCCCGCTCCATCGCCCGTTCGTGCATGCCGCCGCCCCGCACGATCAGATAGATAAGGATGCCGAACAACGGGAACACGATGGCGACGACGATCCAGCCTGCCTTACCCCAGCCGGACAGGTCATGGCTGAGCAGAATGTCGGACACGACCGCGAAGAGCAGATAGAACCACAGTGCGAAGAGAAAGAACCACAACAACGTCCAGAACACGCTGAGCAGCGGATACGAATAGTCGCTGTCCACGATGACCCCCTGGTGTCGCGCCATGGCCGCGCCGCGGCGCTCCCCCGCGGCGGATCCGCGGGGGAGACACCAGGCCCGGCCTGGCACGGATACGGCCGGTGCACACGCACGGCCGATGTAACGCGACAACCGTCACGTCCACCATGCGCGGCGACGGCGTCCCCCTCCTCATCCCCACCAGGTGAAAACACCGCCGCGGAAGGGATGCGGCAGCAGCCCGGCCACATCGCGCCCGGGCGCTTGTGACGGATTCCGGACAGAGCCGGGCTCACCTGTCGAAAAAGCCACCGATTCCCCGTCCGCCAAGGAGCCCGTCCGCCAGGAGCCCGGCAGGCGGGCAGGGCGGCCGGCCGCCGGTGGGAACCGCTTGCGGGGGCGTTGGCGGACGGCAGCCGGCTCTTCGGCGCTGGACGTGCCGGGTGGCCTGTTGAATGCTTGCGGTGGACGGCGTCCATGATGCGGGGAGGTGCCCGGGGTGGTGCGCAGGGCACCGGTGACGGAGCCGGACGAAGGCCGGGTGACAGTGGGCGCCCCGGCGCGTTACGCGGCGGGGCTGCCCGGGGTGGCGCACGCGCTCGGCCAGTCGGTGGCCCAGATGGGGGTGCGCCGCAGCGTCGCCACCCTGCGGCTGCTCAACCAGACGGACGGGTTCGACTGCCCGGGATGCGCCTGGCCGGACCCGGATCCCGCGCACCGCGCCGCCGCGGAGTTCTGCGAGAACGGGGCGAAGGCCGTCGCGGAGGAGGCGACCCTGCGCCGGCTGGCACCGGAGTTCTTCGCCGCGCATCCGCTGCCGGATCTCGCCGGCCGCTCCGGCTACTGGCTCGGCCAGCAGGGCCGGCTGTGCGAGCCGATGCACAAGGCGGCGGACGACGACCACTACCGCCCGGTGAGCTGGGACGACGCCTTCAGGATCATCGCGGCCGAGCTGACCGGCCTGGACAGTCCCGACGAGGCCGTCTTCTACACCTCGGGGCGCACCAGCAACGAGGCGGCGTTCGTCTACCAGCTGTTCGTCCGCGCGTTCGGCACCAACAACCTGCCGGACTGCTCGAACATGTGCCACGAGTCCTCCGGGGCGGCGCTCACCGAGACGATCGGTATCGGCAAGGGCAGCGTCACCCTCGACGACCTCGAACAGGCCGACCTGGTGCTCGTCGTCGGGCAGAACCCGGGGACGAACCATCCGCGCATGCTCTCGACGCTGGAGCGGGTGAAACGGGCCGGCGGCGGCATCGTCGCGGTCAACCCGCTGCCCGAGACGTCGCTGATCCGGTTCCGTAACCCGCAGCGGCCCGCCGGTGTGCTCGGGCGCGGCACCGCCCTGGCCGACCAGTACCTCCAGATCCGGCTCAACGGCGACATGGCGCTGTTCCAGGCGCTGTCACGCCGCCTGCTCGACGCCGAGGCCGCCGCCCCGGGCACAGTGCTCGACCACGGCTTCCTCGCCGCGCACACCACCGGCTTCGACGCGTTCGCCGAGCATCTGCGGACGCTGTCCGACGACGACGTCCGCGCCGCCACCGGGCTCGCCGACAGCGAGATCGACGAGCTGGCCCGCCGGGTGCTGGCCGCCGAGAAGATCATCGTGTGCTGGGCGATGGGGCTCACCCAGCACGCCAACGCGGTGGCCACCATCCGGGAGGTGGTGAACTTCCTGCTCCTGCGCGGCAACATCGGCCGGCCGGGGGCCGGGGTCTGCCCGGTGCGCGGGCACAGCAACGTCCAGGGCGACCGCACGATGGGCATCTGGGAGAGGATGCCGGACGCGTTCCTCGACGCCCTCGGCGCCGAGTTCGGCTTCGCCCCGCCGCGACGGCACGGCCACGACGTCGTCAACGCGATCCGCGCGATGCGGGACGGGCGGGTGAAGGTCTTCGTCGGCATGGGCGGCAACTTCGTCGCGGCCGCGCCCGACACGGCCGTCAGCGAGGCGGCGATGCGCGGCTGCCGGCTCACCGTGCAGATCTCCACCAAGCTCAACCGCTCCCACGCGGTCACCG
Source organism: Protofrankia sp. CiP1_Cm_nod1 (assembly GCF_920888515.1). Lineage (GTDB taxonomy): Bacteria > Actinomycetota > Actinomycetes > Frankiales > Frankiaceae > Protofrankia. The sequence goes on along the minus strand of NZ_CAKKTM010000229.1, from coordinate 7,191 downwards.
GCCGCCAGGCCCTCATCCTGCCCGCGCTGGGCCGGACCGAGATCGACGTGCAGGCCGGCGGCCCGCAGTTCGTCACCGTCGAGGACTCGATGGGTGCCGTGCACGCCTCCCGCGGCAGCCTGCCGCCGGCGGCGCCGTCGCTGCGCTCGGAGGTCGCCATCGTCTGCGGGCTCGCCCGGGCCACCCTCGGCGGGAGGACGGCGGTGGACTGGGCGGGCCTGGCCGGCGACTACCGGCGCATCCGCGGCCACATCGCCGCCGTCCTGCCCGCCTTCGCCGACTACGACGCCCGGGCCGGCCGGCCCGGGGGATTCCTGCTGCCGCACCCGCCCCGGGACAGCCGCAGCTTCCCGACCCCGGCCGGCCGCGCCGCCATCACCGTCAACACGCTGGAGGTGCTGCGCACACCGCCCGGGCACCTGCTGCTCCAGACGATCCGCTCCCACGACCAGTACAACACCACCGTCTACGGCCTGGACGACCGCTACCGCGGCATCCGCCACGGCCGGCGCGTCGTCCTCGTCCACCCCGACGACCTCGCCGCGCTCGGCATCCCCGACGGCGGCCAGGTGGACATCGTCAGCGTCCACGCCGCCGTCCACGCCGCCGTCGCCGTCGCCGGCAACGGGCAGGGCAACGGTGCCGAACGCCGGGCCGAGAACTTCCGCGCTGTCGCCTACCCCACCGCCCGCGGCTGCGCCGCCGCGTACTTCCCGGAGACGAACGTCCTCGTCCCCTTGGACAGCACCGCCCGGCGCAGCAACACGCCCACGTCCAAGTCGCTGATCGTCCGGCTGGAACCACGGTAGGCGCGGGCGACGCGGCAGGATCAGGACGGCTGTCGACGCGGGCAGCCCGCTGGTCACCAAGCCGATGGCGCAGCGTCGCCGGCCGGGCATGGTGGACCTCGCCGATCCGGACATGGGATACTTCGCGCCGTGTTTTCCGCGGCCGTCCCCCGGAGCGAGGATGATCAGGCCGCCTGTTCGGCCCTGACAGGTGTCGAGCCCCCTGGCGCCCTCCCAGCGACCCGGCCCGGAAAGCCCGGCAGGCAGCACTCCCTTCCGGACCACTCCCTTTCCCTTCCGGACCGCTCCCATGGGCCCACGGCATCCGGATCCGGCGCATCACGTCCGGATGACTTTTCCGGGGAGCAGCTCCAGGACCTGCACCGCCGGCTGGCCGCCGGCGACGCCACCGCGCTGGCCGAGGTGCACGCCCGCTACGCGGGCTGTCTCATGGCCGTAGCCACGCAGGTCACCGCCGACCGCGAGGCCGCGGCCGAGATCGTGCAGGACGTCCTGGTCCACCTGTGGGAGCACCCTCTGCGGTTCGACCCCGGACGCGGCAACCTGCGCGCCTACCTGGTCGTCATCGCTCGGCGGCGGGCGGTGGACTGGGTCCGGCGCGAACATGTGCGCAGGCCGTCGGATGCCGTCGCCCGGGAGCTGGCCGGCCTGCCCGACGGCCCGGCCGCCGACGCGGTGGTGCTGAGCGAAGCCACCGCGGCCATGGTGCGCCAGGGCGTGGCCGACCTGCCCCATCAACTGCGGGAGGCGGTGGAGCTCGCGTTTTTCGACGGATGCACGTACCGCGAGGCAGCCGCAAGGCTTACCATCCCGGAAGGTACGGTGAAATCCCGTATCCGAACAGCGTTACACAAACTGGCCGTCCGGCTGGAACGCGAAGGAGTCCACTCGTGACTGTGGGGGACGCCGGAGCCGGGTCCGGCGGGCCTGGGCACCTGCCCACCGCCGGATGCCGGGGGCATGTCGATGACCTGCTCGGGGCATACGTGCTCGGCGCCTGCGATCCGGACGAGACCATTGTCATCGAAACCCACCTCGGCCGCTGCGAACAGTGCCTGGCCGTCGCCGAGACCCTCGGCACCGGCCTGCTCGAACTGGTCGGGCCCGACGGCCGCCCCGTCCCCACGTCGTTTCCGGCGGGCGCGTTCTCCCCGACGGCCGTGCCGTCGGCCAACGGTGTGACGGCAGCCTCGGGCAGGGTGACACCACCGGATGGTCCGGAGGACATGGCCGGCGCTCCCGAGCCGGCCGGAACCGCGGATGCGTGGACAGCCGGGGACGCGTGGACAGCCGGCCCGCGTGCCGGCGGAGTCGAAGCGGTCGTGGCCGCGGCACTCGCCCGCCGTCCCGCCGCACCGCTCACAGCCGGGATCGCGGATCTTTACCTTGCCCAGGTCGCCGCCGTCGACCGGCTGCTGGCCGAGCTCACCGCACAGGAGTGGGCGCGCCCGATCGTCAACGGCTGGAACCCGCGGGAGTTGATCGCGCATCTGGCCGCTTCCGACGGGCTGCTCGCGGCCCGGATCGGCCTGGCGGTGGACCCGCCGGTGGAAAGCACCGACCTCGACGAGCGGACCGCCGCCGTCCACGCCCACCAGCACGGCTGGACGGCGGAACGCACCTGGCGGGCATGGCATGACGGGGCGGACCGGATCGCCGGCCGTCTCGGGCCGGCCGAGCCCTCCACCGCCCGGCCGGCCGCCCGGTCGGCCGCCCCGGACACGACATCCGCCGCCCACCTGCACGACCACCTGACCGCTCGGGCGTTCGAGACCTGGATCCACGGACGCGACATCGCCGAGCAGGTCGGCCTCACCATGCCGCTTCCTCCCGCCGCCCATCTCCACCGGATGGCCGACACGGCGATGCGCGCGCTCGACCCGAAACGGCGAGCCGCCCTGCCCGACCGGTCCAGGCAGGCCACCCTCCTGGTCGACCTGTCGGGCGCCGGTGGGGGCCGGTGGCTGATCGGGCCGGACGGCCCGCGCGAGATCCCCGGCACGGGGAAGGGGCCCGCCGCGGACGCGTGGCTGCGCACGCGCATCCTCGACTTCTGTCTCCTGGTCGCCGACCGCAGGCAGACAGCGGATCTCGGTGCCGAGATGGCGGGAGACATCGAGATCGCCCAGGCGATGCTCGACGTCGCACCCTCTTTTGCCGGCGCCTGACCGAGCGGCATCCACCACACGCGATTCCGGCTGTCCCGCGGTTTTCCCGGCCAGCGGATCGCGGGCGGACGTGTCGGCAAGGAGACATCTTCGATCCGGCCCGCCCTGGGCGCCGAACTCTCCTCGACGCCGGCACCACCAACCCGACCGACCGGCCGGCGTCAGAAGGAGAGATCATGCGTACCCGTCGGCTCACCGTCGCCCTCGCGGCTTCCACCACCGCGCTCCTGCCGGTCCTGCTCACCGGCCTGTCGTCCCCTGCCTCAGCGGCCGTCGAGACCTGCGTCAACCAGTTCACCGGCGCCGCGCTCACCGCCACCGTCGTCGGGAGCGACGGCGCGGACTTCATCACCGCCCGGAGCAACGACGTGATCTCGGCCAAAGGCGGGAACGACGTTGTCTACGTCAGCCCGTTCGTGAGCAACGTGACGATCTGCCTCGGTGACGGCAACGACCAGTTGGTCTTCACCGGCGGCACACCGGTGAGCCCGCTTTCGGTCATGGGCGGTCCGGGCAGCGACAGCATCCCGGGCAGCAACGGCAACGACGCGCTCAACGGGGGTGACGGGACCGACTCGATCGACGGACGGGGCGGCTACGACACCTGCAAGAACGGGGAGTTCGTGGTCAACTGCGAGATCATCCTCTAGGAAGCCACCGCACGACGCCTTCCCGGACGATAAAGATCTTGTAAATCTGTCGATCAGGGATCTGCCGGCAGGCAGGACGTGGGCTGAACCAGCGGTTCACAAGGGGCCGGAGGCAGCGCGATCATGCTTGTCCCGCGCTGCCCGAGGCCAGCCCCCGGGCCGCTGGCAGCGACACCGCGCTGCCCTCAGAGCGGGGACACGCCACCGGCGGCCGCGCCTGTGACACGAACCCCACCTGTGACACGAACATATGCGGGGGCCGGCGGGAGATCTCCCGCCGGCCCCCGCTATCGCTTGATGATCTTCCGTGCTACTCGCGGCCGAACTGCTCGCGAAGCCGGCGCAACGCTTCCTCGTCGATCGCGGAGGCGGGCTGCTCCGACTCGGCGGAGGTGTAGGACGACGGCGCGACCGCGGCGGCCTCGGCCTCCTGAGCGGCGCGGATCTGTGCCTGGTGCGCCTCGTAGCGCTGCTGGGCCTCGGCGTACTGCCGCTCCCACTCGGCCTGCTGCTCCTCGAAGCCGGGCAGCCACTCCCCCGTCTCCGGGTCGAAGCCCTCGGGGTAGACGTAGTTGCCCTGCTCGTCGTACTTGGCCTCCATCCCGTACTGGGACGGGTCGAAGGCCTCGCCGTCGGGCAGCAGCGCGCTGCTGTCGTTGGCCTGCTTGAGGGACAGGCTGATCCGGCGACGGTCCAGGTCGATGTCGATGACCTTGACGAGGATCTCGTCCCCGACGTTGACGACCTGCTCGGGGATCTCCACGTGGCGCTCGGCCAGCTCGGAGATGTGCACCAGGCCCTCGATGCCCTCGTCCACCCGGACGAACGCGCCGAACGGCACGAGCTTGGTGACCCGGCCCGGCACGACCTGGCCGATGGCGTGGGTGCGGGCGAACTGGCGCCACGGGTCTTCCTGGGTGGCCTTCAGTGACAGCGACACCCGCTCCCGCTCCAGGTCGACGTCGAGGACCTCGACCGTGACCTCCTGGCCCACCTCGACGACCTCGGACGGGTGGTCGATGTGCTTCCAGGACAGCTCGGAGACGTGCACCAGGCCGTCGACACCACCGAGGTCGACGAACGCGCCGAAGTTGACGATGGAGCTGACAACACCCTTGCGGATCTGGCCCTTGGCGAGCTGGGCGAGGAACTCCGAGCGGACCTCGCTCTGGGTCTGCTCCAGCCAGGCCCGGCGGGAGAGGACCACGTTGTTCCGGTTCTTGTCCAGCTCTATGATCTTGGCTTCGAGCTCACGGCCGACGTAGGGCTGCAGGTCGCGGACGCGGCGCATCTCCACCAGGGAGGCCGGCAGGAAGCCGCGCAGCCCGATGTCGAGGATGAGGCCGCCCTTGACGACCTCGATGACGGTGCCGTTGACGACGCCGTCCTCTTCCTTGAGCTTCTCGATCGTGCCCCAGGCGCGCTCGTACTGGGCGCGCTTCTTCGACAGGATGAGCCGGCCTTCCTTGTCCTCCTTCTGGAGAACGAGGGCCTCGACATGATCGCCGACGGTGACGACCTCGTGCGGGTCGACATCGTGCTTGATCGAAAGCTCCCGGGACGGGATGACGCCTTCGGTCTTGTAGCCGATGTCAAGGAGCACCTCGTCGCGGTCCACCTTGACGATGGTTCCGTCGACGATGTCGCCGTCGTTGAAAAATTTGATCGTTTTGTCGACGGCGGCGAGGAAGTCCTCGGCCGAGCCGATGTCGTTGACCGCGACCTGCGGGGTGGTCGGGGTAGGCGGTGTGGTCACGGTCTCCACGGGTCGTACGTCGGTGGTGCTCGTCAAGGGGTCGGCTCCGACTACGGGGTTCGTCGTATGCACGAGGGCCGGGTCGAACCGCCGGGACGGAGGGACAGGGACCGTGCTAAACGAACACTGTCGATACCGAAAGCGACGCTCGAGCGGATCTGCTACGTCTGAGATCCACGGACTCTCGTGCCAGTCCTAAGTCTAGGGACCGGTGTCCAAGGTGGTCAACGCCAGGGGCCCGTAACCTCGTCCAGGATCACAGGACCGGCGGGGCCGCCGGGCGCACGGACCACTGCGAGGCCACGCCGGCAGACCCGGCGCGCCCGCCCGCATACCACCGCCGGCGTCCAGGGGCCCGCCTGACACTGCGAGGATCGATGCCGTGAACGGAGCAGAACACCCCGGCCCGGCAGCCCGCGAGCCGGCGCCCGCCCGCCGGGCCGCGCCGCAGTACCCTCCGGGCCACTACCACCCGGCGGAGTTCGGCTACAGCGACATCGACGACGACAGTGCCCGGTGGGCCAGCCGCGGCTACTGGGACGCCACCGCCGACGACTACCAGGCCGAACACGGCGCCTTCCTCGGCGACACCGACTTCCTGTGGTGCCCGGAGGGGCTGCGGGAGGCCGACGCCGGGCTGCTCGGCGAGGTCCGCGGCCGCACCGTCCTGGAGATCGGCTGCGGTGGCGCGCAGTGCGCCCGCTGGCTGGTCGCCCGCGGCGCCGAGGTGGTGGCGCTGGACCTCTCCGCCGGGCAGCTGCGGCACGCCCGCGCGCTGTCGGCCGCCACCGGTGTGCCGGTCCCCCTGGTGCAGGCCGACGCGGCCCGGCTGCCGCTGGCCGACGCGAGTGTGGACACGGCCTGCTCCGCCTTTGGCGCGATCCCGTTCGTCGCGGACAGCGCCGCGGTCATGCGCGAGGTCGCCCGGGTGCTGCGGCCCGGCGGCCGCTGGGTCTTCTCCACGACACATCCGATGATCTGGTCGTTTCCCGACCACCCGGGCAAGGAGGGGCTGACGGTCGTGCGCAGCTACTTCGACCGCCGGGCCTACGTGGAACGGGACTGGGCCGGCCGGACGACCTACGCCGAGACGCACCGGACCGTCGGTGACCGGGTCCGGGAGCTGGTGGCGGCCGGGCTGCGCCTGCTGGACGTGATCGAGCCGGAGTGGCCGGCCGGTCACGACCGGGTCTGGGGCCAGTGGGGGCCGGTGCGGGGCCGCTTCTTCCCGTCCACCGCGATCTTTGTGACCGACAGGCCCGCCGGGCCCGCCTGACACCCACTGCCACGTACTGACACGTCCCGACAGGCACTGACAGGCACTGACAGGCACTGACAGGCACTGACAGGCACTGACAGGCGGCAACGGGATGCCGGACAGGTACCGGCAAAGTGGCGGCAGGCGCTGACAGGTACCGACAGAAGCGGTCACGGGTGCGATATTCGGAGTCCGGCGGGACTGGCCACTGATTTCCCGGCACGGGAATGTCGCATCGGGTAGTGGAAAAATCACTGCTGTGACGCCGGGGGTTGATGACGGGCCAGTAGTCCTTCCAAACGCGACGAACGCACTCCCATCTGTGATGGACGTCCTCGCGGCCAATGGCCTCCTCCCGGCCAGCGGCGCCATGACGGGCCACGGCACGGCCACCACCACCGCGGCAGGCCGCCCCCGGGCCGACAGCGCCGCGACGGGCCGTGCCACGGTGGACGGAGGCACCGCGCACAGGGAGACCGGACACAGGGGCACGGCACGCGGGGGCACGGCACGCGGGGGCACGGCGGGCCGGGGCACGGCGGGCCGGGGC
>NZ_CAKKTM010000228.1 GCF_920888515.1 Protofrankia sp. CiP1_Cm_nod1 | reverse complement strand
GGTGCGCGGCGCGCGGGTGCGGGCGTGGCCGGGGCTGCCGACGTCCGTGCCGGGGGTCACGTGGGTGGTCGTGGTCGTGCTGATCGTGGCGAACCTGAGCCCGCTGTGGCGCGGCCAGTTCGTCGAGGCGGGGCTGGACCGGCCCGAGAAGCTTCCCGCCTACGAGCTACAGGCCGCCGCCGACCTGGACGCGGCCGGGACGGCCACCCGGGTGCTGGAACTGCCCGGGGCGCCCTTCTCCCACTACCGGTGGGGCACGACCCTCGACCCCGTCCTGCCCGGACTGATCGAACGGCCCTTCCTCTCCCGCGAACTGATCCCGCTCAGCGCCCCCGCGTCCGCCGACCTGCTGCGCGCGCTCGACCGCCGGCTGCAGGAAGGGGTGTTCGAGACCGGTTCGCTGGCCGACATCGCCCGGCTGATGGGCGTCGGCGACGTGCTGCTGCGCAGCAACTTCCAGTACGAACGGTTCCGCACCCCGCGGCCGGTGCCGACCTGGCGGCTGTTCACCGGCCCGGTGCCGGCGGGCCTGGACGCGCCGCGCCGCTTCGGGCCGCCGGTGACCGACACCTCGCGGATCCCCTTCAACGACGAGATCGCCCTGGGCACGCCCCCGGACGCCCCCGCGCCGCCGGCGCTGGCCGCCTTCGGGGTCCGGGACGCCAGGCCGATCGTGCGCACGGCGACGACCGCTGCCCCGCTGCTGGTCAGCGGGAACGGCGAGGGGCTGGTGGACGCCGCGGCCGCCGGGCTGCTGGCCGAGGCGGTGGCCGGGAACCGGGCCATCCTCTACACCGGCTCGCTGGCCGCGGACCCCGCCGGCCTGCGACAGGCCCTGGACGACGGCGCCGACCTGCTGCTCACCGACAGTAACCGGCGGCGGGCGGAACGCTGGAGCTCGGTCCGGGACGGGTACGGCTACGTGGAGGCCCCCGGCGGCGCGCCGCTCACCCCCGACCCGAACGACAACCGGCTGCCGGTCTTCCCGGACGCCACCGAGGCGTCCCAGACCGTCGCCGTGCTGCGGCCTGCCGGCCAGCCCGCGCCGACCGCCTCCACGCGAATCGCCTCGGTGGAGGCGACCGACTACGGCAACACGTTCTCCTACAGCCCGCCGGAACGCCCGGCCGGCGCGGTCGACGGCGACCCGGACACCGCCTGGCGGGTGGGCGCGTTCGCCAACCCGGCCGGGCAGCGCCTGCGCGTCGGCCTGGCCGGCCCGGTGACCACGGACCGGGTGCGGCTGGTCCAGCCGCTCACCGGCGCGCGCAACCGGTGGATCACCCAGGTGACGCTGCGCTTCGACGGCGGCTCGCCAGTGACGGTGCCGCTCACGGACAGCTCCCGGGATCCCGCCGGCCAGGTGCTGTCCTTCCCCGCCCGCAGCTTCACCCGGCTGGACATCACCATCGACGCCACCAACATCGGGGAGCGCGCGAACTACGCCGGCCTGTCCAGCGTGGGGTTCGCCGAGGTCGACATCGTGTCACCGGACGGGAGCGCGCCCCACGTCCAGGAACTGCTGCGGATGCCCACCGACCTGCTCTCCGCGACCGGCGCGGACTCCCTGCGGCACCGTCTGACGTTGCAGGTCACCCGGGACCGCGCGGACCCGGCCGAGCCGTTCAAGTCCGACACCGAGCCGGCCGTCGCCCGCGTGTTCACCCTGCCGGCCGCGCGGGCCTTCACCCTGACCGGCACCGCCCGGGCCTCCGCCTACGCCGACGACCTCGTGCTCGGCGCCTCGGCCGGCCGGCCGGCCGGCGGGGTCACCACCGCGTCCTCCGGCCGGCTGCCCGGCGACCTGGCGGCCGGCAGTGCCAGCGCCTTCGACGGCGACCCGGCCACCGCGTGGAGCCCCGGCTTCGGCATGCAGCAGGGCGCCTGGATCCAGGTCGACTCCCCCCGGCCGGTGGACCTGTCCGAGCTGACGCTGTCCGTGGTCGCCGACGGCAGCCACTCCGTGCCCACCGCCCTGGGGCTGATCGTGGACGGCCGGCGGGTGGACACCCTCACCGTCCCGCCGGTCAGCGACCTCGGGCAGCCCGGCGCGAGCCGGACCGTGACGATGTCCTTCCCGCCCGTGCGGGGCAGCAGTATCCGGCTCGTCGTCGACAGGGTGCGGGTGGCCACCACCATCGACCCGATCAGCGGGACCCAGATCTCCATGCCGGTCGGGCTCGCCGAGGTCGGCCTCGCCGGCCTGCGGGTGCCCCCGCCGCGGGCCGAGCTGCCCGGCACCTGCCGCGACGACCTGATGACGATCGACGGGCGTCCGGCTCCCGTGCGGATCACCGGCTCCAGCGCGGACGCGCTCGGCCGCGCCGGGCTCGCGGTGTCACTGTGCGGTGATCCGATCACCCTGGGCCCCGGCGAGCACGTGCTGCGGACCGTCGAGGGCGCGCGGACCGGCTACGACCTCGACCGGCTGATCCTCACCTCGCAGCCCGTGGGCGCACCGGCGGCACCGGCAACGGCCGGCCCCGCGCCGGCGGGCCCGACCGCCACGGCC
>NZ_CAKKTM010000227.1 GCF_920888515.1 Protofrankia sp. CiP1_Cm_nod1 | reverse complement strand
GCGCGGGTCCCCGTCCCGGTCGCGCTCGCGCTGGCCGCCGCGGTGGCCCTGGCCGCGCTGGCGCTGGTCAATCCGGTCGCGAGCGTCGTCACCGGGGTGAGCACGCTGGCCGCCCTGGTGCTGCCGCGTGGCCGGCTGCTGCTGCGGGCCGCCCCGGCCGGCCTGCTCCTGGTCAGCGTGGGATACGTCGTCCAGGTGCAGCTCCGCCACCATCTGCCGGTCAACGGGGAGTGGGTCCAGGCATTCGACAAGATCGCAACGGTCTCCTGGATCGCGATCCTGCTGCTGGCCGCCGACGTGGTGGTCGCGGCCGCGCAACGCCGCCGCGGGAAGGCGTAGACCGCCCGGCGCCGCCCACGGGGAGCCGGGCCCTGACCGGCCGGTCAGGGCCGGTCAGGGCCGGTCAGGGCCGGTCAGGGCCGGTCAGGGCCGGTCAGGGCCGGTCAGGCCCGCGCGCCGGCACGGTCGTGGCCGCCGTCCCCGGGATCGTTGCGCTCCGCAGCGTTCCGGCTGGCGCTGCCCTGACCGGCACTGTTCTGACCGGCGACGTCCCGATCAGCGACGTCCCGGCCGGCGTGGTCGTGGCCGGTGCCGTTGCGGGGCACGGGGCCCGTCCGTCCCGTCGTCGCGGTGGTGGCGCGCAGGGCGTCGCGCAGCGACCCCTCGGCGTCCCATAGCGCGGCGCTGGGCGGCTGATCGGGACGGGTGGTCGCGACCCCGACCGCGAACGGTGCCGTCGCGGCGACGTCCCCGTCGGTCCGCAGCCGGGCGAGCAGGGCGTCCGGCTCGAGCTGGCTGTCCGCGGGCAGGGCCGCCACGAACCGGTTGTGCGACCAGCGGGCGAGCTCCACCCCGGAGCCGGCGGCCGCCCGCAGCCCGGCGGCGAAGTGCCGCAGGACGTACTCGTCGGCGCGGACGGGGGCCTCACCCTGCCGCTGATCCCCTGGCCGCTGGTCCGGCTGCCGATGGTCCGGCAGCCCGAAGAGGCAGACGGCGGTTCCCGCCGGCAGGCCCTGCAGGACGGTCAGGAAACGGTCCCGGCTGGTCAGGCCGGTGGCCGGGTCGACACCGATCTCCCGGACGCGGACCTGGGCCGTGCGCAGCCGCGCGAGGGTGTGGCCGGCCTGCCCGCCGAGCAGGGTGACCGCGCGCAGCCCCGCCTGGTCGACCCGGGTGCGCGTCGCCGCCCAGCACGCCGCGACCAGGCCGATCAGGCCGCCCTCACCGGGGATCGGCACCAGCAGCGCCGAGGCGATGCGGGGCCGGCGGACGACCCGGTGCGGGAACGGCCGTGACGTCGACACGTCCGGGAAGAAGACCGGTGCCCGGGTGCGCAGCACGGTACCGATACCGGTCTCGTCACTTTCCGTGAAGCGGGCCCCGGAGGAGATCATGGTGTCCTCGTCCGGTCTCGTGGCGGACGCGGCCACGTGGAACACCGTCGAGCCGGGCATGTCCGCGAGCAGCAGGCTGACCGCGTCCGCGTCGAGCAGGTTCCGGGAGACCTCGGCGACCATCGACACCGCCGGGTCGAGATGGTCCGGGTACCAGAACTGGTCGAGCGCGCCCAGCGCGGCGGTGACCTGGTCGGCCATGCACACGGCCCGCCGGGCCGCCAGCAGGTGCGCGCTCTGCCGTCCCAGCGCGGCCAGGGACTCCTTCTGCCCGGGGGTGAGGGCACGCGCGACACGGTCGAGCACCGCGACATGGCCGATCACCGCGTGGTCCGGGGTACGGATCGGCGCCGCCGCGTAGAACCGGAACGGGCTGCTCGGGCCGAGCGCGGCCAGCCGCGCGAAACGGGGGTCGCCGGCGATGTCGGGGATCTCCACCACGGCGGCGGGCCCGGCCGGTGCGTCCAGGCCGAGGAGGGCCTCCTGGGGCAGTTCGGTGGCGGTCGATCCGTAGCATGCCCGGCGCCACTGCCGGTCGGCGCCCCGGAAGGCGACGAACGCCGCGGGCGTGGCACACAGGCGGGCGGCCAGCGTCGCGATCTCGTCGAACGCGCCGTCCCGGTCGGGCTCGAGGAGCTGGTGGCCGGGTGGGGCCCCGCGCCGGCCCGGTTCGTCCGCCGGTGTCAGGGCGAGCGGTCCGGTGTCGCCCAGCCCTGGCCCCGGCCCTGGCTCTGGCTCTGGCTCTGGCCGTCCGCCGGCCCGCGGGCCGCTGGATGCCGGCCCGCGGACGGTTCCCGGGC
>NZ_CAKKTM010000226.1 GCF_920888515.1 Protofrankia sp. CiP1_Cm_nod1 | reverse complement strand
CGTCAGCGGCGGCCACGGCGGCCGCGGCGGCTGTCGGCGCGGCGGCTACCGGCCCGCCGTCAGATGGCGGCCCGCCGTCAGATGGCGGTTCCGCGCCGCCGGGGTGCGTGGCACCGGCGGGCCGCGGCCCGGTGCCGCCCACGGGGGCCAGGGACACCTCGTAGGTGCCGGCGCGTAGCACCGTCAGCAGGTGCGCGGAGGGCGGCAGCGGGGACGAGATCGCGTCGCCCTGCAGCAGATCGCAGCCGAGTTCCATCAGCATCCGCATGGCCCGGGCGTCCTCGACGCCCTCCCCGACCACGCGCAGCCCCAGCCGGTGGCCGAGATCCAGGACCGAGCGCACGATCGCGACGTCGGGCAGGCTGCCGTGGGCGTCGGAGACGAACCCTTTGTCGATCTTCACTTCATCGAACGGCAGGGTCTTGAGGATCTCCATCGAGCTGTAGCCGGTGCCGAAGTCGTCCAGCGACAGCTTGACCCCGCGGGTGCGCAGCTCCCGGAGCATGGCCGCGGCCCGCGCCGGCTGCGTGACCAGCGCGCTCTCGGTGATCTCAAGGGTCAGGACGTCGGCGGGCAGGCCGTGCCGGCCCAGCGTCTCCGACACCAGGTCGGGCAGGTCGTCGCGGACGAGCATGCGCGCCGAGAGGTTCACCGACACCGGGGTGTGCTCGCCGGCGCGGGCCCAGTCCGCGCACTGGCGCAGGGCCTCGTCCAGCACCCACTCGGTGAGGTCGATGATCAGGGTTGACCGTTCCGCCATCGGCAGGAAGGCGCCGGGCGCCAGCAGCCCCCGGCTCGGATGCGCCCAGCGCAACAGCGCCTCCACCCCGGCGATCCGGCCGGTCTGGCAGGACAGCAGCGGCTGGTAGTGCAGCACCAGCTCGTCACCGGCGATCGCGGCGCGCAGCTGCGCGTGCAGGGCGAGCTCCCACGGGCGTACCCCGCCCATGCCCGCGTCCCAGACGCCGACCCGCTCGCTCTCACGGGCGGCCGCGTGCAGGGCCGCGTCCGCGGCCGGCAGCAGCGTGCCGAGGGTCGTGCCGTGCGTCGGCGCGGCCGCCACGCCCGCGCTGGCCTCCACCTCCACGTCGACCCCGTCGATGCGGAACGGGCCGCGCAGCTGCCTGATCACGGTACGGCCGATCGCGCGCAGGTGCTCGTGGGCGGCGGCGGGCTCGTCGGGCAGCTCGAGCCCGCACAGGACGACGGCGAACTCGTCGCCGCCGAGACGTCCGACCAGGGCGGGATCCGTCGCCACGTTACGCAGCTGCATCGCGACGACCTGGAGCAACCGGTCGCCGGCGGGATGGCCGAGGGCGTCGTTGACCTCACGGAACCGGTTGATGTCGAGGAGCACCAGGACGGCGTGCCGGCCGTCGGCGACCGCCGCGGCGATCGCCGGCTGGGCGGCGTGGGCGAGGCCGGACCGGTTCGCCAGGCCCGTCAGCAGGTCACGGACGATCAGCAGATGGTTCCAGCGGCCGACCCAGAACGTCACCAGGGTGGTGGCGACGATCGTGACGATGGCCATCACCACCGCCGCCCCACCGGGGTACAGGTCGCCCTTGAGAGCAACCCCCAGCACCGCGCTGGCGCTGATGACCAGCGCGTGCAGGAGCGCGACCCGCAGGCGGACGACCATCGCGGCGTAGGCGGCGATCCAGAAGTACCAGAGCAGGTAGAGGTCGCTGTCCCGGCCCGAGTCGCTGCCGCCCAGCGCGATCGTGACGGCCAGCAGTGAGGAGAAGACCAGGAGCTGGTGCGCTCTTGGGCCGATCCGGGCCAGCAGCATGGCCGCGAGCAGGTTGGCCGCGCTGATCGCCGCCGCCAGCCACGTGGCGAGCCGGTCCTGCCCCGGCGAGCCGGGCAGCAGGGCCAACGCCGTGAACGCGACGATGCCCACCGTGGAAAGAACAATCAGGAAAAGCCGCCGGTCCGTGAAGAACGAGAGGCTCACGGCGATCGGTCCTCCTGCCATCGGGTGCGCGGCGCCACGGCCGCACCGGCCGAATCCGGAATATGACCCGAATCCGGGGCATGGACCGAGTCCGGGACATATCCCGGATCCGGGGCGGCCGGGCGCGACGGCGTAGACGGCTCCACTTCATGGCCATCGGTGCACTACACGGACAACGACACAATGCCTTTCCGCCGGGCCTCGACATGGCTGCCGGGCCTCGGTCTTTCCACCAGGCTCGCCGACGGGGCTCGCCGGGCCGGCGGAACCTGTCAGCCCACAGCTGGGAGCGGCTCACGCACTGCGACGCTCGCGCACCGCGACGCACCTGCACCTGTCCGGGCGACCGCCCGGACCCGGGAAAAACCCACTCGGCGAGATACGGATGGGAACGGGCCGGACATTTAGTTGACGTTCATATCACGACACGGGAACGATGCCGTTTCTCCACAGTAACCCGAATCCGACGGTCCACGCCCACGTCGGGGCATCCGGTGGCAGACGTCCGTGGCGACAGAACGGACAGCAACCGCGTAAAAAGGACAATAACGGATGGCGACAGAAAAGATGACAACAGGACGGAGGGCGACAGAAATGACGGGCGGTGACGGGAATGGCGCCGGGACGGCGCCGGAGATGTCAGTGCGCCGCGTCGTCCCATGTCCGGCCGGAACCGACGCTGACCTCGAGGGGGACCGACATCCGGTAGGCCCCGCCCATCTCGGCGCGCACCAGCGCCTCGACGTCGGCGCGCTCGCCCGGGGCGATCTCCAGGACGAGCTCGTCGTGCACCTGCAGCAGCAGCCGTGACCGTGCCCCGTGCTCCCGCAGCCGCCGGTCGACACCGAGCATCGCGATCTTGATGATGTCGGCCGCGGAGCCCTGGATGGGGGCGTTGAGCGCCATCCGCTCGGCCATCTGCCGTCGCTGCGTGTTGTCACTGGTCAGATCGGGAAGGTAGCGGCGGCGGCCGAGAATCGTCTCGGTGTAGCCGTCCGCGCGGGCCCGTTCGACCACGCCGCGCAGGAAGTCACGCACCCCGCCGAACCGGGCGAAGTACGCCTCCATCTGCGCGCGGGCCTCCTCCGGGTGGATGCCGAGCTGACCGGCGAGCCCGAACGCCGACAGGCCGTAGGCCAGCCCGTAGGACATGGCCTTGATCCGGCGGCGCAGCTCCGGGTCGACCTCGCCCACCGGGATGCCGAACGCCTGGGCGGCGACGAACGTGTGCAGGTCCTCACCCGAGGCGAACGCCTCGATCAGCCCCTGGTCACCGGAGAGGTGCGCCATGATACGCATCTCGATCTGCGAGTAGTCGGCCGTGAGCAGGGACTCGTACCCCGAGCCGACGACGAACGCCCGGCGGATCTGGCGGCCCTCGGCGGTGCGCACCGGGATGTTCTGCAGGTTGGGGTCAGCCGAGGACAGCCGTCCGGTCGCCGCGATCATCTGGTTGAACGTCGTGTGGACGCGGCCGGCGTCGTCGATCATCGGGATGAGCGAGTCCACCACCGTGCGCAGCCGGGCGACGTCACGGTGGCGCAGGAGCACGGCCAGCAGCGGGTGGTCGGCCTGGGTGGCCAGCCAGGCCAGCGCGTCCGCGTCGGTGGTGTAGCCGGTCTTGATCTTCTTGGTCTTCGGCAGGCCCAGCTCGTCGAAGAGGATCACCTGCAGCTGCTTGGGCGAGCTGAGGTTGAACGGCCGGCCGACGATCTCGTGGGCCTGCGCGGCCACCTCGGTGACCTGCGCGCCGTAGTGCTTCTGGAGCTCGAGCAGGTGGTCGGTGTCGGCCGCGATCCCCGCCCGCTCCATCCCGGCGAGCACCGTGACCAGCGGGAGCTCGACGTCGCGCAGCAGCGCGGTGGCGCCGCGGCGGTCCAGGTCGGCGTCGAGGGCGTCGGCGAGCTCCAGCGTCGCGCGGGCCCGCACGACGTCGGCGGCGGCGGCGTCCGTCTCGTCCGACCCGTCGATGGTCAGCTGCCCCGTCCCGGACGTCTCCGGGCGCAGGTCGCGCCGCAGGTAGCGCAGGACGAGGTCGGCGAGGTCGAAGGTGCGCTGGCCGGGCAGGGCCAGGTAGGCGGCGAGCGCGGTGTCGCTGGTGACACCGGCGAGGGAGAACCCGTGGGCGGCGAGCGCGAGCATGGGCCCCTTGACGTCGTGGGCGGCCTTGGGCCGGCGCTCGTCGGCCAGCCAGGCGGCCAGCGCCGCGTCGTCGTCCGCGGTGAGCGCGGTGGGGTCGATCCAGGCGCCGGCGCCGGCGGCGGTGGCGAGCGCGAGGCCGGTCACGCTGCCGGTGCCCCGGCCCCAGCCGCCCCGGACG
>NZ_CAKKTM010000225.1:6089-7643 GCF_920888515.1 Protofrankia sp. CiP1_Cm_nod1 | reverse complement strand
GTGCTGGCCGGGCTGGCCGGCCGGCAGAGCACCCGGCCAGCCCGGCCTGCGCCGCCGGCCCGAAGCCCGGATGGTGCCGCCGGCTCAGGGCCCGGTCAGCGCCGCGGTGGTTCCGAGCAGGTGCCGCCGGCCGCCGCGGACCTGGTAGACGTACACGGTGGTATCGGCGGCGTCACCGCTCGGGGCGAAGGCGACCCGCCTGGTGACGCCCTGGATGTCGACCGAGGCGAACGTCTGCGTCACCGCCTCCCGGCCGGCCCTCGGCCCGAGAGCGCGCAGCGCCTCGACGACCGCGGTCGTGGCGTCGTACGCCTCCCCGGAGCAGCTGCCCGGTTCCGCGCCGCCCGTGACCCGCCCGTAGTCCGCGACGAAGCCGGCGGCCCGCGGGTCACCGGGGGGGCCGCCGCACGGGCCGATCAGGTAGGCGCCCTCGGCGCCCTCGGCGCCCGCCGCGGCGGCGAACCGGTCGTCGGCCGGCCCGTCGCCGCTCATGACGGCCCCGGTGAACCCCCCGGCGCGCAGCGCCCCGGCCAGCGACGCGAACTCCTGGGGATGACCGGCATAGAACACCGTGTCCGGTTTCCCGGATATTATTTTCGCCGCCTCGGCGGTATAGCTCCCCGTGGACTCGACGGCATCGTGCGTGACCGCCGCCCCCCGGGCCCGCAGCTCCTTCTCGAAGGCGCCGGAGAGCGCCGTGCCGTATACGCTCCCGTCGTCCAGGGAGAACACCCTGCGGGATCTGAGCGCCTTCGCGGCGTAGTCGGCGGCGGCGGTTGCCTGCGCGGTGTCGGAGGCGGCCACACGGTAGAAGCTGACGAAACCGAGCCCGGTCAGCCGCGGATCCGTCGCGGTCGGGCTCACCGACAGCAGGCCGGCCTGGCTGTAGAGCGGTTCGCTCGCCCCGGCGGTGTCCGAGGACAGCGGCCCGACCACGGCGATGACGTCCGGATCGTCGATGAGCCTGCGGGCGGCGCCGGGCGCCTGCCGCGCGTCGCCGGAGTCGTCGGCCGTCACCAGGCGGAGGGTGAACGGGAGCCGCCCGCTGCTGTTGGCCCGTTCGACCGCTGCCCGGGCGCCGTTGGCCGTGTCGAGGCCGAACCGCTGGTCGGCGCCGGACAGCGGCCCCTGGAAACCGATGGCGTACTGGGCGCGCCGGCCACCGGCGGGCCCTCCCCCGCATGCGCCGGCGGACAGCGCCACCGCGAGCGCCCCGGCGGCGGCCGTCACCGTCCGGATGGCCATGCTGTTCCGTTTCACCGCTGTCCCCCACCGCCGTGTCCTCCGCCCGTCCCGCGGCCCCCCGCCCGTTCCGGTGGGCATGTCCCGGGCGCTTCCCCGGCACAGCGCGCGACATCCGCTGCCACGCCGCTCCCGCCAGCGCCGCTCCCTGCCGCCGGTCCCTGCCGCCGGTCCCTGCCGCCGGCTTGCCCTGCCTTCAATCAGTCCTGCCTTCGACCGGTCCCGCCTCCGGGCGGCTCCGTCGGGCGGCTCCGTCGGCGAGCCGGCGCGAATCCCGCCCGCCGCCCCTGCTCCGCCCCGCCCGCCTGCCTG
>NZ_CAKKTM010000225.1:0-5458 GCF_920888515.1 Protofrankia sp. CiP1_Cm_nod1 | reverse complement strand
TCCGCAACATAACCGCTACAGCACGCGCTCGAAAACCTGACGCACGCATGCCACGGCGGTTCATACCGATCACGCGGAGTTCCACCGGACAGCACCGGATTCCGCCATATCACGTCAAATAAAACCGGATACAGACGGATTCCACCCGGTTCCACAGGACGCGGGCACCCACCACCGGAACGGACAGGGGACGTGGTACGGCCGGCCACCCCGTCCGCCCGCGGCGTCAACGGCCGGCGGAACCGGCCCACGAAGCGATATAACGGAAAGTAATGTCCTGGTGTCGCTACGGCTCACAGCCCGGTCCCGGGATTACCTGTAAAGATCGCGACATGCCTCCGGCCGGAGCCGGCCACCCGACCCAGCGTGATGGACGGCGATGGGTACGGTATCGACGGCAGGAAGCTTGTACATCCGATAGATGGATGTCAAAATATCTCTCGCGCGTGACGGCGGAAGCTCTCATCCGCCGGCGAAAACCGGAAAGATCCGGAAAGCTACCGAGCCGGCGCGGGAACGGCGCCCACGGGCCAGGACGAGCGGCGACGGCCCACCGGGCCAGGACGAGGAGAACTGGACATGAGTGGGATCCAGCGGGTGGGAATCGTGGGTGCCGGGCTGATGGGCTCCGGCATCGCCGAGGTCAGCGCCCGGGCAGGGCTGGACGTCGTGGTGACCGAGGTGAGCCAGCTCGCGCTCGAGGCGGGGCAGCGGCGGATCGAGAAGTCGTTCGAGCGCGCGGTCCGCGGCCAGAAACTGAGCGAGCAGGAGCGCGACGCGGCGCTGAGCCGCGTGCGCTACACCACCAGCCTGGACGACTTCATCGACCGGGACCTGGTGGTCGAGGCCATCGCGGAGAACGAGCAGGCCAAGCTGGAGGTGTTCACGGCGCTGGACAAGGTGGTGGCCTCACCCGAGGCGATCCTGGCGTCGAACACCTCGTCGATTCCGATCATGAAGCTGGGCATGGCCACGACCCGGCCGGCGTACGTGGTGGGCCTGCACTTCTTCAACCCGGTGCCGGTGCTGAAGCTGGTGGAGCTGATCCCGTCGCTGCTGACCTCCGAGGAGACCCTGGCGGCCGTGACGGACTTCGCCACCGGGGCGCTGGGCAAAACGGTGATCCGCTCGCAGGACAGGGCGGGCTTCGTGGTCAACGCGCTGTTGATCCCGTACATACTGTCGGCGATCCGGATGATGGAGTCGGGTTTCGCGTCGGTGGAGGACATCGACAACGGCATGGTGTACGGCTGCTCCCATCCGATGGGGCCGCTGCGGCTGGCGGATCTGATCGGCCTGGACACCGTGAAGGCGGTGGCGGACTCGCTGTACGAGGAGTTCAAGGAGCCCCTTTACACCGCCCCGCCGCTGCTGCTACGGATGGTCGATGCCGGCCTGCTGGGCAAGAAGTCCAGTCGTGGCTTCTACGACTATCACAGTTGATCTTCCGGGAAGGAGTCGGGGATGAGCCAGGGCTTCGGGCTTTACCAGCTCGGCGAGGAACACGAGGCGCTGCGCGCGGCCGTACGCGCGCTGGCGGAGAAGGAGATCGCGCCATACGCGACGGAGGTGGACGAAGCCGAACGGTTTCCGGCGGAGGCCCGTGACGCCCTGGTGAAGGCGGATTTCCACGCGGTGCACATCCCGGAGTCCTACGGCGGCCAGGGCGCGGACGCGGTCTCGGCGTGCATCCTGATCGAGGAGGTCGCGCGGGTGTGCGCGTCCTCGTCACTGATCCCGGCGGTGAACAAGCTGGGCTCGCAGCCGATCATCCTGTCCGCCGACGAGGAGCTCAAGCGCACGGTGCTGACCGAGATCGCGGCCGGCGCCGGGATCTCGTACGCGCTCTCCGAACGAGAGGCGGGCTCGGACACCGCGTCGATGCGCACCCGCGCCCAGCTGGACGGGGACCACTGGGTGCTCAACGGCACGAAGGCCTGGATCACCAACGCCGGGGAGTCGACCTGGTACACGGTGATGGCGGTGAGCAACCCGAACGCGGACAAGCCCTCACGGGGCATCTCCGCGTTCGTGGTGCACCGGGACGACCCGGGCTTCTCGGTGGGCAACAAGGAGCGGAAGCTGGGGATCAAGGGATCGCCGACCAGGGAGATCCACTTCGAGAACTGCACGATCCCGGCCAACCGGATCATCGGCGAGCCGGGCACCGGCCTGAAGACGGCGCTGGCCACCCTGGACCACACCCGTCCGACGATCGCGGCGCAGGCGCTGGGGATCGCGCAGGGCGCGCTGGACGCGGCCGTGGACTACGTGCGCGAGCGCCGGCAGTTCGGGCAGCGCATCGGGGACTTCCAGGGCATCCAGTTCATCCTGGCCGAGCTGGCGATGAAGATCGAGGCCGCGCGGCATCTGGTGTACGCCTCGGCGGCGACCACCGAGCGCGGTGAGCCGCAGGCGGGCTTCCGCTCCGCGGCGGCCAAGACGTTCGCCTCGGACGTGGCCATGGCGGTGACCGTCGACGCCGTGCAGCTGTTCGGCGGCGCCGGGTACACCCGGGACTTCCCGGTGGAGCGGATGCTGCGCGACGCCAAGATCACCCAGATCTACGAGGGCACCAACCAGATCCTGCGCATAGTCATGGCCCGCCACCTGCTCCGAGGCTGACCCGCCCGACACCGGCACAACGCCCGGCGCATCGCCGGGCCCGGCGATGCGCCGCGAGGCCGGCCGGCCCTGGGGACGAAGGGGGCGTGGGCTCCTCCCAGAGCCCGCGCCCACCGGCGGGCCGTGCCCGCCGGTGGGCGCGCCCGCCGCCCGTCCCCGGCCGGCGGTCAGTCGATGATCGCGCGTAGCTGCTCGACGGCGTGCACACGCTCGGCGTGCGCGGCCGCCAGCGGCGTCACGTGCAGGGTCGTGACACCGGCTTCGGCAAAGGCGGCGACCCGCTCCTTGATGTACCCGGGCGGCCCCACCAGCGAGGTGTCCCGGACCAGGTCCTCCGGGATGGCGGCCGCGGCCTCCTCCTTGCGCCCGGCGAGGTAGAGCTCCTGGACGACGTCGGCGGCCTGCTCGTACCCGTACCGGCAGGCCAGGTCGTTGTAGAAGTTCCTGCCCTTCGCGCCCATGCCGCCGATGTAGAGGGCCAGCTGGGCGCGATATGGCCGCAGCAGCTCGGGATCGTCCTGGTAGCCCTCGCCGATGGCGAGGAACACGCTGGCGGTGATGTCCAGCGGGCCGAGCTCGGGGTCGCGCCTGGCATAGCCCTCCCGCAGGGCGCTCCCCCACGCGTTGTCGGCCCTGTCCGGGTGGAAGAACACCGGCAGCCATCCCTCCGCGATCTCGGCGGCCAGCGCCACGTTACGCGGGCCGATCGCGGCCAGGACGATCGGGATCCGGGGCCGCAGCGGACGGTTTATGATCTTCAGTGGCTTGCCGAGGCCGCTGCCCTGGCCCTCCGGCAGCGGGACCTGGTAGTACTTGCCCTTGTACACCACGGGTTCCCGCCGCCACACCTGGCGGCAGATGTCTATCACCTCGCGGGTGCGGCCCAGCGGCGCGTCGTAGAGGATGCCGTGGAAGCCCTCGATCACCTGTGGCCCGGACGCGCCGAGCCCGAGCCAGAACCGGCCACCGGAGACGAAGTCCAGGCCCGCGGCGGTCATCGCGGTCAGTGTCGGGGTACGGGTGTATAGCTGCAGGATGGCGGAGGCGATCTCCAGCCGGCTGGTCCGCGCCGCGATGAAGCCGAGCTGGCTGACCGCGTCAAAGGTGTACGCCTCGGCGACCGAGACGATGTCGAGTCCGGCCTTCTCGAAGTCCTCGAGCTCGGCGACGGCCTCCGTGAAGCCACCGCTGTAACTCAGCGTCATGCCGATCCGCATCGATCTCCCCAGTTCTGCTCGCAATAACAGTCACAACTGACTGGACGATATCGCTGGTGACCCGGCCCGAGACAGAACTTTCACGGTGGCCGGCACCTTCACCGCGGCCGGCGGACGGCAACCCGCTCCGCCCGTCCGCGGCCCGTCCGCCACCCGTCCGTGGCCCGTCCGCGGCCCGTCCGCGGCCCGTCGGCGGGGGCCGGGCGGGCCCCCGTCAGGCCGCGCTGCCGTAAGGGCGGGTGAGGATCTCCAGCAGGTGGCCGTCCGGGTCCTGGAAGTAGGCCCCGCGACCGCCGCTGCCGTGGTTGATCTCTCCCGGCCGGCTGCGGCCCGGGTCGGCCCAGTAACGGATGCCACGCTCGCGGATCCGTCCGAAGATCTCGTCGAACTCCGTCTCGCCGATGAGGAAGGCATAGTGCTGCGGGGTGACCGCGCCTTTCGTCTCGGCGAAGTCGAGGCTCACGCCGTTGTCGGCCGTGACCACGAGGAAGTGGCCGAACGGGGCCGGGCCGCCCAGCCCGAGGACGTCGGCGAAGAAGGCGGCCGACGCGCTCTTGTCATGCGCCGACACGATGGTGTGGTTGAGCTCTACGGTCATGGCGGTAGTCCCTTCCGGGCCCCTTCAGCGGCCTCTTCCGGCTCCTGCAGGAGTCCCTTGCACGGTTCTTTCCGGGCTTCCGTGCTGCTCACCTGTGCGATGCGCCGCGCCTTTCCTGCCTGTCACGGTGGGTGGGTGCGGACGCCGCGCGCCCGTGGACGACCATGCCACGGCGGGCCGCCGGCCGGCGCGCCGAACGCCTCCGGCGGCGCCGTAAGGCATGTCGGGAAAGGCATGACAGCAGTCTGCAACCTCAACCGCACTTCAGGTCAACAGGAACCGCACGACTGCTCCCGGCCGCCCAGCCGCCGTCCCCCAGCCGTTGCCTCCCAGCCGTCGCCTCCCAGCCGTCTTCCGGGTGCGGCTGATCCCCGGGCCGCCGCCGGCACCGTGGTCCGTCAGGATCCAGCACCGTGGTCCGTCAGGATCCAGAAGAAGCGGCCGGGCGGTGGCACGGCCGCGCTGGCGGGCAAAGGAGCGGGGCACATGAGCGACCGGGACGAGAAGGACAACGACAGGGACGGCGCGGGCCACGAGGACGGCACGGCGGTGGCGGTGGGTGGCGGCGGGTGGCGGCTGCTCGTCGGTGACCTGCCGCTGGTCGTCGTCCCCGGCCTTGTCGTCGAGCTGCGCGAGCTGCCGCCGTACAGCATCGCGCTGGACGGGGTCGTGCAGGGCCCCGCGCTCGACCTGCGCGCCCGCCGGCTGAGTTTCGACCACCACGGCGCCTGCATCCGGCTGGTGACCACCGCGACCTGCCGACAGGTCACCGACGCGCTGCTGCTCGGGCTGGATCCCCGCCGTTACACCGTCTACGTCAACGACGTCGACGCGGACACCGCGCTGGCCGTGGCGCTGCTGGCCCACCCGGGCTGGCTGGCGGCGGCCTCGCCGGTACGCGGGCCGGTGCGGCGGCTGGTCGAGGCGGTCGCCGGGCGGGACGCGCACGGCCCCGCCTACCCGGTGGCCGAACCGGGCCTGCTCGCCGCGTTCGCCGCCCGGGTGCCACTGCCCTCCC
>NZ_CAKKTM010000224.1 GCF_920888515.1 Protofrankia sp. CiP1_Cm_nod1 | reverse complement strand
GGCGGTGGCGGCGGCGACGCCGCGCGGATGGCCGCTGACCTCAGCCGCTGCGTGGCGGCGATCGCCGAGCTGGCCAGCGGTCTCGCCGGCACCGGCCCGGGCGGCCCGGCCGACGGGAGCGATCCGGTCCCGGCGGGTGACCAGGCCGGCCGGCGGCCGGCGGCGTCGTTCAGGATCACCCATGCCGGGACGGGATGGGTGATGGCGACCAGCGACACCGACGCCTTCGACCGGGTGTACGAGGCGGGGCACACCCGGGCGGTGATGTGGCGGCCGCTGCCCGACGGCTCGACCGCGTACACCGTGGGACGGCGCAGCGACCTGGTGGACGGCTTCCCGGTCGGGCCGGTCGCGGAGCCGGGGACGATCCTCGGCGCGCTCGCCGCGCGGGAACCCGGCTGGGGCGGGGGCAGCTCGATCGGCGGCGCGCCCAGGCGTCCCGGCGGCTCCCGCAGCTCGCTGCGCCCGGACGAGGTCTTCACGATCGTCGAGGCAGCCGTCACCGCCGCCGGCTGACCCACGGATACACGACGCGGGGCAGGTGATCGGCACCGGCGCCGGTGCGCGACGATGAGGCGTGCCCGATTCCGAACCCGCCGGACGGTATCAGCCGCTCGCCGTACCGACCTCCGCCAGAAACCGGCCGGGACAGGCGTGCTGGGCGGACGCGATGAAAGCCGCGATGACGCGCGGCCGCGTGACGACACCCGCGCTCACCGCCAAGGTCGCCCCGCAGCTCGGGCTGAAGGACAGCACCGACAAGGTCCGGCGGTGGCTCGCCAACGAATCCGCGGTCGACCCGATCGCCATCCCGGTCCTCGCCCGCGCGGTAGGTGTCCACCCGCTGGAGATGCTCAGCGCCTACGGCCTGGTCGAATCGTCGGTCGCGGCGCTGGCGCTGCGGTTGAACGCCTGCGAGCACCGGTTCCGGCTGCAGCGGGCGCTGCTCGCCGAACAGCACCGGGCCGCCGGCGGCGCTCTGTTCGCCGAGCTCGCGCTGCGGCACGGCGGATGGGCGGTCACCGTCGTGCCGCACTGGCGCGGCCGGCGCTGCCGGTACCACGTCGGCGACTACGCGCTGCTCGACCGGCGGGACGGGATAGCCGACCGCGGCGAGGCCGGGCGGGTGTTCGCCGAGGCGTTCGACCGCACCGGCGCGGAATGGGACAATCCCCTGTTCGTCGGGGAACCGTCGTCCGCGTGGGAGGACGGACGCGTCTACGTCCCGCGCCTTGCCGCGGCGCGGGCCGCGGAGCCGTACGCGGCCGTCCTCGCCGGCACCCGCGGCATCGTCGTCGCCGGGCCGCGCTGGGCCGGGATGTACACGGTCGCCGCGCTGGTGTCGGCGGCGCTCGGCTGGGGACGGGAAAGCTTCGACTTCCTCGCCCGGTCGCTGAACCCGGGGCGCGGGCCGAACACGCCGCTGGCCAGCGAACTGCTGCGAGGCTGGCTCGCGGACCCCGCCTCGGCCGAGAACCTCGTGTGGGCGCACATCCTGGCCGACCCGGCGGCGGACGGCGACGGCGATATCCGGCTGCTCGCCAGCGCTCCGCCCGACGTCCAGGTGGTGCTGCTCATCCCGGCGGACGGCCCGGGGGGTGGGGCGCTCGGAGCCGTCGCGGAGCTGTCCGGCCGCCCGGTTGCCGAGATCCGGGCGTCCGTCGAGCGCTGGCGGGCGGCGCTGGCGGAACGTCCCGGCCTCGCCCATCTGGTCGTGCCCGCGCCGCTGGGCCGCGACGGGCAGCCGGCCGGCCCCCGTCAGGCCGGCTTCCTCGACGGCTTCTTCGACTCCTCCGTCGACGTGGCGCTGCGGATCCTCGCGCTGCTGGCCGGCGATGCCCCGGCCGGCTCGCTCGTCCCGGCGCAGGCGGCCGCGGCCGACCGGTTCGCCGCCCTGGCCGCCGGTACCTGACCGTCCGGCACGCCCTGATGGCCCGCGACCCGCACCAGCAGGTCCCGATGGCGCCGGACGAGGTGCTCCGGATCCACGGGGGCCACCTCCGGGTAGCTTTCCTGCGGGTATGTCTCGCGCAGCGCGTCGCGCAGCTCCGCCTCGGCTTCCGCGAGCAGCTGGACGACATGCGAGGCCGTCGGGACGGCGATGCTCTCCCGCCTGCCGTCCCGCTTCCCCGCTTTCTCCTCGCCTCCGCCCCAGTAACGGTTCTCCCAGGGCTGGTCGATGCCGTGCGAAAGCGGATGGCTGTTGCGCAGATCGCGTAGCTGCGACGACGGCCGATGCCCGTTCTGCCTGTCCCGGACCACCTGCCACGGCGCCAGATGCTTCCAGTCCTGCGGGCGCTCGGTCGGTTCGGCGGGCCCGGCCACCCAGCCCCGGTTCTTCGTCAGGGTGGTCCGGCCGATGCCCTCGACCTGGCACCGCCGGGTCTGCCCGTCGGGCATCCGGAAGGTGTGGTCCAGGACGCTGGTCGCCAGGTAGGCGGCGTCCCACGGATGCTCCTCGGCGATCTGCCCGCACAGTCGCAACCGCGCGCAGGCCAGCGACACCTCCGCCGCCGACGTGCGGTCGTCGTGCCCCCCCACGCCGGGTGCGCTCTCCGGGACTCTGAACGCGTCCCGCCGGAGCTCGCGGACCTCGTCGGCCAGCCCGTGCAGCCGGGCCGAGCCGCGGCGCAGGAGACGTTCGGCGACCGTCAGGTCGAGGTTGCGCAGCGCCGTCACCGCCAGCTCGGCCAGGACGCCGTCCAGGCCGAGCGCGGCCAGGGCCCGATCGCCGTCCTCGTGGACTCCCCTGGTCGCCACGACTCCCCGGTCGTTATGGTCACCGTGGGTGGTCAGGACCTGTAGCGGCGCGGCGGCGCGGACCGACCAGTCGACCGCGGCCAGCATCGCGGCGGTGACCAGCGCCTTGGCGCCGAGCGGGAGGACCACCGCGACCTCGTCGACGAGGTCGGCACCGGGTACCTCCTCGTCGAGAAATCTGACCAGTTCCCGCTGGTAGGCGGCGGCCAGGCTCGGCGTCTCCGTGATCTCCTTCTCGGTCACCGCCACCGTGAAGGGACCGGTGACGGTGGGCCGGGGCGGTGTCGTCGTGCCCTGCGCCGTCCTGAGTTCGACAAGCAGCACCTCACCGGCCCCGAGCCGGGCGAGCACCTGGTCCAGGACGTCGTCGTCCTTGCGCTGGTCGGTACGCAGGACGCGCAGCAGGAGGACCCGCCGCCCGGCCGCGGGCGGCTCCCGCACCAGCCAGGCCGGATAGTCGGCCAGTAGACCACCGCGGTGCTGCGACGCGATCCAGTCGTTCTGCAGCGCGACCACGGCCGCCGGCGGCTCGGCCACCACCCCGAGGGCGCCGTGGCTGTTACGGATGACCTTCCGGTGCCAGCACACCACTTCCGGGCTCAGCAGCGCCGCCACCGGCGCGCCCACCCGCTCGGCCATGGCCGGGTCGACCGCGAGCTGCCTCCAGGGCGGGCAGCCGAGCATGCGCAGGACGTCCAGGTGCAGGTCGGCGGGCACGTGCGCGGTGGCGAAACGCCTGAGCCAGGTCCGGGCCGCGGCACCGTCGGTGATCTCCTGACGGGCCAGACCCTCGGCGAACGACGCCTGGACCGCTTCGAACAGCGCCGCACGCGCCCGGTCGTCAAGCAGCCAGTGGCCGTCGTCCCGGGGACCGCAGGCGGCGGTGAGCACGGCGGCGACGTTCACCGCCTGCCGACAGGCCAGCGGCTCCCACCGCGGGTCGAGCTTGGCGAGCGCGTCGTAGAAGCGGTGCCGGACCAGCCACCGTTTCATCGCCTCCTCCCGCTCCTGCCACGTCAGCATGCCCAGTTCGACGACGGCCACCGCGTCGTCCTCGGTCCGGAGGGTGACCGGGAAGCCCCGGATGAGCACCTCGAAGAGGAGACCCAGCACCAGGCCGGTCGACCCGCCGCCCAACGGCAGCTCCCAGCGCGTCGTCTCGTCGATGGCGTACCGCTCGATGTACTGCCGGATCCAGTCCCGGGCGGGCTCCAGGGCCGGATCGACGACATACTCGACGGTCACCCGGCCGCCACCGCCGGTGTGGCGGCTGACGTACTCGGCCACGACGTCGGCGAGCGGCCCGGTGGCTCGGGTACCGCCGGTCGTGGCGATCAGGAGGATGCGCTCCGGGCCGTCCGGTCCCGCGCCGATGCGGGAGACGAACCTGGACACCGGTGTGCCCGCGAGCTCGATGTCACGAGTGACCGGATCACTGCTGCGTAGCGCGGCCAGACGGGCTTCGATCTCCTCCGCGCCGGCCTTGAACAGCCCTACGTCGGACTCACCGAGAATATGGAGCGCTATCCGGCGCACAGTGCCTCCTCGTTCGCGGCCTCCTCGTTCGCGGCCTCTCCGTGCCCGGCCTCTCCGTGCACGGCCATGTCGTCATGAGCCATCTCGATGTCGCCGAGCAGGGCGGGCACCCGCGGCTTGGCCGCGAGCGGCTCGGCGATATACCGCCAGTAGCGGCGCGGGTCGCCCTCCCGCAGGGCGTCGGCGACCCGGCCCACCCGAGCCGCCATCGCCGCCACGGGCAGTCCGTACCGCGGCGCCCACGTCTCGACCGGCCAGCCCGCGTCCGTCACGGCCGGTGCGTCACTGCCCAGCCAGGTCAGCATGTGCGCGAGCAGGCGCCGGTCACCCGGGTCCGGCAGGATGCGCCCGGCCCAGCCGGTGTCGATGACCCGCTCGGGCCGCTGCGGCAGCCCGAGGCTCTTGCGGCGCCTGCGATGGAGCTGCCCGAGCGCGGCGGACGCGGTTCTCAGCGCGTAGCCGTCCAGAGTGGCCTCGCTCCCATCACGGGCGCCACGGCTGCGTGATGTTCCGTCGCGGCCATGATCGTCGAACCGACGGCCGCCCAGCCGGTTCATGACGTCGGCGAGCAGGTCGACGGCATCGTCGTAACAGCCCTGGTCACAGTAGGCGAGCACGGTCCGCCCCCGGCTGCTGTGGGCGGACCGCTGGGGGCACGGCCGCCCCCTGTGCCGGGTCGACGCCCGTCCCAGCACCGTGTTCACCGCGGCCGCGGAGGCGAAGAAGACCCGCGGGGACGGGCAGCGGACCGCCGCGGAACTCCACCCGCGCGCGGTACCGACGGCATCAGGGCCGCTGGTATCAGCGCCGGTGGTAATGGCCTTCTCACCGAACGTCCCGCCGACAGCCCCGTCTGGTGCCGGGATCGTAGTTTTCGTGCGCATATGGTGGATCTTGGACGGTCTTCGCCCCGTCCGGGACCCGAACACATGCGGACCTGGGCGCCCGGCGCGGCAGATCCTGCCCGGCCACGGCGTGTACCGGCGCTCCGCTCCCACACGTGGATGACGGCCGCGCCCACCCGTGCCGGCCAGGCGGGGATCTTCGCAGCCTGCCGCCGCGCGTACCCGTGCCATGCCCACCCGCGTCGGCCGGGCGGGGAGGACACCCCGCCCCCATGCATCGGCGCCTGCCAGCTCCCCGCGTCCCACACCCCTTCCTGACGGACGAAGGCTTCCCGACCGACGAAGGCCGCGCCGGCCGGGTTCGCCCACCAGGCCCACGCCCACGCGCTTTCCTGACGGATGCCCCCGCCGCGGTGGCCGCCGCGGTGGCAGCGGCGCCCGGGCCCTCGCTCTGCCGCGC
>NZ_CAKKTM010000223.1 GCF_920888515.1 Protofrankia sp. CiP1_Cm_nod1 | reverse complement strand
GGCGCGGCAGATCCTGCCCGGCCACGGCGTGTCCTGACGGATGCCCCGCCGCGGTGGCCCGCCGCCGGCGGCCGCCCGGGAAGTGGGCTGGGACGCGGGCCGCGATGGGGGCATGTACCGGACGCTACCGCCCACCAGCCAGTCGACAGTCAGAACTGACCGCGGCCCGGGCCGACCGGGGACGGCCAGCGGAGGACAGCGCAGCCATGTACCGGACGCACACAGGAGGTGCACGCAGGAGGTGCCCCCGGCCGCGTTGCGCGCCGCGCCCGCCGGCCGCGTGGCCGCTCCGTCCCGCCAGGCAGGAATATCCGCGGGGCGTCCGGCGGGAGCTACCGGTGAATCGGCCGGGAAACCGTATCGGATGGTATTCTGCGACGTCGCCCCATGAGCCGGGCGTGTGCTCCTTCAGCACGATACGGAGGCCTGGTATCGGGATCGTGTTTCATGCGACGTCGTTGGAATGTGCCATGGATCTGATATGACCGGACAGCAGCAGAACCCGCACGATCTGTATCTGCTCTATGCGGCGGCCAAACGTATCGGCCGCTCACTGGACGTCGACCACACGGCCCAGGATCTGGCCGAGGTCCTCGTCCCGGCCCTCGCCGACGTGGCCACGGTCGATCTCAGTGAAGCCGTGCGGGCCGGAGACGAGCCGCCGCAAACATTCGGCGGTGGACAGTTGCGCCTGCGGCGCGTCGCCGCGGTCCGCCACCACGGTTCCTGGCATCCCGGATTCATCCGGACGGACATGCCGATCCCGCCGTTCCCGGACGGGTTCGAAATCCACAGCCTGCAGCGCGGCAGGGTTCTGATGGCCACCACCCGGGCGGAGGTCGTCCCCTACGCGAGCGATTTCACGGACGCGATGATCCCGCTGGACGCGCATTCGGGGATGAGCGCGCCCCTGTACGTCCGCGGCCTGCTGTTCGGGATCGTCAGCGTGTGGCGGACCGGCTCGGCCCCGGTCTTCAACCGGGACGACCGCAAGCTGCTACGGGAGATCGTCTCCCGCGCCGAGCTGAGCATCGACAACGCCCGCCGGTACACCCGCGAGCGCCGGGCGGCCATCGCGCTGCAGCGGGCCCTGCTGCCCCAGGCGAGGACCGACACCACCGCGGCCGAGACCGCCGGCAGGTACGTCCCGGCCGACCGCGGGCGCCAGGTGGGCGGTGACTGGTACGACGTCATCCCGCTGTCCTCGCTGCGGGTGGCCTTCGTCGTCGGTGACGTCATCGGGCACGGCCTGCCCGCGAGCGCCACCATGGGACGGCTGCGTACCGCCGTGCAGACCCTGGCCGATCTCGACCTCGAGCCCGGCGAACTGCTCGCCCACCTCGACGACCTCGTGCAGCGGCTCGCCAGTGAGGCCGACCCGTCCCGGCGGGACACGGTTGGCGCGACCTGCGTCTACGCGGTGTACGACCCGGTCTCCGGCCGCTGCGCGATCGCCAGCGCCGGGCATCCGCCGCCGGCCGTGGTGACGCCGGAGGGCAAGGTCGACTTCGTCGACGTCACCCCCGGGCCGCCGCTCGGCGTGGGCGGGATGCCCTTCGAGGTCACCGAGATCACGCTGGCGCCCGGCAGCGTCCTCGCCCTGTACACCGACGGCCTGCTCAACCGGTACGACCGCGACGTCACCCAGGGGATGGAGTGGCTCCACGGACACCTGGAGTCACTCTGCGAGAGCGACCGGTCTCTGGACGACATCGGCCAGGCCCTCCTTGGCGACACCTCCTCGGCCCCGCCCGCGGACGACATCGTCGTCCTGCTCGCCCGCACCCGCACCGTGACGGCCGAGGCCGTCGTCGAGTGGGAGTTCCCCGCCGACCCGTCCGTGGTCTCCGAGGTCCGTGGCCTCACGACCCGGCAGCTGGCCGACTGGGACCTGGACACCCTGTCCTTCAGCACGGAACTGGTCATCAGCGAGCTGATCACCAACGCCATCCGGTACGCGCAGGGCCCGATCAGGGTCCGGCTGATCCGCGACGACCTGCTCGTCTGCGAGGTCTCGGACGCCAGCTTCACCCAGCCACGGCTGTGCTATGCCCGCAGCACCGACGAGGGGGGCCGCGGCCTGTTCCTGGTGGCCCAGATGACCCGGCGGTGGGGCAGCCGCTACAGCCGCCTGGGCAAGACCATCTGGACCGAGCAGCCGACACACCCGACGTACAAATAGATACCTGACGTACAAAGAGAGCGCGAACAGGGCGTCCCGGGCGCCGCCCGCCAGGGCCCGGACAGGGCGCCGGGCGGGACGCCCGGGCGCGCCGCCCGCGAACGGTGCGCGCACGCGAACAGGCGGCGGGCCGTGGCGGAGGTACCCGGACCGGCTCTGTCACCGGATCTCGAATCCTCGCCTGGCACCGCCGCCGCAGGTCCCGCTCGCATCCCGTCGCCGTCAGCGACCGGGTGTGTGCCCGGGCCCTGTGCTATCCGGGCAGCAGGCTGGCCGGATCGAAGTTCTCGTCCCAGTAGTGCGGGCGGATGACCGGCACCCCGAGCGCCTCGAAGACGCGGTTGTCCTCCCAGTAGGTCGACTCAAGGATGATCTTTCCCTCGGAGTCGAACTGGTGGAACGTCGAGCCGAGGGTCTCCAGCGTCTTGCCGCTGGTGGGCAGGCCACGGTAGGTCGTGGCCCCCTCGATCCGGACGTTCCAGTGGATGAGGCCGTAGCTGTCGCCGGGCCCGCCGAACCACGCGGTGGGAGTGAAGGTGTAGGTGCCGTTCTCCCCGCTGGCGATCCCGCCGAGCCGCTCCACAAGGGTCTCGCGGTCGGTGACGGTGTCGTCGAGGTGGTCGTCGACCTTGGTCCACTCGAGGGTGAAGTAGTCGGCGTACAGGTCGGCCAGGGCGGCCGTGTCCCCGCCGAGGGCGGCGGCCCACCGCTGGGCGTGCTCCAGGCCGCTGGCCGCCCGGGTGAAGGGGGCGCCGGTGGAGACCTTCACCGTGGTGGGCTTGGTGCCGGTCAGGCTCTTGGTGGGGCTGACGGGCCCGACCGCGCGCAGCACCGCGGACGCG